>JANWJV010000030.1 GCA_025451785.1 Bacteroidia bacterium | reverse complement strand
CTCCGTTTTCCGTTCAAGGAAGGAAGTGGACATCTGCACGAACTGTACGGAAGGTACGCGGGTGTGGGCTTAAGCGAAAGCGCCGCTGAACATCTTGGCGAACATCGGTCCCACCAAAGGAATGGGTTTCTCGTGACCGCTGGCGGCGTTTATCAGTCCCATGATCCAGAGCACAAGAATTCCGATCCAGAGAAAAGGGATGAGCGCCCAGCCAATGAAGGGGATGAACATAAGTATAAAGGCTGCGATCCAGGTAGCGAAAGCAGTGATTACCAAGCCAAGCGCCTGGCGAAGGTGATACGCGCCCAGCTTGGTCTTATTGTTACCGTGCAGAACAATGGCGATGATGAACCCGATGAGGGTGCAGTAAGCGACAATGGCTACTGTTTTATCTTCAGTAGAAGGTGCCGGGTTGGGGGTTGGTTGTTCCATGTGTTTCTGGTTGAGTTAGCGTTGGTGATCAAACGGTCATGATCTCTTTTTCTTTAAGGTCGAGGTGTTTGTCGCACTTCGTGCTATAGTTGTCGGTAAGCGTTTGCACCTTGGCTTCCGCCTCTTTGGCCTCGTCTTCGGGCAGGCCGTTCTTCTGGTGCTTTTTCACCATTTCGTTGGCGTCCTTACGTATGTTTCGGATCGTTACTTTGCAGTGCTCTCCTTCGGCTTTGGCCCTTTTCACCAGGTCCTTGCGGCGTTCTTCGGTAAGCGCCGGAACGTTGATACGTATCAGCGCGCCGTCGTTCTGCGGGTTGAAACCCAGGTTAGAATCGGTGATGGCCTTGCAAATGGCATCGATCAGCGACTTCTCCCAGGGCTGTATCACCAGCGAGCGGGCATCCTGTGTATTGATATTCGCCACCTGGCTTAGAGGAGTGAGGGTTCCGTAATAATCCACCTTTACTCCGTCCACCATCGAGGGGTTGGCTTTGCCTGTGCGGATCTTACTGAGTTCCGTCTCCAGGTGCGCAAGCGCCTTGCCCATCAGGTCTTCGGCATTCGCGAGTACGAGTTTTACAGCATCATTCATAAAAGATCATTTAATAGAACAGCAAAGGTATAAGTTTCCGGCTTTTACTGCAGGATACTGATCTTCTTTGTCTGCGTTCCTTCGTTCGACCGTACGATCACAAAATAAACACCCGCGGGCAAAGCGGAAATATCGATCGTGTTCGTTTCGGCAGCGAGCAGCTCGGCGCCAACGCGCTTTACCTTCCTGCCGGTAACGTCGAATAGTTCAACGGAGCTTAATACGTCACCGTTCGCTTTAATGAAGAGGGTTCCTTTCGCGGGGCTCGGGTACACGTCGGCAACGGAGCCAATGCGCGCTGAGCTTATTCCTGTGCTGAGGCTGATAACAAAGGTGGCATCGCTCTGGTCGATCTCGTTGCCCTGTCCAACACGCACTAAACATTTGGTGGAAGGAGTATTGGGAATTGTCCAGGCATAGGAGCCGCTGTTTGCCGTAGAGGCGATGACCACGATCCAGGAAGAACCGCCATCAGTAGAATAATTGATCGGCACCGCGCTGAGGGAGATACCGGAAACGGTCCAGGTGATGGTTTGATTGCTTCCCACCATCCAGGTCTCGCCGCCATTGGGCGATGTAACGGTGATCTTGGCGGAAAGGCCGAAAGAAAAAAGCAAAGCGGCTAAAAGGGAGAGGGTAGTTTTTGTTTTCATGGAAGGAGGATTGAGGTTAACATTCGTGCTACAACAAATATAATTATAATTTTATGGCTTCCAAATACGATAACATGAGCTTCGAGAACCTATTGGTAAGTACTGACAATGGTATCCGTACCATCACCATCAATCGTCCTGATAAACTGAACGCGCTGAACAAGAAAACAGTGCAGGAGATCGGCCAGGCCATCGCGCAGGCTAGTGCCGAGCCCGCGCTGAAGGGCATCATTATTACCGGTGCGGGCCCTAAGTCATTTGTTGCCGGTGCCGATATTTCGGAGTTCATTGGCCTGAGCCCCGCGGAGGGAATGAAAATGGCACAAGAGGGCCAGCGTGTTTTCCAGAGCATTGAGAACTGCCCGAAACCCGTGATCGCCGCTGTGAATGGATTTGCGTTGGGTGGAGGATGCGAGCTGGCGATGGCCTGTCACCTGCGTGTGGCAGCGACTAACGCTAAGTTCGGACAGCCTGAGGTGAACCTGGGCCTCATTGCAGGTTACGGGGGAACCCAACGCCTTACGCAATATGTAGGAAAGGCAAAGTCCTTCGAGCTGCACATGACCGCCGATATGCTTACAGCCGAACAGGCGCTGCAAATGAGCCTGGTCAATTATGTAACAAGTCCTGAAGAGCTCATAGCCAAATGTGTTGGCATACTGGAGAAGATCGCCACCAAATCGCCCATGGCGGTAGCGGGAGTGATCGCCAGCGTGAACGCGTATTACGAAGAAGGCGTGGACGGATACAAAAAGGAGATCGAGGAGTTCGGCAAGTGTTTCGCCACCGAAGATTTTAAAGAGGGTACCGCTGCTTTCCTCGAGAAGCGAAAGGCCGAGTTCAAGGGTAAATAGCCCTACTTGAGCATATCATCTGAATTTCTTATTTTTGGCTTTCCATAGCTCTATCCATGAAGAAGCAAAAAAATTCCCTTCCCTCAAAGATCGCCGCGTATCCGGCCATTGCTGCTTCGCTCATCGCGGCGGCAGGTTCGGCCAACGCGCAGATCGTTTATACAAATATCACCGATTATACGGGCACCAACGACCAGGATGCTTACGCCCTTGACCTCAATAACGACGGCACCACCGATTACACCATCAAGCGTGCTGATATTCCTGTAAGCTCTTATTATAGCTCTTCGAGCGGCACAGCAAAGACGGTGCAGGTGATGAGGAACTCTTCTAACGAAATGGCCCGCAAAGGCATCGGCTCTTATTCCACCAGTGCGGCGGCTATTCCCATGAAGAAGCTCATCGACACCGGCCTTACCTGGGTCAATACCAATAACTCGGGTACCGGCTTCATGGCCGTGAACTTCAATAACGCTAACTACGGACCCTGGGTGAACCAGAAGGACAAGTACCTTGCGCTGAAGCTTATCAAGAACAGCATGACTTATTACGGCTGGGCGAGGCTCGATGTGGGCAAGAACTCCGATGTTTTCACAATAAAGGATTACGCTTACGAATCAACACCCAACACGGGGATCCTGGCAGGTAACCAGGGGATCGTGGGCATTGAGGTAAGCGGCCTTCAGGGGGTGAGCATATTCGCGGCGGATAAGAAGATCACGGTGAACCTTTCGGAAGCGGATGGCGAAGCGCGTATCAGTGTTCGCAATGTGCTGGGCCAGGAACTGAATAACCTTGTAACGCGCGAGAGAGGCACTGAGATCAGTATGGAGGGCGCTAATACAGGTGTTTACTTTGTAACCATTACCCGCGGAACCATTTCAGGTACCGCTAAAATCTATATCCAATAAAAACCGATCATGAAAAAAGAAAAAACTACTTCTACTAAGATCAGCGCTTACTCTTCGCTTGCGGTATCATTGGTTGCCATGGCATCAGGTGCTGCCGATGCACAAGTGATTTATACCGATATTATTGATGTTACAGTGTCGAACGATGGAGGTATTTATAAGCTCGACCTTGACAACAGCGGCAGCATAGATTTTAACATTTTCCGCTTAGGCAATAAGTCCACCGGTACTTACAATGCGGTAAGTTGCGATGCGACCGGCCTTAATGGCATCGTTGGAAATTCAAACTCCGCTTCCGCACTTGTGCTCAATACAACCATCGCCTCCAGTAATAGTTGGCAAACAGGGGCCGCTGACCTGTTAATGGCTTCCAGCTCTTCCAATAGCGCGAAGACAGGTCCTTGGGTGGCCAAGAAGGATCATTACCTCGGCCTCATGCTCATGATCTCTGGCAGCCCCCATTATGGTTGGGCAAGGCTGGATGTGAACAAACTCTGCAACACGTTCGTCATTAAGGATTATGCTTATGATAAAACGGCCAAGGCAAAGATCCTGGCAGGCGATATGGGCAATACTACCTCTGTTACAAACATCGACGGAGCAGAAGTTAAGGTATTTGCTTCGGACAATAGCATTACTGTAAATTGCGGAAGCGCCGCTCCCGAGCTCATCAGCGTGAAGAACGTTTTGGGGCAGGAAGTGAAAGCTGTAAAAGCTACTGAAGCAAAAACTGTAGTGGACATGAACGGAATGCCTTCTGGCATTTACTTCGTTACGGTTACGATCGGCGGCTCCGCTTCTACTACCAAAGTATTCGTAGGCCAGTAATTCAGGCCGTTTTCAGGCTTTTATCCTCATTTAGGCAGGCATGCTCCACTCATTTGGAGCATTCACCTGCCTTTTCTTATTTTTGCGGGTAAGAACTCTTTTCATGAAAAAGCAAAAGACCATTTTATCTTCCAAGCTTAAGTCGTACTCCGCCCTGGCGGGTTCACTGCTTGCGGTAAGCGGTGCCGCCGAAGGGCAGATCGTTTATACTAACATCACCGATTATACGGCGACCAATAACGGGGATGCCTACCTGCTTGACCTCAACAACGACACTAACGACGATTTTAATTTTACACTGGGCTTCTCTACCACAACTGCTTCCACATATTTTGGCGGCTCACAGAAGAACCAGTTACGCATGGTACGCGCGCAGCAGCTGGGCAGCAACGAGATGGCGGTAGATACCTATAATTTCGCTAACGTATTTAATCTCAATAGCAATATAGACGCAACGAAGACCTGGCTTACTTATGGTAGCGGGGCCTTTATGGCGCTCGGGGTCAATTATGTAAACATTTGTCCCTGGGTAGGCGCTACAGATAAATACATGGGCCTTAAGCTTGATATTACAGGCAGCGTTCACTACGGTTGGGCGAGGCTCGATGTGTCAGCGAACTCCGATGCCTTTACCATTAAGGATTACGCTTACGAGCTTACCCCGAACAAAAAGATCCTGGCGGGCGATAAGGGCACCACTACTTCAGTGAGTCAGCTCAGTGATGTGAACAGCACTGTTTATGCTTCAGGAAATACCATCACCATTCAGCTAAGCAATGCGGGCGAAGCGGATATTACTGTTACCAATGTCCTTGGCGAAATCATTAAGACGATGAGGATGACAGAGGGCCGCGGTGCTATCGATATGCTGGGTACCGCATCAGGCGTTTATTTTGTTACGGTGAATGCCAATGGTAAAACAGCTTCCACTAAAGTGTTCATCGGTCAATAAAGACTCTAATAAATCAACATGAAAAAGAAAAAAACTACCCTCAGAAAAAAACTCAAGCCCTATTCGGCCCTCGCAGGTTCCATTTTAGTTGTGGGCAGCGCTGATGCGCAGATCGTGTATACCAATATCACGGATTATACGGCCACTCAAAATGGCGATACTTATCAGTTGGACCTCAACAACGACGGAACCAACGATTATGACATCAAGCTCACGCACATCAAATCCACTGGAGGCACTGCCGACTTTGTGATGGGCGTGGCCGCAAGTGCGAACCTTATGGCTTCTAACAGTACCGGCGGGCTTTCTTGCCTTACGCTCAACGCTAATATTGGAGCGGGCAATTTATGGAATGCGGGCTCAAACGGCCTCCCTCTCGGTTTTGGCAATGGTAGCATTGCATTTGGACCCTGGGTAAGTGCTGTTGACAGGTATGCGGGGTTCAAGTTCGTTAAGAACAGTAAGAACTATTATGGCTGGGCTCGAATGGATATGAACAACCTCGCAAGCAGTTTCACCATTAAGGATTATGCTTACGAAATGACCGCCGACAAGGCTATCAAAGCTGGTGACAAGGGCTCCTCTACTTCTGTAGCTGAATTAAAAAACCTTCCCGCAAGGATATTCTCTTCTGACAATAACATTACTGTGGTGCTTGACGAGCTGAATGCCTCAGAAAAAACAACTGTTAGCATCAAGAACGTTTTAGGACAAGAAGTAAGGAATGCGCAGATCACAGACAAGAACACCGTGATCGACATGCAGGATCAACCTTCCGGCATCTATTTCGCCACTGTTACCTCGGGCGATAAGAGCAGCACCGTTAAGGTGTATCTTCAATAAAGAATAAACTATGAAATGAAAAGGCCCCGGGAGATCGGGGCTTTTTTTATTCAATGCGCAGTACTTTGAGTTCCGTACGCATGTTCTTGCGATGCAAAAGTTCTTGTTTTTCCATTTCCTTTTCACGGGCGATCACATCGTCGGTATAAATGAGCTGCGATTCACCGTAACCTTTGGAAGTAATCCTCGAAGCTGGAAACCCTTTGGTAGTCACAAGATAATCAACGCAGGCTTTGGCGCGCCTATCACTGGTGTATTGATTGTATGTTTCACTTGCCCTGGAACCTGTATGAACGCCAAGTTCAACAACAAGAGATTTTTGCTTGATCAAAAAATCATAAACTCTATTGAGCGAGTCCAAGGCCCCGCGAGCAAAATTTCCATTGTTAGGATCAAAGAGTATTAGAGGAAGTTCAATGATATCCCATACCGCAAACACCGAATCTTTCAGGGTCTTTACAAAGGGGAGGTCCATCCTAATTACTTTGATCACGCATCGCCTGTTATGAGCCATGGCGGCTTCCTTTTCCTCTTTTGTTTTGCACTTATCGACATCGCTTTTTGGTATGATCAGTTTCTTAGCACCGTATCCCATTGGGTAAACCCTGTTCTTCGCCACACCCATAGCGATCAGGCTGTCGCAAACGATAACAGCTCGTTGCTGGGCAAGCAATACTTGTTTCCCTTCATCATAACCACAATGACCGGATAATTCCATGACCATACCAGGGTTGTCGATCAGTGTTTTTTTCATAAAATAAAGCGCCGAATCCGCCCCGCTTTTCATCTTCGTCGAGTTCTTCTCAAAAAAGATCTTAGGAGGTTCGAAGCAATGCGTTTGGCCACAGCAATGAACAACGCAGCCAAATAACGTAAGGAATGATAGAAAAAGAAGTTTTTGGTTCATTTGTTATGTAAAGGCAATAGGTATAACAGCAAAGCGCCAGAAAGGTACAAAACCTTAATGGGTTTGTTGAAGCAGAAAGCGAAGATAGAACGCGGATGACGCGGAAAAAACGGATCTGCGCGTCCTTCGTCTACACTCAGGATGACATGATTGATTGTCAGGCTGAGCGGAGTCGAAGCCCGCGTTCCAATGCGTTTTCCAGTAGCAAGTAAACATCGACCCGGAGCAGGTAAGTATTGATTTACGAGGGATCAGTTCGAAGAGTTCATTTCATGATATTGGGGAGCGGTAGCTCAGTGTTGCCAAGCGATTTCTATGACTGGGGAGCTACAGTCTGATATTAGTTTGCTGGAAACTGATATTGGGAAGCCATTCCCTAACGCTTTTCGCTCACTAATGACACGAGGATGATGCGGAATGAAACTGAGTTCCTGTAAGACAACATTCAGCCATCAATACTCAAAACCCGACTGGAGTGATTCAATATCAGGAAATGGGGAGTCAATACTACAACTTCACACAAACATTCTTCGGCTCGGTAAAGAAACGCAAGGCTTCAAATCCCCCTTCTCTTCCTACTCCGGAGCTTTTCATTCCTCCGAAAGGCGTACGCAGGTCGCGCAATAGCCAGCAATTGATCCAAATGATGCCGGATTGTACCTTCTCCGCCACGCGGTGCGCGCGGGGCAGGTTTTGTGTCCATATGCTGGCCGCCAAACCGTATTGAGTGGAATTGGCGTATTTCAGCACTTCTTCTTCCGTATCGAAAGGCATGATGGTTACCACCGGGCCAAAGATCTCCTCCTGGTTAGTGCGGCAATCGTAAGGGAGGCCTTCAATGATCGTAGGCTCAATGAACCAGCCTTCAGCGAAAGCTCCGCCGGGGTTTACTGCTTTTCCGCCTGTTAAAACCTTTCCGCCCTCTTTCTGCGCGAGCTCAATATAGGAAAGCACTTTTTCGAAATGCGCTTTGGAAACAATAGCACCCAGTTTATTTTTTTCGTCCGAAGGATCGCCGGCCTTCATGGCCTTTGCTTTCGCTATGAATTCCGTTTTGAACTTTTCGTACAGGGGCCGCTCTACAAAGATCCTCGATCCGCAAAGACAGATCTCGCCCTGGTTGCTGAAGGAAGAGTTGAGGCTGGTCTTTACGGCATTGTCAAAGTCGCAATCGGCGAAAATGATATTGGGATTTTTGCCTCCCAGCTCCAGCGATAATTTCTTGAACATGGGCGCCGCGACACGGGCGATCTCTTGTCCTGTTTTTGTTCCACCGGTAAATGATATCACAGGAATTTTAGGATGCGACACAATGACGCTTCCTACTTTGGGTCCCAGCCCATGTACAATATTGAGCACGCCTTTGGGAAGACCTGCTTCTACACACAGTTCCGAAAAAAGATAAGCCGTCATTGGCGTGATCTCTGAAGGTTTGGCTACAACGCAGCAGCCGGCAGCTATCGCAGGGGCGATCTTCCACGTGAAGAGATACAAGGGTAAATTCCAGGGAGAGATACAGCCCGCCACACCAATGGGTTCGCTCAGGGTATAATTGATCGCCGAGCCTTCCATGGAATGCGCTTCGTTGGAAAGGTGCATGATGCCCGTAGCGTAAAACTCCATATTGCTTGCCGCGCGGGGGATGTCCACCAATTTCGCCAGCCATACGGGTTTGCCGTTGTCGTCGCTCTCCGCTTTCGCCAGCTTGTCGAGGTTCTTCTCGATCAGCGCAGCGATCTTCAACATAATGCGGGCGCGTTCGTCTTTTTTGGTGGTAGACCATTT
>JANWJV010000029.1 GCA_025451785.1 Bacteroidia bacterium | reverse complement strand
AGCATATCATCGATCTGCTCAAGGCTCCCCCTCCAATCATCAATGATCTTCTCCAGCGCCTTGCCCTGGTCCTTCATGGGGGTGCTGTTCATGGCGAGTAGTTTATCCTGAAGCTGTTTGTATTTGAACTTCTTCCCTTTCGGTCCGCCAAACTGGTCGGCAATGCCGTCGGTAAACAGGTAGAGGCAATCGCCTTTTTGCAATTGCAGCTCATGGCCGGCAAAGCTTTGCATCTCTTCACCAACGAAAATTCCCACGGGGAATTTGTCGCCGCTGAACTCAGTTAACTTTCCTTCACGAACCAGGTACAGTGAGTTATACGCCCCGGCGAACTCTAATTGCATTGTTTTTTTGTTGAGGGCGCAGAGCGAAATGTCCATACCGTCCTTTACTGTGGCGTCTTCTTCGGTTTGACGCAGGGTGTTGGAGATACCTTTGTTCAATGAGTTGAGGATAAGGGAAGGCTTGTCGATGCCATGCTCGTTGAGCGCGCGGTTAAGCAGGCTGTAACCTACAATGCTCATGAAAGCGCCGGGAACACCGTGGCCTGTGCAATCCACCGCGGCGAAGAGAACTTTATCGCCCCATTCTTCGAGCCAGTAAAAGTCGCCGCTAACAATGTCCTTTGGTTTATAAAGAATGAAGGAGTCGGGGAGGAGCCGCTTTATCAGGTCGGCAGGAGGAAGGATAGCTTGCTGGATACGTTTGGCGTAATGGATACTGTCCGTGATCTCTTTTTTCTGCGCCATGATCTGGTCGCGGCTGCGGCCTATCTCTTCGTTGGTGGCGATGAGCAGTGTGTTGGCTTTCTTCTTAATGCGATAGCTGCGGAATACCGCCAGCGCTACGATCAGCACCAATAGCACAAGCCCGCCCAGCAAGTTGCGTATGGTTCCCTGCTGCTGCTTGTCGCGGGTAAGCGTGTTGATCTTCTCTTCCTGCTTTTCGCTGGCGTATTGCGCGTTGAGCTGTGCCAGTTTCTCCTTGCTCTGCGCGTTGAAGAGCGTATCCTTAATATCGGCATAGATATTATAGAACTCGTAGGCGTTCTTAAAATCTCCCGCGGAATAATAGCAGCGGCTGAGGGTTTGCGCGGCCTCTTCCATGAATACAAATGACTTGATCGCCCTTGCGGAATCATAGGAGGCCTTGGAATAATGGATCGCCTTTTCAAAATCTTTTTTGTCGAGGTAAATGGAACCAAGATTACCAGTGGCGATCACCACCCCTTCGCGGTCATGGATCTCGGTCCAGAGCTTTAAGGCAGCGTTGGCTTTTTCTTCGGCTTTGTCAAGCTGCCCCTTGTCGAGGTAGATCAGCCCCAGCCCGTTCATACAGGCAGCCATACCGGTCTTTATGTTCAGCTTGGTACGTATCTCCAGGGCCATCTCCAGGTATTCGCGGGCCACATCGTAATTCTGTTTTGAATAATTGGAGAGCCCCATGCGGTGATAGCAGGCAGCCATCGTAACCGAATCGCCGATGCTTTTGCAAATGGTCAATGACTTGCCGCAATAGTTAAGCGCGTTGTCCTGCTCATCCATACGATCGTAAAGGATGCCGATGCGGTAAAGGCAATCAGCCTGCTGTGCTTTGTCTTCGGCAGTTTCGGCAATCTTAAGGGCATTGAACAGCTGCTTGAGCGCTTCCTGGGGCTTGCCTTCGCGGTTGAATTGTTTTGATTGGCGGATGGAGCGGGCGATGAGGGAATCCGCCTCCGCTGAGGCTACGGCGGACAAGTCAGAAAGTAAAGGCAAGAGGATGAGAAATAGAAGTTTTTTCATCGCTTAGATCTTAACTCCTATTACTAAAACATCATCCACCTGCTCCAGCTCACCCTTCCAGGAATTAAATTTCTCCAGTAAAAAAGTTTCTTGTTCCTTCATTGGTAAATGCTGGATGGAGAGCAGCAGCGCCTCCAGCGCCTTGTACTTGAACTTTTTCCCTTTGGGTCCTCCAAACTGGTCGGCAAAGCCATCGGTAAAAATATAATAGGCGTCGCCTTTCTTAAGTTCAATGCGGTGGTTGGTAAAGGGCAAGCCTCTGCCAAGGTAATAACCAATGGGGCGTTTGTCGGCCGGGTATTCTACAAGTTTCACGTTCGACGTTTGACGTTCGACGTTGTTTTCTTTCTGAATAACCCAAAGAGGGTTGTTGGCGCCGGCGAACTCAACTACGCCTTCCTTGTCATCGAACACCAATAAGGCAATGTCCATTCCGTCCTTGGTGGCGTCGGCCGCCGAACTTTGTTTGAGCGATTGTATCACCCGTTCGCGCAGCTCACCGAGGATCTCCGAAGGATTTGTGATCTCCTTTTCATACACGATCTCGTTCAGGTAGGTATTCCCGATAAGGCTCATGAAGGCACCCGGCACACCGTGGCCGGTACAATCAACAGCGGCCATGATTCGTTTACCGTTCTGTTCCCCGAACCAATAAAAATCGCCGCTCACTACATCCCTGGGCTGGAAGAGCACGAAAGCATCGGGGAACAAACGGTATTTTTCCTCCTTCGCCGGGAATACCGCGTCCTGTATCCTCTTCGCGTAATTGATGCTGTCCGTCATGTCCTTATTGCGCTGGTCTACGATATGCTTTTGCTCCACTACTTCACGCGTGCGCTCGGTAACGGTGGCTTCGAGGCGACGGTTGTTTTCCTTGAGCGCTCGTTCGCGGTATTTTACAAACATATAAATGCAGAAGCCGCCGAACAAGGCTTCCAGTGCATAGAACCACCAGGTTCGGTACCAGGGAGGCAGAATGCTGAAGCTGAAACTGGCAGCTGTGCTTTCGTTGCCATAACGGTCGACCGCTTTTACCATGAACGTGTATTTGCCTTCGCGCAGGTTGCGGTACTCGGCCTCCGACTTGATGCTGAGCGGGCTCCAGGAAGTTTCCAGGCCTTCCATCATACAGGTATAGCGCAACTTATGCTCATCGCCCCAATCCTGGCCTGCGAAAGAAAAACTGATATTGTTATTCGAATAACTAAGCACTAGTTTTTCAGGAAGGTTAAAGAAGGGACTAACACCCGAATAGGAAATGCCGGCTTCTGCCAGGGTATCGCGCATGAGTTTACCCGCGAGGAGAAAACTGTCCTTGCCACAGAGCCAAAGGGTATCGTAATCTTTTGCCACAAAACGCGGGTGGTTCCATTGCACTTTGCGGCCCGCCAGCTGTATATCGTTAAGATGCACTGTACAGGGTGGAGGATTGGAAGGTTCCTTCTTTGAATCGTACAGCACCATGCCTCTGCCGCTGCCGAAATAAATGCTGCCGCTGGAATCCATCGCAATGGCATTGTTGTAATAGTCGAGGCCCAGCACCCCGTCGCTCCGGTCGAAGCTCTGGATCTGGAATTTATCGCCTTTCCATTCTCCCCGGCACAGGCCTTTCTCGGTAGTGAACCAGATACGGTGCTTAAGGTCTTCCTGTATCGCCCATATCTTATCGTTGCTCAATCCATCGTCGGTGCTGAAATTGCGGAAGGTCTTCCCATCAAAATAACTGGCGCCAGCCCCGTCAGTGCCTATCCAGGTATTTCCTTTACTATCCTGGTAATGCACCAATATATTGGGAGAAGGCAGGCCCTGGCTTTTGTCGTAAAAGAAGAAATCCTTTCCATCGTAACGGACCAGCCCACCCCTGCGAAAGGCGATCCAGAAGTTGCCTTTACGATCGTTGTTAAGTTCCCAGCAGCTGTTGCCGGGCATACCACCCTCCTTGTTATATTGGTAAAAACTGTCACCCTTCAGGCAGATCGCCCCAGCATCAAAGCTGCCGAACCACATATTGCCCTCACGGTCTTCGTTAACACTTATGATGTTGAGATTGGGCAAGCCCTGTTCTTTCCCATAGAGATAAAAATCCTTTCCGTCGAACTTCATGGCACCCCCGCCCCAAAAGGCAAACCATACATTCCCTTTGGAATCCTGGAAGATGCCACGCGGGACTCCCCCCATGGTTCCGTCGTTTCCGGTATAAGTGTACTGCTTGCCGTCTATTTTACGGATCAGTTTACCGTTGTTGGAGCCCAGCCAAAGGCTTCCATCCTTTGCGGGAAGAATGCTGACAAGGGCGCTCGCCGCTATTTTCTCGCGGTTGGAGAAGTTGACGAAAGGCTTGCTGTTCATCCGGTAAATGCCTTCGGAGAAAACACCACACCAGATATTTTCTTTATTATCCTCATAAAAATAACCCGCGCCACGGTCGCTGAAACCTTCACGGGCATCGTAACGGTAAAAATACTTTCCGTCGAAAAAGGCCGCTCCTTTTCCCATGCCGATCCATAAGCCGGCGGAGCTGGAGTGGAGCGCGTAGAGATCGTTCCAGGGCAGGCCTTGTTCCTCCCTGTAAACACAGGCACTATCGCTTTTTATTCGCAGCAGGCCTTTGCTGGTGGTCATCCAGATATTTCCGCTCTTGTCCTCTGTAAAAGCCCTGGGGTCGGCTTGCTCAAATACGGGTGAATGCTCGTAAAGCGCAAGGCTGCCTGTACCGTCGGTATTAAGGTTCAGGCGGGCGATCCCTTTCGCCATCACAGCCCATATATTCCCCTTGCTGTCCTCGTACAATCCCGCGATGCCGGCATTGGGTAGTCCCTGCGCGGTTCCGTAACGCATGAAGTGTTTCCCGTCATAGCGGATCAGCATGGGCTCTTCTCCTGTACAAATGAACCAGAGGTTACCCGAACGGTCCTTGCTTAGGTTCCCGCAATCTGATCTGGGGAATTGTTTTTTCAGCGGGAAGAAATAATAGCTGTTCCCGTCGTACATGGTCATGTTCGACTGAAGGAACCACATGCAGCCGTTCTTATCCTCCCGTACGGCCCCTACGTAATTGGCAACTGTTGTTGTTTTCTCGGTGAGGTTGTAATGGTATTTCCCGTCAAAGATGTTCGCGCCCAGTCCACCGCTGGTGTTCCAGATATTTCCAAACCTGTCGGATATGATATGATTGATGTTGGGAGAAGAAAGTCCCTGGTCCACATCCATATTGGATACGTTGTTCACGAAATCGGGTTTGTATTTCCAGTAGCCTGTTTGTGTAATACTGGTGGGATTGCCGAAATAGCGCTTTCCCTCAAAATGCACTTCGTCAGGTTTGCCGATAGCAATGCTGCGTGTTTCCTTTAAGGGAAGCACAAGCGGCGCCTTTGCAAGCGTGGCATTGGTATAGCTTTCCTCGAAGGGAACATTAGGGCTAACTTTTTTAGGAGATAAAGCAGGGAAGGCAAGATGTTTCAGATCGAGTTTAACCGGCTCCTTTGCGGGCATTACTTTCTGTGCGCTTCCATAAGTGCATAGAAGTAACAGGAAAAGTATTGGTGCCAGGAACCTCATGTCAGGTGAGGGGTTAGGACTTAGGACTTAAGGTTCAGGGATGTGTGTCGGGGGCCGTGCAAGCCCTCCCTAACCCCTGAATCCTAGGTCCTAAACCCTATTTCTTTTTCTTCTTCTTATCCTTCTTCCCATCTGCCGGAGCCTTGTCTTCAATGGGCTTCTTCAGTTCAGGGTCAGGAAGTTTAAGCGGCTCTTTCTTGGGTACGATGTTGCCATCGGTATCCAACTCTACTATTTCGTAACCCAGTTTCGCAAGCCCGGGCTCAATGGCAGCTTTATCACCTACAGCTGTGATCACCATACGGTCGAGAGGCAGATACTTTTTCGCGAGTGCCGCTATCTCTTCCTTCGTCATGGCGTTCAGGATCTTGTTCTGCTCGTCAACATATGTTTTGTCGAGGTTGTAGTTGAGGATCTGGCGGAGGAAGTCGGCCTTCTGTGCGTTGGTCTCGTAACGCAGCGCGTCGCTCTGACCCACTGAGCTCTTGGTGAATTCCAGCTCTTCGGGAGTGATGCCTGTATCGGCAAACTTCTTCAGCTCCTTAAGGAATTCCACTACTGAACTATCAGTAGCATTGCCCTTCACACCCGCATACGCGGTAAAAGGTCCAACAAAGTCGCTGCCCCTGAAACCGGAACCAGCGCCGTAGGTCCATCCTTTTTCTTCACGCAGGTTGAGGTTGATGCGGCTGTTGAAGGCGCCGCCCAAAGCGAAGTTCATGATGCGGGCCTTGTAATAATCACCCGTCGCGTCATAGGGCAGTGCCATATAACCAATGCGTATCTCGCTCTGGGGAGCCTTGTCCTTATTAACGATATAGATCTTGGTCTTGTCGATCTTCGGAAGGGCGGGCTCCGCGGCACGCTCCACTTTTTTGTCCTTCCAGTCTTTCAGGAAAGTAAGCTTGGGGAGTATTTGCTCTTTCGTGATATCGCCTACGATCACCAGTTTAGAGATGGAGGGAACGAAGTTGGCGGCGTAATAATCTTTCACGTCATCTACCTGCAATGAGGCAACGGTAGCAGCAGTGCCGATAGTTGGAGTGGACATAATATGTCCTTCGCCGTACATCAATTTACTGAACACATTGTTGGCGATCACCGTGGGCTGTGTGGCCTGGTCGGCAATGCCTGCCAGGTTCTGGTCCCTGGAACGTTTGAACTCCGCCTCATCGAATTTGGGCATGAGCAGCATCTCTTGCGCGAGCTTTAAGGTAGCGTCCACATTTCTGCTGAGGCAGGAAATAGTAAGGGTGATCTCTTCGCTGCCCGCGCTAATATCAATGGAGCTTCCAAGTTTTTCGAGCTCGTTGGCCATTTGTTCGGAAGAGTGTAATGTGGTGGACTCGTTGAGCAGGTCGGCGGTAAGCTGAGCGATGCCGGCTTTTGATTTAGGTTCAAAACGGTGGCCGGCCTTGATGCTGAGCTGCAGCGTTACGCTGGGGATCTCGGTGTTGCGGTTGCCGATCACTTTCAGTCCATTGGGAAAGCTCTCCTTCCACATTTCGGGAACAGCTACCACAGGGTTAGCGCCTTTGGCGGGACGCTTCGTGCGATCGAAATTATCTTTGGCCTTGTTGTACGCCAGGTTCTTGTACTCGGCGCCTTCGCTGGCGTCAACGGTATGCGCGGGAGCCGTAAAGTTATCGGGCTTTGCTGCCGCGTCGCGCTGGCCCTTGGGAACCACGCTAAGGATCACGGCCGGCTTTCCTTTGATGTATTGGTTGTAAACACGCAGCAGGTCTTCTTTTGTTACCTTCTTATAGCTGGCCAGTTCGGTCTTGATGTAATTAGGGTTGCCGGCATACGTTTGGTAAGCGGCGAGCTGCGCTGCTTTGCCATGTACACTATTGAGCGAGCGGATGAGATTAGATTCATAAGTGGCCTTGAACTTCACCAAGTCATCTTCTGAAATACCTTTCTTCTCAAACTCTTCGAAAGTGGTCTTCACCAGCGCTTCCATTTCCGCCAGCGATTTGCCGGGAAAAGGGATCACTGAAACCTGGAACTGTCCTGCCAGTTCCATGCAGGGGTTTTGAACGGACACCTGCAGTGCTTGCTGTGTCTTTTGCAGGTTCTGGTAAAAGATGGAGCTCTTGGTACCTCCGAGGATGCTGGCGAGGATGTCCAACGGAGCTTCGTCAGGATGCCTGTTGGGAACAGTAGGATAACAGATCTGCAAGAGCGGGAAACGAATATTGTCTTCGTAAGAGATATAACGGTCCTTGTCAAGCTTCACAGGGGTCTTGTCCTGGGGCTTTACCTCGGGGCAGCGGGGAATGTTGCCGAAATATTTTTCGGCGAGGCGCACTACGTCAGCGGGCTTGGCATCGCCGGCCACGGTTAGCACAGCGTTGTTGGGTCCGTACCAGCGGAGGAAGAACTTCTTGAGGTCGTCAACATTCACACGGTCCAGGTCCTGGAGGTAGCCAATGGTAGGCCAGGAGTAAGGATGGCCTTTGGGGTACATGGCCTCGGCCACTTTTTCGAAAATGAGTCCGTAAGGACGGTTGTCATAGTTCTGTCCGCGCTCGTTCTTCACGGTGGCGCGCTGTACCTCGAACTTCTTTTGTGTAACGGCATCGAGGAGAAATCCCATACGGTCGGCTTCGAGCCAGATAGAGGTCTCGAGCTCATTGTTAGGCATTGTCTCAAAATAATTGGTGCGGTCGGCGGTAGTAGTACCGTTCATGGTGCCGCCGGCAGCCGATACGATCTTGATATGCTCTTCGTCGGCCACGTTATCGGAACCCTGGAACATCATGTGCTCAAAGAAGTGAGCGAAGCCTGAGCGGCCTTCCTGTTCACGTGCGGAACCTACGTGGTAGGTAACGTCAACATGCACTACCGGATCCGAATGGTCTTCGTGTATGATCACGATGAGGCCGTTCTCCAGCTGATATTTTTCGTAGGGGATCACAAGCTCGCTTCCTTTCTTTACAACTTTTTCGAGAAGTTTGGTTTTGCTTGCGGGGGCAGCAGTGCCCTGTCCAAAGGAGGCGGAAAAAGCCAGCAGCATGGCCGGCAAAAGGATCTTTTTCATTGTACTGTTTTGGTTCTTTACAAATTTATCAAAATCGACAAGCTACGGATGAGATTATTTGTTAAAAAAAACAAAAAAGCCTCCCCGTATAGGAAAGGCTTTTTCGCTTCAAATAAGGTTGTTTTATTCCACCATCAAACGGGTAGTGGAAAAGCTATCGCCGGTGCTGAGCTTCAGGAAATAAACACCTTTAGAAAGAGAGGAGGTGTTCACCAGGAGCTGATGCTCACCGGCATCCATGTCGCCGGCAGCGATCTCCAGCTGTTCTTTGCCTAGCACATCGTACATCTTCAGGCTCACCTTTTCCCTGGCCTCGAGGCTGAAAGAAACAGTAGCGCTGCCGTTGGAAGGGTTGGGGAACACAAAGATCGCGCGTTGGAAAACATTGCTGCCATTGATACCCGTAGGCCCCAGGATGTTGATGTCGTCGAGGTAAATATTGTTGCCAAGATTAGAAGTGAACCGGAAACGGAACATCACGTTGGCGAAGGTGGTAAAGCCGCTGAGGTTCACGGTCTCCTGCCTCCATTGGGTGGAGTTGGGCGTGAATGATGCAGTGGTGATGGGCGCTGTAGCAAGGGCGGCGCCGGTCTTGAGGTAGCGCTGTGTCCAGTTCTGTCCGCAGTCACTGGAGAGATACACCTGGAGCTTGTCGATAGTAGTGGAGCTCTTTTGCGCATAGGCTACCTTAAAGGTAAATGTCGGATTGGTGATCGCGCTCAGGTCTATCGTTGGGCTTATGAGGTCATCGATGGTTTGGTCGTTGCTGTTCGAGAAGTTTTGCAGCCGCGCTGATTTCGTTCCTGTAGTGGCCGCGAGCGATGTTTGCGCCCAGGCCTGGCCGGCGTCAGCATTGTAAATGCTCCAGTCCACATTAGGGATGGAAGCGTTCTCATAACTTTCCAGGTACATCCAGTTGTTGTAGGCGGCAGTACTTGAGATCACCTTTACATAAGCCGTTTTGGTAAGAGTGCCGTTGCCTCCGCTGTTGGTGGCGGTAAGCGTTACAGCAAACGTTCCGGCAGCGTTGTATTGAATAACGGGTACCGAATCAGGCGATGTACTTGGTGTACCGCCAGGGAAGCTCCATGACCAGGTAGTGGGATTGCCGTTCCAGCAAAGGTCGGTAAAGGTGATGGTGCTGCCGGAACAAATGGTAGTGGTGCTGGCAATGAAGTCGACCTTTGGCGCGCACACAGGGTAATTGGCCCCGTCGGTACCTGTCGCCAATAGGTTGGTGGTCTTCCAAAGGTTGTTCCTGCCACCCACAGAGGAGTTGAGGGCATTGGTCATTCGCGTCTTTTGCCCATTGGTGAACATACGGTCGCAATAAGCGTACTCCATAAAGTTCTGCACGTTCTCTACCACGTTGGTATTACATACAGCACCGGTAAGGTTACAGGTTTGCCAGCCCTTGGTGGGAGGTGTGTCGCTCACCAGGTCGCTGCCGCTGCAGGAAGTACCAATGGAGCCATTGCCCCAGGTATGATACAGGTTAAGCCAGTGGCCCACTTCGTGTGTGAGCGCCCTCGCTGTTTGGTAATTGCCAGTGCCGATGCCTCCGAAATAAGTATGAAGGATCATTACCCCATCGTTGGAGCCCCCGGCACCAGGGAAATAAGAGTAACCGGCCGCGCCGTTGTTAAGGTTGGCGGCAGTCCATATATTAAGGTATTTGTTAGAAGGCCATTTGTTGAGCTTGGAGCCGTCGTCGCCATTGTAAGTTTCAGGTGAGGCGATACGGTCGATACCATTAGTGCAAAGTCCATTAGGGTCTTTCCTGGCAAGACGGAACCCCACCTGGCAATCGGCAGTGATTCCCTGGAAGGAAGCTACCACCTGTGAGATATCGGCATTCAGTTTCTGGAAGTCTTCGTTGAGGATACGGATCGCGTCATATACCTGCGCGTCGCTGATGTTCTCCGGACCATACTGGTGCAGCACGTGAACAACTACGGGGATCCAATAAGTGACCGCTTGTGTTTTATTAGAGGAAATGGGGTCGTTGGCATGAAGCTCCAGTTCAGCCTGGTTCTTCTTTAGTTGTTCGGCCTCTTCAGGATGCGCCTTCAGGTAATTTTCCATGGCCTCCATGGTGCCGCATTTCTTTACGGTTTGGGCGAAGGAGAAGGAAGCGAAAAGAAGGACGGAGAGGGAAAGTACAATTCGTTTCATGCGATGGGGTTTGGGTAAACAAATATGCGATTAAACATATAAAAATAACAAACGGATTGCAGGAAAGCAAAAATCCAGACATAAGCGGTAAAAAGGGGGATTTAAGCGGCAAAAACCTCCGATGAGTTGAGGCTCGTAATTTCAGCAATTTGCCCTATGGAAACACCTTTGAGCTCTGCCAGCTTTTCGGCTACTAGTTTAACATAACCGCTTTCGTTCCTTTTGCCACGATGCGGAACAGGTGTGAGGTAGGGGGAGTCGGTCTCCAAAACCATGTGCGTAAGGTCGATGTCTTGGATGGCTTTATCAAGGCCGGAGTTCTTATAAGTAAGCACTCCACCGATGCCCAGTTTGAAACCGCCCAGGCCAATGATCTTCTCCGCTTCCTCTTTGGTTCCGGAAAAACAATGGAAGATGCCTTTCAGTTTTTCATCGTTCAGTTCGTTCACAATACCGAATGCAACGTCAAAGGAATTGCGGGTATGTATCACGATAGGAAGCCCGAGTTTTTTTGCGAGCTCGATCTGCCGGCGGAAAGCGATCTTCTGTTGTTCTAAAAAGGTTTTGTCCCAGTACAGGTCGATGCCGATCTCACCTACGCCGACGAAAGGATATTTTTTCTCCGCAAAATACTTTTCTACCAGCGCCAGCTCTTTCTCGTATTCTTCGTTCACCGAACAGGGATGAAGGCCCATCATGGGGAAGCAATTGTTAGGGTATTTCTCCGAAAGGGCCAGCATGCCTTCAATGGAAGTGCTGTCGATGTTAGGAAGGTAAAAACGGCTTACGCCGGCATCCATCGCGCGTTTCAGCATCTCGTCGCGGTCCCTGTCGAACTGCTTGAGGTATAAGTGCGTGTGTGTGTCGATGAGGGTCACGACACAAAAGTAGGATTATCTTACAAGTGTTACATGTCCTATATAAGTGTGCTTTTTCCTGGTCTCCAGTTCCTGCGTAGTACATTTCCATACATATATGTCCTGCTGCGCGATGTCCTTTCCACCATTAGCACGCCCGTCCCATCCTTTTCCCCACACAGTGCTCTCCCAAATAAGATTGCCCCAGCGATCGAAGATCCAGATCTGGTAATGCTCGGGGTCAACGCCAATGCCTTTGGGAAAGAAGAAATCGTTCTTTCCATCGCCTTGGGGTGTGAAAGCGTTAGGAGCATAAAAGGTGTATTCGCCTTTGACGCAAACAGGTTTTTCAATACTGTCGGCGCAGGAATATTGGTTCTGCACGATGAGCAGTACTTTGTAACAGCCGGTGTCTTTGTAAACATGCACAGGATTCTGCAGGGTAGAGGAGGCTCCTTCGCCGAATGACCACAGCCATGACACAGCGCCTACACTCAGGTCAGTGAAATGGATCACAGGGTCGATAATGGTGGTGGGTTGCGGCGCGGCAGAAAAATCAGCTACCGGCAAGGGATACACGGTAATAATTGCCTTTCGTGTTTTGTAATTGGTACAGCCGTAGTTATCGGTGATCGTTAAAGTAACATCGTAAGTTCCCGGCTGAGCGAAACAATGTTTTGGGTTTTGCATTGTGGAGGTATTGCCGTCACCGAAACTCCAGGCATAGCTCAGGCCGCTGGCAGAGGCAGTAAATTGAACGCATAGCATTCCGCAGGCAACAGAGTCGCTTACACTGAATGCTGCGGAGGGGAGGGAGCTGCCCGTGACATTGACTGTTGATGTTGCTGTACATCCTGCTGCATCGGTAATGGTGACGGTATATTGTCCCATTGCCAAATTGTTAAATTGTTGGGTGCTAGGTCCGTTTATCCAGCTGTACGTGTGAGCACCTGTTCCTCCGGATGCTGTTACTGAAGCACTGCCATTATTCTGTCCGCAAGTTGTGCCGATAAATGATGTTTGAAGGATGATGGATGATGGCTGCGTGATGCTTATGGAGGCCGAAGCAGTGCATCCATTTGCATCCGTGATCGTAACTGTATAAATGTTTGATGGAAGATTTATGATGGATGATGTGGTTGCGCCATTTGACCAGGTATAAGTGTAGGGGCTTGTTCCACCTGTAGCAGTTACCAAAGCGCTGCCATTGTTCGCGCCGAAGCAATTGATATTGATGGATGATGTTTGAAGGTTGATGGAGGAGGGTTGGGTGATGTTTACTGTAGCGGTGGAAGAACAGCCGTTAGCATCGGTTACGGTTACAGTGTAGATTGATGATTGTAGATTGTTGATCGATGATTGAGTGGCTCCGTTTGACCAGGTATAAGTGTAAGGTCCGGTTCCTCCGGTCATGGTTGCGGTTGCGGTTCCGTTCGCGCTGCCGAAGCAAGAAGCGGCAGTAGCAGTGGCAGTGGCAGTGCCGCCGTTGGTGTTGGTTACTGCTACTGTTGTTGTTTTGGAACAGCCGTTGGCGTCGGTAACGGTAACGGTAAAGATTGATGATTGTAGATTGTTGATCGATGATTGGGTGGTGCCGTTGGACCAGGTGTAGGTATAAGGCCCTGTTCCTCCTGCGACGGTTACCGACGCAGAGCCATTACTTTGTCCGCAAGTAGTTCCAATGAAGGAAGTTTGAAGGACGAGTGCAGGAGGTTCTGTGATATAGAAGTTTTGCGTTATTGTACAGCCATTGGAATCAGTTACTGTTACAGTATAGGCCCCGCCGCTCAGCCCTGTTGCTGTTGCTGTTGCTGTGGTATTGCTCCAGTTGTAAGTATAGGCACCGGTTCCACCGCTCGCAGTTACAGACGCGAGTCCGTTTTTGGCTCCGAAACAGGTAACATTGCTGCTTCCATTAACTAAGATCAGCTGCGGCGGCTGTGTGATCGTAACTGTGGCCTTTGAAGAACAACCATTAGCATCGGTAACTGTTACTATGTATTGTCCAATTGTCAAATTGTTAAATTGTTGAGTAGTGGGGCCGTTGGCCCAGCTGTAGGTGTAGGCACCCGTTCCTCCCGTTGCGGTCACCGAAGCACTTCCATTGTTCGCGCCGAAGCAATTGAGATTGATGGATGATGTTTGAAGGCCGAGGGCTGATGGTTGGGTAATGGTTACGGTAGCTTGCGAAGTACAACCATTGGCATCCGTTACTGTTACGGTGTATTGTCCAATTGTTAAATTGTTAAATTGTTGAGTAGTGGGGCCGTTGGTCCAGCTGTAGGTGTAGGGTCCGGTGCCGCCGGTCATGATTGCGGTCGCGGTTCCGTTATTTCCTCCAAAACAACTCACATCGGTGCCGACGATGCTGGCCATTCCGCCATTGGTATTGGATACGTTGGCAGAAGCTGTTTGTGTACAGCCATTGCTATCAGTCACTGTTACAGTGTAGATGTTTGATGGAAGATTTATGATGGATGATGTGGTGGCGCCGTTTGACCAGGTGTAAGTGTAAGTTCCCGTTCCTCCTGCGGTGGTTACCGAAGCAAAGCCATTACTTTGTCCGCACGTTGTGCCGATGGAGGATGTTTGAAGGTTGATGGGTGAGGATTGCGTGATATTCACTGTTGCGGTAGAGGAACAGCCGTTCGCATCGGTTACCGTTACTGTGTAAATTGTTGATTGTAGATTGTTGATCGATGATTGGGTGGAGCCGTTGGACCAGGCGTAGGTGTAGGGGCTGGTTCCGCTTGTGACAGAAGCCATTGCGCTTCCATTATTCCCGCCAAAGCAGGATACATGGATGGGATTTATAACAACATTAGCCGCCACAGATGGATTTACAACAGCGCTGCCGGTGATCGTGCAGCCGGCATTGTCGGTAACGGTTATTGTATAAGTGTTGGAAGCAATATTGCTGATGGAGGAGGAGGTGGCTCCGTTGCTCCAGGTATAAGTGTATGGGGATATTCCGCCGCCGGCGAAAGCACCGATGCTTCCGTTGGCCAGCCCGCAACTGGTATGAATTGTCTGTGAAGGTAAAAGTACCAGTGCCGGCTGTGAAGATATGTTCACTGTGGCATTGGCAGTGCAGCCATTGGCATCGGTGATCGAAACGGTATAGGTTCCGGCGGATAAATTAGTGTTCACTGCTTGCGATGCTCCGTTGTTCCAGGAATAGGTATAGGGCCCTGTTCCGCCCGACATACTTGCCGTGGCGCTGCCCGTGCTGCTCCCGTAGCATTTGGCATTCACTACGTTTACAACCGATGCGGTTCCGCTGTTGGTATTGCCAATGTTGGCAAGCGCTGTGGCGGTACAGCCGTTTACGTCTTTTACTTGTACGGTATACGTTCCTGCCTGGAGATTTGAAATGGAAGCTGTTGCACCACCGTTGCTCCAGGTATAGGAAAATCCACCGGCTCCTCCCGAGGCGCTGGCCGAAGCACTCCCGTTATTCCCCCCGCAGGAAGCGTTCGTGAAGGAACTGAAGAGCACAACAGCTCCAGGCTGAAAAATGGAAACGGTAGCTTGTGAAGTGCACCCGTTCGCGTCGGTAACGGTTACGGTATGAATTCCCGCGCCGAGGTTAAGGACCGATGATCCGCTTTGACCGTTGCTCCAGGTATAGGTATAAGGCGATGTGCCCCCGCTCATGGTGGCCGAGGCACTTCCATTATTTCCTCCGTTGCAGCTCACATTGCTGCTGGAGGTGATGCTGGCCGTTCCCTGTTGATAAACATAAACCTGGCTGGAGGCAGTGGAGGTAGCCCCGCCTGCATCGGTCACAAGTACCGTATAGGTAGTGGTAACAGTAGGACAGGGATTGATCGTTTGCGTATTCTGCCCGGTGTTCCAGGTATAAGTATAAGGAGAGGTTCCGCCGCTGCCGGTAGCGCTGATGCTGGCGCAGCTTCCTTTGCAGATAGAGGCGGAAGTGCTGAGTGCCGTGATCCCGCAAGGGATGATCTTGATGAAGGAAGTTTTTAGCAGGCTGTCTTTTTTGCAAGGGGTAATGACTGTGAGTTGCACGTTGTATGATCCTACGCTCGACCATGTGACATTAGGGTTTAGAGCAGTAGAAGTTGCCGGTGTTCCCCCCTGAAAGGCCCATAGGTATTTGTATCCGGAAGTGTCGCAAGAATTATTTATGGAAGGAGTGAAGGTGATGGGCACCTTCGGACAAACATTATTGGTGCTGGAAATAAACGCCAGGTTGAGCGTTTTTGCTTCGCAGAGATTGATGCATAGCTGGTCGATGATGGCATCGCCAGGGCCCTTAAGAGTGGTTTGAAAGGCTCCTGAGGTTACGCAATGCCCGGCACTGTAAGAGGTCAGGTATAAATAGTTATCGTAGATAACAATTCCTCCACCCCCGTAGTCCAGATCATCTTCCCCGCTTCCTCCCAGATAGGTAATACACTTTTGTTTTCCTGAAGGATCATATTTGGCAATGAACAGGTCTTCCGAGCCTCCGGCAAATTGCGGCTGAAGAGCACAGGGACTAACGGGATAGTTGCCGGAATTGGTGTCTTCCCACTCGCCCAGAACATAAATATTATTGTTTTTATCGGTTGCAAGCCCCCCCAGCCATTCGAGCATACTGCCTCCGAGGTAAGTGCCCCATTGCCGCACGCCATTACTGCTGAATTTAGCTACGAAGTCATCGGAGAAGGCTCCCTTAACGGTTTGATAAGCTCCAAAGCTTGCAATGTTGTTAGTAGATTGAGTGATCCCGCCCAGTATTACATTTCCCTGTCCGTCAACAGCAACACTGGGGATCATCTCGTTGAATACCCCTCCATAATACGTTGACCATACCATTTTTCCTCCAGTAGTAAAGCGGCAAAGAAATTCATCACTTTGAGCTCCTCCTTGCGTCATCTGGTGTCCGGCAAGGGTGGGAAAGTTTAAAGAATACGTAACGCCGCAGAGATAAAGATCAGTGGAAACTTTATCGTAAACGATCTGTGTGCTATATTCCCCCATACTTCCGCCGCAGTAGGTGCCCCATATACGGGCTCCGTTTGGGGCGAAGCATATCAGCATAAGATCAATTGTGCCGGAGATCGAAGCCTGGTAAGAACCGCTCGTGGAAATAGCAGTTAAGGAGCCTGTGTATCCGTACATAAAGACGTTGTTACCGTCAGTGGCAACAGAGGCTGCCAGATCTGCGTTTTGTCCACCATAGTAAGTTCCCCAGAGGCGCAGTCCTCCTGGATCCAACTTTATAAGGAAAGCATCGCCGGTAAACACACCGCCAATTGTGTTTTGGTATACCATATTAGAGCCCGAAAAACCAACTGGAAAGTCTGATGACATGGTAGATCCGCAAACGATAACATCTCCTGCCGCATCGCAGGTAATGCTAAGTCCTTTGTCCTGGCCAGAGCCACCGCAATAGGTGGCCCAGAGTCTTTTTCCCATTGGATCCATTTTCACGGCGTAAGCATCGAAACCACCGGTTCCAAAAACTGTTTGAAAGGCACCGGTGCTTACAGGAAAATTATTGCTTTGCGTAGTTCCTGTAAACACAACATTTCCCGACTGGTCTGTGGCAACGGCTGAACCATATTCAAATAATGTTCCTCCGAAATAGCTCATCCAGGGATCGATGATAAGAGGATAGGAAGGATCGTAAGTGGAAAAGGAAAAGCTCACAATTGCATGCGCTGCCTCGCGCCACAATACATATTTGGCATTCACTTCAATTACCTTCCCGTTAATGCGCTGGTACACGCTCGGCATATATTCGCCGAGCTCTCCAACAGAGGTCTTTATTTTCAAGCGGCCGTTTCTTAGTTCGATCTGCTGTGCACCTGAATACTTTAGCTGGATCCTTGAAGGGTCTGCACCTGGGTTTACAATTATGTCGTATTTAAGCCCCTTGGCTATTCCGCCATAATACTTTACATCTATGCCCGGGTATAAGTCCTTTGCGGTTACTTCGTTGTAAGTTTTTACTCCGGTCAGCCCTTCGGAACAGTGGCCATAATAGTAATTGGTATACCCTTCCAATTCTTCTGCTTTCAGAATTCCCGGCTCTGCGCTACAACCAATGAAATTAACATCCACTCTGTGCAGTGTTACCAGTTCTTTTTCCAGAAGCTCAAATTCTTTTTGATGCTCTGTAAATGGTTCGATCTTGCCTTTTTCCTCCAGTTCCTCTACTTCCTCGTGCACCTCATGCATGACTTCTTTTAAGTTGTTCACAACATAACTTATCCCGGTCTTGCGCAAATAGACATCTGTGCCTCCGCCTTCGCCGCGGAATAGAATATCAGGCCGCAGTTTACCATCGGTATCTATGATCTGACCCTTGTTCTCAGTGAACTGCATTCCATCTCCCCGAAAGTTCAGAGGAGGGAGTTTGGAGTTAGTAGTGGCTGGACCAGCGCCTTGCTGAGCGAAACAGGAAAGGGGAAAGTAAAGAAGGAATGGAAGTAATTTTTTATACATGGAATTATTATTTACATCTAAAATATCCCAGGGAAGAGGGAAAAGGAAACCAGATTTCTTCTAAAATATCATCTCTACGAACTAGCCCTTTGGGCTGCCGATGGCGATGCTGGTAAAGAAGATCGCCATAAGGAAGATCACGAACAGGAGCTGTACCATGAACTCATAACCGCGTGGGTTGCCTTGTTTATTTCTTTTCATGCGCATTGAAATCCTGGTTTAAGAAAAGACCTTCTGTGGGTTCTTTGATAACAATAAAGGAATGATTAGCGCTTTGGTGACAGCTGTTGCAAGAAGCGGTAAGGTCGATGAACCTGCTCTCGAACTCGCCAACGCTCTTTGCCTCAATGCTCTTCACCAAACTTTCGATAGATGGCTTGAACAACGTTTCCTGTAAATGCGCGATGGGCAATCCATCGTATTGGTCATAGCAGGTACCCACCTCTTCGAGGCTTTCTTCCAGTTCTTCGGCTTCGAAAGCCGCGAGCTCCCAGTTGGCTTTGCTGCCAGCGTACCATAATTTGGTATGGCGGCTTTGGATGCTGAGCATGATATCAGCAAGGCTTTGCTGATATTTTGGGGCGCAAAAGGCGTTCAGCTTTTTTTCCGCCTGTTCGAGGCGGCGTTCTAATTGTCGGTCCTTTTCTGCGCGATCGTTCGAACAAGAGATAAGCAGGACAAGCGCAAAGAGGAAGAGAAAAATTACGAGTGCCGGGGATTTTTTCATGCTGGATAAGTTTTGTTTTTAGTAAAACTACCCCGCGCTACCCCCTTCTTTCAAACCACATTATCGCTAAAATGCCTGTTCTGCCAAAGCAAAACAGGCACAAAAACCTTGTTTTTGATCATTGAATGCATAAAACCTCAAAGACCCTCATCATCATCAAACCACAATTAATGATGTTATCTTTTAATGGGTTACGACGAGTTTTTGGGTGCTGATCTCTTTACCGCTTGTAACACGGAGAAAATAAATGCCCGGCGTTTCGAGGTTCAAAGGGCAATTATTTGCTGAAGGATGTAGCTGCACCGCTTTACGTCCCGCTAGATCGATTACAGTTATTTCATCGATCGTCTTTGAGCTGTTGATATAAAATGTTCCGCTGGAAGGGTTCGGATAAACACTCCAATTATTTTCCGCGTGGTAGTTCCGCACACCCGCCGCCATCTGCAAAGCCTTGTAAGCATTCACCCTTCCATATCCATAATATTTATCCCAGCCGGGTGTGTCTTCGCTAAGATCACCCACCTGGTCTTCGGCAGTGTTCTGAATAATGGTCTTCACCTGTGGATTGGTAAGTGAAGGGTTTTGCGCCAGCAGCAACGAAGCGATCCCGCTCACATGTGGTGCCGCCTGCGAAGTGCCGCTCCAATATTGGCTGTAATCGGTGTTCGACTGCCAGTCCAGTCCATAGATATAGTTACCCGGCGCCACCACGGAAATGTAAGAGCCGGTATTGCTCTGGCTGTTATTGCCCCAGGAGAAAGGATCGGAGCGCGTATCATCCGGATCGGTGGAGCCCACGGCGATCACCCCGGGATAACCCGCCGGGTAATTGGTAAGGCCGAAGCTGTCGTAATTTCCCATAGAAGCTACCACCACCACATTCTTAAAGGCGGCATTCACGATGGCCATTTGTAAATTGGTGGCGGTCACCGGGGCGGCCATCGACATGTTGATCACCCTGGCACCATTGTTCACCGCGTAGTTCACCGCGTCGGTCAAGGCCTGGAAGGTTCCGGTGTTGGTATTGTCGGTCGCTTTCAATATCATGAGCTTGCAATTCCAGTCGATGCCGGTAACCCCCAGCGCGTTGTTCGACTTGGCTCCGATGATGCCCGCGATATTGGTGCCGTGGCCGTGATCGTCGGTAGGGTTGTTATCGCTATTAATGAAGTCCCAACCCATTCGGTCATCTACATAACCGTTGTTGTCGTCATCAATTGAATTGTTCGCTATTTCCTTATAATTGATCCATATCCTTCCGCCAAGATCAGGATGATCGAGCTTGCAGCCGGTATCGATGATAGCCACTATAATAGAGGTATCGCCCTGCTCGATGTTCCAGGCGGGCTCCATCTCTATATCGGCCCCGGCCTTGGCAGTGCTGAGGTTAAAGCTGCCGTTGTTCTTGAGCGCCCACTGATCATTGTAATGAGTATCGTTGGGTACGGTGCTGTTCAGCGACTGTGCTGTCAAAGAAACAGGCAGCAGAAAGAGAGCGGGTAATATATATTTCATCTGAATAATTTTCCGCCAAAATTCCCCGTTCAATATTCCATGTCAAAACAAGAATTCCTTTATAATACCACGTCTAAAAATGCTTTTCTATTTATTAATCGCTACATTTGTTAAGCTAACATCACTTTTTTAAGCTCATGTCTAAGTCCAGTTCCAGGGACCTTTTCCTTCTCATCAAGTCTTTAACAAAATCCGAGAAGCGGTATTTCAAGCTTTATGCTTCAAGGCATAAAGGCGAGGAAGAGAACAATTACGTTCGCCTGTTCGATGCCATTGCAAAGCAGGATGAATACGATGAAGAAGAGATATTAAAGAAGGAGACCTGGATCAACAGCCTTACACAGCTCAAAGGACGTTTGTATGACTCCATTCTCAAGAGCATGGAGATGTTCCATGCCGATGGCACCGATACTTTTGAAGTACGCTCGCTGCTGAACTCGGCAGAGCTGCTCTACGCAAAGAACCTTCCCGCGCAGGCGCTTAAGATGCTGCAAAAAGCGAAAGTCATCGCGGAGAAGAACGAGGAGTTCACCTACCAGATGGAGATCTCACGCTTCGAAAGCCGCATCTATACCCAACAGATAAATGATGAATGGCTTAACAAGGGAATTGAAAATACCATGAACTATGAGCAGGAGGCCATGGCGAAGTTCCGCAACCTGCAGGACTACCGGGCCTTCGGCGCCCGCTTCAGCCTGTGGTCGCTGCACCGCAATGAACTGAGGGGGATGAAAGACCTGGAAGATATCCATTCACTAAAAGGGTACGAGCTTCTTGCCGATGAGAAGAACGCGATCTCTGACAACGCGCGGCTGCGCCACTACCATTTCAACGGCCTCATCAGCCTTATGAACGAGGAGATCGACAACAGCTTCGTGTATTTCAATAAGATGAAGGAGGTGCTCGAGAGTAATCCCGACTATAAAAAGAAGAACCTGCAGGATTATATCATCGCGCTCTATACCGTTGCCTCCACCCGGAAGCTGGTGTATACCTATGAAGAAAGGATGTCGCTCATTGAAGAGCTGAGGGAGCTCGGGAAGAACTTCCCGGAGAAGGAAGGGGAACTGATGGCGCGTTATTATAACCTGGCTATGGACATGGCCATGATCTACGGGCGTTACAAGGAGGCGCAGCACATTGCCGACGAAGCGGCGGCCTGGATGGAAGAACAAGTGACAGTTAGGAAACCTTTCGCTATGAGCCTTTCGTATTTCATCAGCTATATCAACTTCCTGAATGGCAATTACAAGAAGTCCCTCACCTGGCTTAACCGCATCCTCAATGCGTCAGAGGAGGAATCGATGTTCTTTCGCATCCCGGCACTGCTCTTCAGCATGATCCTGCACTACGAGCTCGATAACCGCGAGTTCCTTGAATACAATGTGCGCTCGGTATACCGTTACCTGTACCGCCGCAAGCGACTGTATAAGTTAGAAACAGCCATCCTCGACTTTATCCGCACCAGTCTTCCTAAGGTAAATGGCAAGAACGACCTGATGGCAGCCTTTAGTTCGCTTCATAAAGTACTTTTGGAGATCTCGCAGGATGCCTTTGAGCGCCCGCCTTTCAATTACTTCGACTTCATTGGCTGGCTGCAAAGCAAGATCGAGGACAAACCCATTACCGGGGTGCTGCTGGAGAAAGTAAAAGCTTCAGGAAGAAAATAAGGAGATCAGTTCTTGTTCTTGTACAACGCACCTTTCCAGTTGGTATAGCGCAGGGCGATCTCGAGGCCCCCGTTCATGTTCGACACTTCTTTGTACGAGCTCAGGTTCACATCGTAAGAAATACTGATGCCGTACCCTGCTATCTCGTACCCGATCTGTGGGATCAGCGCGTCTTTCATGCGATAGTTAAGTCCGAACGAGAGGGCCGACTCACTGTAAAAGCCGGTCATCTTGGTACCGTTCTTCACACGGAAGCGCATGAGCGCGCCGAGGTTCAGCTCGGTGGCTTTGCCCTGCATCATGAACACGCCTGTGGGAACAATGGAGAATTGTGTGGACGGAATATCGAAACGGCCATTGGTATAGAATACGAACCTGGGATTCAAGCGTTCGCCGGGCTGAAGAAACTCCTGTTTCGGTTTGTTCACATGGAACAATGCCGCGCCTACTGCGAACCTTGTCACGTCGCGGCCGGTGATGGTTCCCTGCGAACTGCTGTACTCGTACATGGCGCCGGCGCCCATATCAATAAAGTTAAAAGTGTTGATGGAGGCAGCTTCTTTAGAAGGAAGCGCGGGATCGAAGTTAGTGCCGTTATGCTGCGAAGCCCAAAGCAAATTGCTGGGATCGGCGCTGTGCTGCGAAAAGTTGACCTGCAGGCCCGCTGAAAATTTTCCGAAAGCGCTCACCGGTACAATGCCTGAAGCCGAAAGCCCCGCCTGCATAGTTCCGAACTGCGAATCGCCGGCTTTGTCCTTGAACATGGAGGCGCCCAACCCGAGATACGCATGATCGCCTTTGCCGCCCATGAGCGGAAGATCGTAGGAAGCGCCCAGGGTCTTGTAAGGATTGCCCATGGAAGCCCACTGGTTCTT
>JANWJV010000028.1 GCA_025451785.1 Bacteroidia bacterium | reverse complement strand
ACTTCAAACAGCAGGTGAAGGACGCCCTGGGCGACGTTATCTACAAGCTGGAGAAGACCGCCGCCGCCGCCAAGATCACCAAGCGCCTCAACTTCCGTAAGCAGGGCATCCGCTGGCTGATGAACAACGATTCGATAAGGGCCAGCATGAAGATGATCAAAGACACTTCCATGCCTGATAACCCTGCCTTCCGGATGCAAAGCAATATGTTCAAAGTGCATGTGATGGAGGAATTTCTCTCCGATTCAAATGGGGTGATGGTGAAGAAGACACGGCACAAGGCGTACTCAACGCAGGGGGGCGATTCAACGGCCTTCGATTTCGGTGATATTCCCGATGAAAGACAGCAGCAGTTCGTTACCACCGAACAGGTGGACACCAATGACCAGAACTTCAAGAACTTTATGCACCGCACCGATGTGGTGAACGATATTTTCGATGAGTTAGTAAGCATCAACATCTACAACGATTACAATGAAAAGATCGATTCGGCATTGCTGGATTCGGTGATCAAAAAGGAGCTTGTGAACAAAGGCATCGACGCGAAGTACGAGTACGGCATCATTAGCGGAAAGAACAGCGCCATAGCGAAGCCTGAACTGGTGAACTCCGAGTTCCGTGTGCCGCTTTCGCCGGATAATGTGTTCATCCAGCAGCGTTATCTCTCCTTGTATTTCCCTAACCAGGACCGTTTTATCCTCAGTACCATGACCTTTATGCTCGTTGGCTCAGGATTGCTGATCCTGGCGCTTATTGTTTCGTTCTACGCCACTATCTCCACCATTTTCCGCCAGAAAAAACTCTCGGAGATCAAGAACGACTTCATCAGCAATATGACACACGAGTTCAAAACGCCGATCTCTACTATTTCATTGGCTTGTGAAGTGCTTGGCGACAATTCCATTGAGAAATCGCCGGAGCGTTTGGGCAATTATGTGAAGATGATACGCGACGAGAACAAGCGCCTGGGCTCATTGGTAGAGAACATCCTGCAAACGGCGATCCTCGACAAGGGCCAGTTCAAGCTGAAGGCGGAAGAAGTGAATGTGCACAGCGTCATTGAGCTTGCCATCAATAACATTCGCCTGCAGGTGGAGCAAAAAGCGGGTGAGATAGTAACTGAATTGAACGCCGGCACTCCCATCATCTTCGCCGACAAGGTACATTTGACCAATATCGTTTACAACCTTATCGATAATGCCATAAAATATTCCAATGAGCCGCCGAAGATCCGCATCGTAACAGCGAATCGCGATGGAGGCATTCTTATTTCAATTCACGACAACGGCATTGGCATCAGCAAAGACAATCAAAAGAGAATTTTCGAGACCATGTTCCGCGTTCCCACCGGTAATATCCATACGGTGAAGGGCTTTGGGCTTGGGCTCAGTTATGTAAAAGCAGTGGCAGAAAAACACGGGGGAAGCATTGCGGTAGAGAGCGAACTGGGGAAGGGAAGCACCTTCCATGTATACCTGCCTTTTAATCCAACCAATAAAAATTGATCTGAATGGCAAAAGATGAAAAAACCAAAGTCCTGCTGGTAGAAGACGACAAGAACCTCGGCAATATTCTCTTAGAATATCTTGACGCGAAAGGCTATGTAACCTCGCTGGCTGTGAACGGCAAGCAGGGCTATGATCTTTTCTCCAAAACCAAGTATGACATCTGCCTGCTGGATGTGATGATGCCGGTGAAGGACGGCTTTACGCTGGCCCGCGAAATACGCGCGGTGGATAAGAACATTCCCATTGTGTTCCTCACCGCGAAATCGATGAAGGAAGATACCATTGAAGGCTTTAATGCCGGTGCCGATGACTATATCGCCAAGCCTTTTAGCATGGAAGAGCTCTTGTTGCGCATGACGGCTATCCTGCGCCGTACGCAAAACCAAACGCTGAAGAACTCAGAGCAATCAGAGTTCAAAATAGGAGCTTACAAGTTCGATTACAAGCATCAAACCCTCGACATCAAAGGGAAAAAGCAGAACCTTACCACCAAGGAATCGGATCTTTTAAAATTGCTTTGCATCAATTCTAACGATGTGCTCGACCGCAACTTCGCGCTCAATACCATTTGGCAGGATGATGATTATTTTAAGGGGAGAAGTATGGATGTTTATATAGCGAAGCTGAGGAAGTATTTGAAGGAGGATCCTACCATTGAGATCCTTAACGTGCATGGTAAAGGGTTCAAGCTTATAGGTATGAAATAGATCAGCGAATAACGAATCGTTTCGAATTAACGAATTTGTTAATTAACCTTATTCGCAATTCGTTAATTCATAGTTATTCGTTATTCGTAGATTTGCCCCCGTGCAATTATTAACCCCTCAACACTGGAAAGATTACGAGCTCCTTGACGCTGGCAATTTTGAAAAGCTGGAGCGTTTTGGGAGTGTTGTTACCATTCGGCCTGAGCCACAGGCGGTGTGGGACAGGGTATATTCCGTCAAAGACTGGGAGAAGCAGGCCCATGTGAAGTTCGTTCCCAAATCAAGTTCTGCCGGCACCTGGCAAAAGATCAAAGATGTTCCCGATCGCTGGAATATTTCTTACCTGGTAAGGGATAAAGAGATCAAATTCCGTTTGGCACTTACATCTTTCAAACATGTAGGCATATTTCCGGAGCAAGCAGAGAATTGGGATTATATCTATGACACTGTGCGACAAATGCAAGGAGAAGGGACAGGGGACAAGGGGCAAGGGACAAGGGTTTTGAACTTGTTTGCATACACTGGTGGTGCTTCGCTTGCTGCTAAAGCTGCCGGTGCCGACATCACGCACGTTGATTCCATCAAGCAGGTAGTAAGCTGGTCGAGGGAGAACATGGAATTGAGCGGACTGAAGGACATACGCTGGGTGGTGGAAGATGCGTTGAAGTTCGTGAAGCGCGAGATCAAGCGCGGCAATAAATACAATGGAATTATCCTCGATCCTCCGGCTTATGGCCATGGCCCCAACGGGGAGAAATGGAAGCTGGAAGACAATATCAAGGAGATGATGGAAGGAGTGCTGGAGCTACTCGACGAGGAAAAACATTTCCTCATCCTCAATGCCTATTCATTGGGATTTTCTTCCATCATCATAGAGAACCTTCTAAAGGAAAAAGCAGGCGAGCGTCTCAGCACGGGCGAGCTTTATTTGCAAGCAAAAAGTGGAGTGAAGTTACCCCTGGGGGTTTTCGGAAGGTTCCGAAAGCTCTGACCCTTGCCCCTCGACTCCGCTCGGGGTGACAAGAGGGTTAACTTCAGGCTGAGTCCTTCCTTCGTCAGGATGAACTCCGTCGAAGCCTGTTTCTTTCTTCCCCCAAAACCTTTTCTGGAAAATTATGATCAGGAACACGCCTACGGTGATGGACGCATCGGCGATGTTGAACACAGGGCGAAAAAAGATGAACTGCTCCGAGCCCCAGAAGGGAAACCAGGAGGGGAAATGCCCTTCGATAAGGGGGAAATAGAACATATCCACCACTTTGCCCTGCAGGAAACCTGAATAGCCTCCATCGGCGGGCAGGAACTCGGCTGCTTCGTAATTGCTGTCGCTGAACAGGATGCCGTAAAATGCACTATCAATGATATTTCCAACGGCGCCTGCAAGGATAAGCGCAATGCTGTAGATCAGTCCCATTGGGGCTGATTTTTTTATCAAGGTCCAGAGGTAATAGCTAAGGCCGAACACGGCCAGGATACGGAAGATGCTCAAAAAGAGCTTGCCCCACTCTCCTCCCAACTCCATTCCGAAGGCCATGCCGTTGTTCTCAGTACAATTGATGATGAACCAGTCGCCGGCCACATGCAGCTCTTCGCCAAGGTAAAAATGGGTCTTGATGTAAAACTTCAGGGTCTGGTCTATCAGAAGTACCAGGAAAATGAGCAGGAGGGGTTTCTTCACAGGGGAAAACTAGCCTGAAGAACATCCGGATGGAAACATCCGGATGCACTCAGGGCATAAGGGATTAAACGGTTTGGCCCAGCTTGGCGTCGATGCCGAGTGTGGCATGCGGTACGCTGCGCAGGCGCTCTTTGGAGATCAGCTTACCGGTAACGCGGCATATTCCGTAGGTCTTGTTCTCGATACGGATAAGTGCGTTCTGGAGGTTCTGGATGAACTTCTCCTGGCGGGCAGCCAATTGAGCTGTTTCTTCTTTCGAAAGCACGTCAGAACCATCTTCCAGCAGTTTAAAAGTGGGAGAGGTATCGTCGGTACCATGGTCGTCGCGGTGGCTGAGGGTGCTCTTGAGCAGTTCAAAGTCCTTTTTCGCTTCGCCTATCTTTTCGAGGATCAACAGCTTGAACTCCTGCAGCTCCTTGTCAGAGTAGCGGGTGCGCTTGTCCTTGTTGATCTGCGGTTTGGGCTGGTTAGCGTCAAAACGCTTGATCACCGGTGTGGGAAGATCATAATATTTCTCTTCGTTGTTCGAGTTGTTGTCGTCGTCATCGTCCAGCAGCGACTCTTCTTTCTTCTTCGCTACAGGTTTCGCGGCTACAACAGGTTTCGGTTTAGCGGCTGCCGCTACGGGAAGGGGAGCAGGCGTTACTGCCTTCTTCACTTCCACGGGCTTCGCAACTACTTTTGCTACCGCTTTAACAACGGGCTTGCTCGCCGAAGCTTTAGCGGAGGCGAGTTTTGCCTTAGCAACAGGCTTTTTAGCAACAACCTTTTTAGCAGGCTTGCTCGCCGAAGCTTTAGCGGAGGTGAGTTTTGCTTTTGCCTTTACAACTTTCTTAGCTTTTACTTTAACAGCTTTTTTAGCGGCTACTTTCTTCACCACCTTTTTCGCTACTTTTTTCTTGGGAGCGGCTTTCGCTTTGGCTTTTGCCTTTACAACTTTTTTAGCTTTTGCTTTGGGAGCAGCTTTTTTAGCGGAGGTGGGTTTTGCCTTTTTAACAGCCTTCTTCGCAGGCTTAGCGGCCTTTTTCGCCACTTTCTTTGCGGGCTTCTTAGCAGCCTTCTTAACTGCCTTTGCCTTTTTCGATTTTTTTGCCATTCGTACGGAGCGTATTAATT
>JANWJV010000027.1 GCA_025451785.1 Bacteroidia bacterium | reverse complement strand
AATGCTTCGGCGGCCGTCCTCCCTTTTCTGTTTTAGTGGAGTCGGCCCCGGCGAAGCTTCCTGTGTGCGTGAGGAAGGCCAGTATGAAGAGTAGCGCTCTTGGCATCTGTCAGGATATTCGTGCTTACTTGTTCTGCTTCTTCATTTGTTCTACGAGCCAGATCTTGAACTCTTCCTCGGCCTGTGAAAGCAGGGCTATCTTTTTAACCGGCAATATGGCTTTGTACTTTCGGTTATACTCCTTCTGAAGATCGAGGTCCTTTTGCTTATAAGTAAAGTCTTCCTCGATCAAGGTCTCGATCTCCTTGTCGCTTAAAGTATTCAGGTCTTTTTTCTTCGCTTTGATGTTCGCCTGGCGAAGTACTTCCTTTTTATCGAGGAACTCGTTGTACAAAGGCCAGAAGGACTGGGCTTCCTTGGCGCTGAGCCCCATCTTTTTCGTGATCATCGCCACCTTGGTAGCTTCTATCTTCTCCTTGGTAAGCCCTTGTGCCTGGCATAGCAGGAGGCCGGAGAACAGAAGAAGGGCGGATAATATGATTCGTTTAAAGTACATCGCTAGCGGGTTATAGTTCTTTCACCATGGAGCTTATGTCTATATCGTTATCGATAATGTAATTCTCGACGTCGGTGTTTTCATTTCCTTCTTCTTCGGAGCTTCCCGTAGCGGCTTCTATGAGCGTTGCTTCGTCGAGGCCGGCAATGGCATCGGCCACCAGGTTGTTGGTGTCAACGGTATCCATGCCTGCCATCTGTACTTCGGGCTGAATGTATTCGCCCGCGGTTTTATAGAACAAAGTGTACCAGCCCAGCAGCAAAGCCACAGAAGCGGCAATGGCCACAGCGGTATAGCGCGAGAAGACATATTCCCTGAAGGAGATCACCCTGGTCTCTTTCTTTTCTTCCTTCAGGCGCTCCTGGATACGGCCGGCAAGGGTATTGAAATAATCGCCGGGCACCTCATAGCCGCTTTCGCCCTTGAGTTCCTCCAGCTTCAGGCGGCTTTGGATGATGTTGGGCAGTTCATCAAAATAACCCTCGGGAACATCCAGTTCGGCGCCTGCTTCTTCCGCGGCGATCCTTTGCTGGATCATGATGGGCAAGAGATCGAAATAACCCTCAGGGGTGCTAAAAGGATTCTTACTGGGAAGGGATGAAATGTATTTGCCGGTATGGATCACAGGCCCTAATCCCTCAAAATAGTGCTCGGGCACCACAAAGCAATTACGCTTTTCAATGCCGGCCAGGGTAGGGGCATGCTTCGAAAGATCGTCGAAATCTGCTGGTATGTGGCCTGTTTCTTTCATTCCTCTCTTGGATGCTTTAAAACCCGAAAGGTTTAACCCCGGGTCATATAATCCTCAATTTTCTTTACTGCGTGGTGGTACGAGGCCTTTAGCGCTCCAACAGAGGTCTCCAGTATCTGCGACATCTCCTCGTATTTTATCTCGTCGTAATACTTCATGTTGAACACGATGCGCTGCTTCTCCGGCAGGGTAAGAATGGCCTGCTGAAGCTTCTTCTGTATCTCATCGCCCTTAAAGTAATTATCGTCCTCCAGGCTCCTGCTAAGCACATGGGCCACATCGTCGAACGAAACCTTCAGGTTGTCCTTCTTCTGCTTGAGCCAGGTGAGGCTTTCATTGGTGGCAATGCGGTACAGCCAGGTAAACAGCTGCGATTCCTCCTTGAAGCCATCGAGGTTCTTCCAAACTTTTATGAATACGTTTTGTACAACATCGTCAGCATCGTCGTGGCTGATAACGATCTTGCGGATATGCCAGTAAACACGCTTCTGGTATTTGAGGATAAGCTGATTGAACGCCTTCTCCCTGAAAGCGGGGTTACGGAATTGCTCTAGAAGCTCTTTGTCAGGGATCTCTTCCATATAAATTAAAAATTTAAATACTTAATTGTAAATTATTGATTTACAACTAAATAAATAAACTCATTTACTCTTCCTCGACAGGGCTTTCTTCGCCGCTTTTACGATGTCAGGCGAATCCAACCCGTACTTTTTCATGAGCTGATCAGGGGTGCCGCTTTCACCGAAGCTGTCTTTCACAGCTACCATTTCCAGGGGGCTTGGCAGCTCCCTGGCCAGCAGTTGAGCGATGCTGTCGCCCAGTCCGCCGTTCTCCTGGTGTTCTTCCGCGGTCACCACGCAGCCTGTTTTTTTCACGGAAGCTATGACAGCCTGGTGGTCTAAAGGTTTAATCGTATGGATATTAATGATCTCGGCGCTGATGCCTTCCTTTTCCAGGGCTTCGCAGGCCTCTATGGCCTTCCATACCAGGTGCCCGGTAGCGAAGATGCTGATGTCCTTGCCTTCGTTCATCATCACCGCCTTGCCGATCTCGAACTTTTGATCAGCGGGAGTAAAGTTGGGAACGGCAGGCCTTCCGAAGCGCAGGTATACAGGGCCTTTGTGTTTTGCCACCGCAATAGTAGCGGCCTTGGTCTGGTTAAAGTCGCAGGGATTGATCACCACCATACCAGGCAGCATTTTCATAAGACCTATGTCCTCCAGGATCTGGTGCGTGGCACCATCTTCACCCAATGTAAGGCCGGCGTGCGAAGCGCATATCTTCACGTTCTTGCCCGAGTAAGCAATTGATTGACGGATCTGGTCATACACCCTGCCGGTAGAGAAGTTGGCAAAGGTTCCCGTGAAAGGGATCTTGCCGCCAATGGTAAGGCCGGCCGCGATGCCCATCATGTTCGCTTCCGCGATGCCTACCTGGAAAAAGCGCTCGGGATGTTCCTTCTGGAAAGCGTCCATCTTGAGCGATCCGGTAAGGTCGGCGCAAAGGCCCACTACGTCAGGATTTGATCTGCCAAGTTCCGAAAGGCCGGCGCCGAAGCCGGAGCGTGTGTCTTTTTTTTCAGTGTAGGGGTGTTGCTGCATGGTCTAGAAGAGTTTTACGGTGGCGGTGGAGCCTGATTCTATTTTGAACTTTCGTTCTACGGTATAAATGGATTCTCTGGAAGCCTGTGGGCGGTATTCAACACGGTAATAACCGGGCTGCAGCACGATGTTCTCCTGCAATTGCCCTGTCTTGAGGTTGCATACCCAGGTGAGCTTGTTCTTCTCTTCCACGTAAATGCTGCCTGGTCCATCGCCGGGTTTGATGACGGAAACCATGCCTGCCTGCGGGATCTCTACGGTGCGCGTAGCGCTTTGGTTGATGGAAACGTTGGGAAGAAGGATGCGGGGAAGGGTAAGTATCTCCAGGTCGTATTTGCCAACGATGTATTTCTCTGTTAGATTCACTTCCTGCACATGCACCGTTTTCATGTCGCCGGCCTTGCGTACGATGTATTGTAGCTGCTTGTAGTTATTGGTGCCGCTCACTTTCACTACCAGGTTTCCCTGGGGAGCGTCAACAGCAATGATGTTGTGCTTGCCGGGAGTGATGTTGATGTTGGATTTTTCCACAGGAGGCAATGTGTGTACCACCATTTTATAGGTGAGAAGCGGATCGAGCACCAGTGTATCGGGATAACCGCGATCGTTGATCGTATGGACGTAGTTGTTCTTTATCGCTCCTGAAACTTCGTCGTAAAAGGTCATGTTTACGTCGGTCTCTGAAGGCCTTCCCGCTTTGTCGAGCAGGTTCACCTGCACGGTGGTGTTGTTTAAGGCCTGAGAGATAACGATGTTCATGATGGTCTTGAAATTGTTCTCGCTCGATACGTCGTATAGTTTTCCTACGCAGCCCAGAGGAGAAAAATAGTTTTTGTCGAAACCGATGCCGATGATGAAGGGCTTGAGGAAGATCCCTTTTTTCTGCAAGGCCAATGATACCGCGCAGGGGTCTCCGTCACATTCTTCAATGCCGTCGGTGATAAGGATGACCACGTTGCGGCAATTCGGACATTCGGGGAAAAAGTCGTTGGCGCATTGCTCGAGTGAGTAGGCGATGGGCGTTGTTCCCCTCGGAACGATGCCTTTTAATTTTTGTTTGATAAGCGGAACGTTCTTCTTTACCGTAGCGAAAGGAACTTCAAGTTTAGAGTCCTGGCAGTTGCGCTGGGGTTGGAGACCATACTGGTGGCCATAAGCGCGGAAGGCGATCTCCAGGTTATTGATGGTGCTGAGGCTGTCGAGGAAATTGCTAAGCAGTTCTTTGGCCATGTCCATCTTCATGCCGTTCTGCCATTGGCCGAACATACTGAAGGAGGCATCGAATACAAAGAGGATACGGGTGGTTTGAGGGGCGGTGTTCTTGCGGGGCTGCGCAGTGGCAAAGCTGGCAAACAGGCAAAAGGCAAGAGGCAAGAGGGTCTTGCCAAAAGTTTGAAGTTTAAAGTTTAAAGTTTGAGGTTTCCTGCTTCCCATCAATAGTCTCCCAGCGTTTCAGGCAACTGAGCAAGTGCTTTTGCCAATTGCTCATCGTTCGGCGCTACGCCGTGCCATTTGTGGCTTCCCATCATAAAGTCAACTCCATAACCCATTTCGGTCCGCATAAGGATCATCACGGGTTTTCCTTTGCCGGTATACGTGGCGGCCGCTTCCAATGTTTCTATCACTTCAGAAATAGTGTTGCCGTTCTTTGTGCTGAGCACCTCCCACCCAAAAGCCTGCCATTTTGCTTTCAGGTCGCCCATGGGCAGTACTTTATCAGTAGAACCATCAATTTGCTGCCCGTTTACGTCGATGGTGGAGATAAGGTTGTCCACCTTATTAGCTGCCGCGTACATGGCCGCTTCCCATATTTGGCCTTCCTGTATCTCGCCGTCTCCATGTAAGCTATACACGAGGCGGTTATCATTGTTCAGTTTTTTTGCGAGGGCCGCGCCAATGGCTACTGACATTCCCTGACCTAAGGAACCGGAAGCAACGCGTACTCCGGGTAATCCTTCATGCGTGGTAGGATGGCCCTGAAGCCTTGAGTCGAGCTTACGGAAAGTAGCGAGCTCCTTCACATCGAAGTAGCCGCTGCGCGCCAGGACGCTATAAAATACAGGAGAAATATGTCCGTTGGAAAGGAAGAATATATCTTCGCCTTTTCCATCCATGTTAAATGCTTTCGGGTTGTGTTTCATGACCGCGAAATAAAGCGCGGTAAAATATTCGGTGCAGCCCAATGAACCGCCCGGGTGGCCTGAATTAACGGCATGAACCATGCGTACGATGTCCCTCCGCACCTGGGAGCAGATCTTTTCGAGTTCCTTAATATCAGGCATTTTGGTGGTTCCTTTTTGAAGCGTGGGCTCTTCTTTTGTGATCATTTTCGCGAGGAAATTTAGCTTTCAAAAGTACAGGTTTTTAGAAGGGAGGAAGTAAATGTTGATAACTTACAAAAATGTTGAAAACTATGATGTACTGTCTGTCGCCGGATTTTTTCAAATCATATCTTTGCACACTAATTTTCATTTGTAAATAACGATCTTTTCTGTCAAATATTTGAATAGAAAATGGGCTTACAGTGCGGTATAGTCGGCTTGCCGAACGTTGGAAAATCAACGCTCTTTAACTGTCTTTCAAATGCGAAAGCGCAGGCGGCTAATTTTCCTTTTTGCACCATTGAGCCCAACATAGGAGTGATCACGGTACCTGATGACCGGCTTATGAAGTTGGAAGGCCTTGTGAAGCCCGAGCGCGTTATTCCTACTACTATCGAGATCGTTGACATTGCCGGCCTGGTGAAAGGCGCCAGCAAAGGCGAAGGTCTCGGCAACCAGTTCCTGGCCAACATCAGGGAGACCAATGCCATTATCCATGTGCTTCGCTGTTTCGATGATCCCAACGTAGTGCACGTTGATGGATCGGTGAACCCTGTGCGTGATAAAGAGGTGATCGATACGGAGTTGCAACTGAAGGACCTTGACTCAGTGACCAAGAAAGCACAGCGTGTGGAGAAACTGGCAAAAACCGGAACTGATAAAGAAGCGAGGAAAGCTTACGATGTGTTGTCAGTTTATAAAGCACATCTTGAATCGGGGAAGTCGGCGCGTTCAGCGCCGGTGAAACCGGAGGACCTACAATACATTGCCGATATTCATTTGCTCACATCAAAGCCGGTGCTCTATGTTTGCAATGTTGATGAAGCATCGGTGAAAGAAGGTAATAAATATGTTGACCTCGTAAAGAACGCGGTGAAGGACGAAGAGGCGGAGGTGATCATTATTACCGCCGCAATGGAAGCGGAGATCGCGGCGCTCGATACTTATGAAGAGAGGAAGCAGTTCCTCGATGACATGGGCCTTGCCGAACCCGGGGTTAACAAACTGATAAAAGCGGCTTACAAGCTTCTAAGCCTGCAAACCTATTTTACCGCCGGCGAAAAAGAGGTTCGGGCCTGGACGATCACCAGGGGGATGACAGCGCCGCAGGCAGCGGGTGTGATCCATACTGATTTTGAGAAAGGATTCATTAAAGCGGAAGTGATCAAATACAATAACTTTTTACAGCTCGGTTCCGAAGCGGCCTGCCGCGACGCGGGCAAGCTGGCGGTGGAAGGGAAAGAATATATTGTAGAAGATGGGGACATTATGCATTTTAGATTTAATGTGTAACGATGGCAGAACAAAAGTATACCGAAGAACATATCCGCTCGTTAGAGTGGCATGAGCACATACGCCTTCGTCCCGGTATGTACATTGGGAAATTGGGCGACGGTTCTTCGCATGATGATGGCATTTATATCCTTCTTAAGGAAGTGATCGACAATTGCATCGATGAATTTGTGATGGGTAACGGCAAGTCGATCGACGTGGTCATTCGTGACAAAACGGTGAAGGTGCGTGATTTTGGAAGGGGTATTCCGTTGGGGAAAGTGATCGACTGCGTATCGAAGATCAATACCGGCGCGAAGTACGATTCGGAAGCTTTTAAGAAATCAGTAGGTCTTAACGGTGTTGGAACGAAAGCCGTAAACGCTCTTTCCAGCCATTTTAAGGTTCAGAGCATCCGCGAGGATAAGATCAAGACCGCAGAGTTCAAACGCGGGAAGATATCCAACGACGAGCGCATCGTAAAGAGCGAAGACCGCAAGGGAACCTTGATACAGTTCACGCCCGATGAAAAGATATTCGGCAACTACCATTACCTGAACGAGTACGTGGAGCGCATGCTCTGGAACTACGCGTACCTGAACACAGGCCTTACGCTCAATTTTAATAACCAGAAGTTCATTTCCGAAAAAGGCCTGCACGATCTGCTGGAGCGTAACCTTAGCGGGCCTGTGCTGTACCCTATTATCCACCTGAAGGGCAACGACATTGAGGTGGCGATCACCCATAGCAACGCGCAGTACGGAGAAGAATATTATTCATTCGTCAATGGCGCGCATACCACGCAGGGCGGCACCCACCAGGGCGCTTTCCGTGAGGCAGTGGTGAAGACCATTCGCGAGTTCTTTAAAAAAGATTTCGAGGCGGTTGATGTACGTACCTCTATCGTAGCGGCGATCAGCATTAAGGTGCAGGAGCCGGTGTTCGAATCGCAAACCAAGACCAAGCTTGGCTCGCAGGAGGTTGGCCCTAAGGGACCTTCCATAAAGGCCTTCATCGGTGACTTCCTGAAAGAAGAGCTCGATAATTTCCTGCATAAGAACCCGCAGGTGGCTGAAGCGTTGCTGGTGAAGATCACACAGTCGGAAAGGGAGCGTAAAGAGCTTTCGGGAATTCAGAAGCTGGCAAGGGAGCGGGCGAAGAAGGCAAGCCTTCACAACAAAAAGCTTCGCGACTGCCGCGTGCATTACGACTCTAACGATGATCGCCGCCTCGAGACCACCATTTTCATTTGTGAGGGTGATTCGGCAAGTGGTTCCATCACCAAAACACGTGACGTGAATACACAGGCGGTGTTCAGCCTGAAGGGAAAACCGCTCAATGCGTTTGGCCTTACCAAGAAGATCGTTTACGAGAACGAAGAGTTTAACTTGCTTCAATCGGCCCTCAATATAGAGGACGGGATGGAGAACCTGCGTTACAATAACATTGTGCTTGCCACCGATGCCGATGTTGACGGTATGCACATCCGCTTGCTCTTGCTCACGTTCTTCCTGCAATTCTTCCCTGACCTGGTGAAGAACAACCACCTGTACATTTTGCAAACGCCGCTCTTCAGGGTAAGGAACAAAAAAGAAACGATCTATTGTTATTCGGAGGATGAACGTAAGAAGGCGATAGAGAAATTAGGTGCCAAGCCCGAGATCACCCGATTCAAGGGTTTGGGTGAGATATCGCCTGACGAGTTCAAGAATTTTATCGGCAAGGACATTCGGCTTGAGCCGGTTATCATAGGGCAGGAGAGTTCGGTGACGCAGCTCCTTAGCTATTACATGGGTAAGAACACACAGGAGCGTCAGGATTTTATTATTGAGAACTTAAGAGTAGAGAAGGACCTTGCGGAAAATGGTTAATGATTAAGGTATAATGCCTGCCTGCAGGCAGGCAGGGTTAACGGAGTTTAGCTGTGGCTAAAAAAAAGGACGATAAAGGAAAAAAGAAAAAAGCGCCCGCTGAGGACCAGGTAAAGAAAGAACCTGAGAACCAGCAGGAGCCCGAGAATGCCCAGGAGCAATTGCCTCCCGAGACCTCTGAGGGTGCAGGTGGTGACGACACCCGCCCGAATGTGATCCACCTGAGCGGCATGTACCAGAACTGGTTCCTTGACTACGCCTCCTATGTAATTCTTGAACGTGCCGTTCCGGCGGTAGAAGACGGCTTGAAGCCTGTGCAGCGCCGTATCCTGCATTCGCTTTGGGAATTAGAGGACGGACGTTACAACAAGGTGGCCAACGTGATCGGCCATACCATGAAGTACCACCCCCACGGCGATGCTTCCATTGGCGATGCCATGGTGCAGTTGGGACAGAAAGACCTTTTGATCGATACCCAGGGTAACTGGGGTAACATTTTGACCGGCGACCGTGCTGCCGCGCCGCGATACATTGAGGCAAGGCTTACGAAGTTCGGTCTCGAGGTGGTGTTCAACCCCAAGACCACTGTTTGGCTGGCAAGCTATGACGGAAGGAACAAGGAGCCGGAAACACTTCCGGTTAAGTTCCCGCTGTTGCTTGCGCAAGGGGTGGAAGGCATCGCGGTAGGCCTGGCCTGTAAGATACTTCCGCACAACTTTAACGAACTTATAGATGCCTCTGTTGCTGTTCTGAAAGGAAGAAAGCCGGACATTATGCCCGACTTCCCCACAGGCGGTACCGCTGACTTTTCCAACTATAACGATGGTCTTCGTGGTGGAAGGATCCGCGTAAGAGCGAAGATATCGCAGCAGGACAAGAAGGTACTGATCATTACGGAGATACCCTTCGGAACCACCACCTCATCATTGATCGAGTCGATCATTGCGGCGAACGATAAAGGAAAGATCAAGATCAAGAGGGTGGAGGATAATACGGCGGAGAACGTAGAGATATTGATCCACCTTGCCCCGGGGATATCTCCCGACAAGACGATCGACGCGTTGTACGCGTTCACTGATTGCGAGGTTTCCATTTCTCCCAATGCCTGTATCATTGATGACGACAAGCCGCGCTTTGTAGGTGTTAACGAGATGCTGAAGATCTCCACCTACAATACGCTTGACTTGCTCAAGAGGGAGTTGGATATTCAGCTCCATGAGCTGCAGGAGCAATGGCATTTTGCTTCGCTCGAAAAGATATTCATTGAGAAAAGGATCTACCGCAACATCGAGGACTGCGAAACCTGGGAAGCGGTGATCGATACGATAGACAAAGGGTTGAAGCCTTACAAGAAAAAATTCCTTAGAGAGATCACCACTGATGATATTGTGCGTCTTACAGAGATCAAGATCAAACGCATCTCTAAGTTCGATGGTTTCAAAGCAGATGAACTGATCAAGTCGCTGGAGGAGCAGATCGCGCAGGTGAAGCATCACCTTGCCAATCTTACGGAGTACGCCATTGAGTATTTCAAGAACCTGAAGAAGAAATACGGCGAAGGCCGCGAGCGTAAGACCGAGATCAAATCGTTCGAGAACATTGTGGCCACTAGTGTTGCCGCCGCGAGCGAGAAATTATACGTGAACAGGGAAGAGGGTTTTGCGGGCTATGGCATGCGCAAGGACGAATTTGTTTGCGATTGTTCCGACATTGACGATATCATTGTATTCCGTAAGGATGGAACGATGATCGTTTCCAAGATCCAGGAGAAAGCGTTTGTTGGGAAAGACGTAGTATATATCAACGTATTCCGTAAGAACGACGAGCGTACCATTTACAACCTGATGTACCGCGACGGTGCTAAAGGCCCCACGATGATGAAGCGATTCCCGGTGACAGGTGTTACCCGCGATAAGGAGTACGCGCTTACGAAGGGTACAGAAGGTTCGGAGGTGTTGTATTTTACCGCCAACCCCAATGGGGAAGCGGAGGTGGTGACGGTGTTCCATCGTGCGCTTGCCGGGATCCGCAAGATAGAGTTTGAAATGGACTTCAGTGAGCTTGCCATCAAGGGGCGTGCTGTGGTTGGCAATATCGTTACCAAATATCCCGTACGCAAAGTGGTGCTGGCCGAGAAAGGACTTTCTACATTGGGCGCGCGCAAGATATGGTTCGACGATACGGTACAACGCCTCAATTCAGAAGTGCGCGGCACTTACCTCGGTGAGTTCGGTCCCGAAGACAGGATCTTTACCATTACGCAAAGCGGGCATTACAAACTGCATGGCTTCGACCTTAGCACGCATTTCGACCAGGATATTGTGCTGATCGAAAAGTTTAATCCCAGATCACCCGTTGCCTGCGTTTATTATGATGGGGAACAAAAGACCTATTTTGTGAAGCGTTTCATCGTAGAGCCTACAGATAAAAAAGTACTTTTCATCAGTGAGGCACCAGGCTCGCAAATGGAAATGGCTACCACACAGCCAGAGCCTATTATAGAAGTAAGGTTTTCGAAAGCAGGCGGCAGGGAACCTGCACCTCAAAAGATCGGCCTCAACGAGTTCATCGAGGTAAAAGGGGTGAAGGCAAGGGGCAATAAGCTATCGCAGAACAAAGTGCGCGAAGTGAACCTGATGGCACCCAAAGAAGTTGCGCTAACCAAGAAGGACATAGCAGCTTTTGAAGATAGCGAGCTTTCGCCCATCCAGCAGATAAAGAAGAGCGTACAACCCGAAGAAGAGAAGCCTAAACAGAAGGCGGTTTCCAAAAAGGAAGCGAAGAAATCATCGGCAAAGCCTAAGAAAGGAGGCAAAACAAAAGGCCAGACCACCCTCGATCTGTGATTTTTGCCTCTCTTTCTTGATAATCTCATTTTTTTTCACGTACTTAGTTTATTATTTTATAACCAAACCCTGGTATATGAAGAAAAACTACTCCCTCCTCGCATTCGCCTTTTTACTTTTCCTTGGCGCCAGCGCGCAAAATCTGAACGTTGTATTAAGGGCTACCAAGAACTATCCCGGCCTGGGTTGTTCCAATATCTGGGGTTATGTGGATACTACCGGCAGAGAATACGCGCTGGTAGGTGTTCAAACCTATACTTCTATTGTTGACGTTACTAATCCCAGTGTTCCGGTAGAGGTAAAGCAGATTCCTGACTCCAACAGTTCCTGGCACGAGATAAGGACCTATAAGCGCTATGCCTACGCTACCACCGAAGGCGGAGGAGGTCTGCAGATCATCGACCTGAGGAAACTTCCGGGAACCAATCTTCCCTATAAAAAGTGGGCGCCTACCATTAGCGGTACCAAGATCAATAACATACACGCCCTGCAGATCGATACGCTGAAAGGCTATATTTACCTCTATGGCAGCAACCTGTTCGCGGGAGGTGCCGTGGTGGCCGATATCAAGACCGATCCCTGGAACCCTATATATGTTGGCAACTGGAGCAACGGCTCAGGAAATGCCAGGTATATCCACGATGGTTTTGTGAGAAACGACACGATGTATGGCGGTCATATTTATACCGGTTATTTTGATGTGGTTGATTTTAAAGTGAAGTCGGCACCGGTATTGCTGGCGCAACAGCTTACACCCAACGCCTTCACCCACAACACCTGGCTTTCTACCAATGGCAAGGTGATCTATACTACCGACGAAAAATCGGGCTCCTTTGTGGCAGCCTTCGATCTAAGCAATCTTGGCAATATCAGTGAGCTCGACAGGATACAATCTAATCCTGGCTCAGGATCCATTCCTCACAATACCTATGTGAACCGCGTAAACAACAACGACTACGCGGTGACCTCCTGGTACAAGGACGGTTTCACGATCGTTGACGGAGGTCGTCCCGGTAACCTTGTGCAGGTTGGTAACTACGATACTTATTCGGGCTCCGGTAATGGATTCTCCGGTGTGTGGGGTGTTTATCCCTACCTGCCTTCGAAGACAGTAGTTCTTTCGAGCATGGACGGTAACCTGTATGTGCTTACCCCCACGTACGTGCGTGCTTGTTATCTCGAGGGTACAGTAACCGACTCGGTCACCACCGCGGCGATCAATACTGCCAATGTGCAGATCATGACCACCCCAATTCTCGACAGCACCAAGATCACCGGCGCTTACGCTGTGGGTTATCATGCTCCCAATACGTATGTGGTGAAGTATTCTAAATCAGGGTATATCACACAAAACCGAAGCGTGGTGTTGAGCGCTGGCAACGTAACTGTGCTTAATGTGAAGCTGAAGCCGATCGGAACCGGTATAGGTCAATCCATACAGGAGAACTCGTACCTGAATGTATATCCCAACCCTTCTGCTTCCGGTTTCTCGGTCGATTACCAGTTTGGCGGCGAGCTGCAGCATGCGAGTGTAGTGCTCACCGATCTTTCGGGCAGGGTAGTGGAGTTGAAGGAGCTTTCTTCTAACGAAGGCCTGGTACGCGTCGGCAGCGATGTTGCTCCCGGCATTTACCTGGTGAGCATCGTTAATGGCGGCGAGTCAACCCATCCCGTAAAAGTTATCAAGGCGAACTAAGCATGAGGAAGGCTTTTCTTTTAGCGGCTCTTGCATTAGCCCTGCCTTCTTTTTCGCAGAACTTTAATCTCACACTTAAAGGCTCCGTTTTCTATTCGGCGCAGACATGTGCCGGTGCCTGGGGTTATGTGGATTCCCTCGGCAACGAATACGCATTGGTGGGCGCCTCTAAAGGAATGGCGATCGCTGATGTTACCAATCCCTCCGCCCCTTTCAAGGTAGCGCAGATTCCCGGACCTGATAATAAATGGAAAGAGATAAGGACCTGGGGTAAATACGCGTACGTTACCAATGAATTGGATAGCGGGCTGCAGATCATCGATCTGAGGAAACTTCCAGGAACAAATCTTCCTTCTAAATACTGGAGGCCTACCATCAGCGGTGCCCAATTGAAGACGATCCATTCGCTGGAGGTCGCCAACGGATATCTCTACCTGCACGGCAGCAACATCGCCAACAAAGGAACGCTGATCATTGATCTTACCGATCCATGGAACCCGGTGTACAAAGGAATGTATAACAACAAATATGTGCACGATGGCTATGTGCGCAACGATACGCTGTACGCCGCCAATATTTACGATGGTTACTTTTCAGTGATCAACGTTGTGAACAAGACCAGCCCGGTTTTGCTGGCCACGCATAACACCCCGCACAACTTCACACACAACACCTGGCTTTCGGGCAACAGCAAGGTGCTTTATACTACCGACGAGGTGAACGGTTCTTTTCTTACCTCTTACGACATTACCAATCTTGGTAACATCACGGAGCTCGATCGTCTGCCCTCCAATCCTGGTAACGGTGCCATTGTGCACAATGTGTATATCCGGAACGACTGGGCGGTGAATGCCTGCAATTCTGACGCGATAAATATTGTGGATGTGCACCGTCCTACCAACCTGGTGCATGTAGGAGCGTATGATACTTATACCGCAGGATCGGGTGGTGGATTTGTTGGCGTATGGGGCGCTTATCCTTATTTGCCTTCAGGAAATATCCTCGCCGCGAGCCGCGATAGTTACTTGCATATACTTGCGCCTACGTATGTGCGTGCTTGCTACCTCGAAGGAACGGTTACCGATTCAGTAAGCGGCGCGGCTATCAATACAGCGAACGTACAGATACAAACCACACCGATCCTTGACAGCACCAAGATCACGGGTGCTTATGCGGTGGGATATCATACACCAGGAACTTACGTGGCCAAATATTCGAAAGCGGGTTACATTACTGAATACCGGAGTGTAGGGATGGCTCCTTCGGTAGTAACATTATTGAATGTAAAACTGAAACCAATAAACACTCTGGCAGGCGAAGCGCTTGAGAGCAAGGCAGTAATGCAAGTTTATCCGAACCCTTCTTTCGGAGCAGCGACGTTCGAGTTCGTGCTTGGCGGAGCTGAAAACGCGGAGATCGTTCTCAGCGACCTTGCGGGAAAAGTATTGGAATCGAAAATGCTGTTGCCGGGTTATGGAAAGCTCTCCATAGGTACAGGTCTTCCGGCCGGCACTTATTTTGTGACCCTGCGCAGTGGAAGTCAGCAACTCAGGCCCCTGAAGTTCATCAAGCTGAACTAAATTGGAATTTCAGTTTTTTTTGACGTACTTAGCTTAACTAAATCCTCATCTGTATGAAAAACATTTCCCGTTCCATCGCAGCTGCCTGCCTTTTGATCAGCACAGCTTCGCTTGCGCAAAACCTGAATGTAACTTTCAGGGCCAATATGACAACACCCTGGAACGGTCAATCGCTGGCCAATATATGGGGTTATGTGGATACTACCGGAAAGGAATACGCCCTTGTTGGCGCTTCTGCCGGAATGTCTATCGTGGATGTGACGAATCCCAGCGCGCCGGTGCATATCAAGCAAATAGCCGGACCGAACAACGGATGGAGAGAGATCAAGACCTATAAGAAATACGCTTATGTAACCACCGAAGGCGGCAGCGGCCTGCAGATCATTAACCTGAGCAATCTTCCCGGAACAAATACGCCTTCAAAATTTTGGGCGCCTACGATCAGCGGCACTGCGCTCGATAATATTCACGCGCTTCATATCGATGAGGCCAAGGGATACATTTATCTCTGGGGCAGTAACCTGTTTGGCGGTGGCGCGGTAGTGGCCGACATTAAGACCGATCCCTGGAACCCTGTTTATGTGGGCAAATGGAACAATGGCTCGGGCACACAACAATATATACACGATGGGATCGTTCGCAACGACACCATGTACGGCGGACACATCTATGTAGGCTATTTTGATGTGGTGGATTTCAGGAACAAGTCGGCCCCCGTGCTTTTGGGCCAGCAACAAACTCCCGGCGCCTTCACACACAATACCTGGCTTTCGAACAACAGTAAGGTGCTGTTCACTACTGATGAAGTGAACAACTCCTTCCTTACCTCTTACGACATTTCCAACTTCAGTAATATCAAAGAACTTGACCGTGTGCAGTCGAACCCCGGCTCACAATCCATCGTTCACAATACGTATATCAACACAGTGAACGGCAATGAATACGCCGTTACTTCCTGGTACAAGGATGGTTTTACGATCGTTGACGCCGGCCGTCCTAACAACCTGGTACAAGTGGGTAATTACGATACGTATCTTGCCGGATCGGGTGGAGGCTTTGCGGGTGACTGGGGAGTATATCCTTACCTGCCTTCGGGAACCATCGTAGTGTCAAACATCAACGAAGGCCTTTGGGTGTTTAGTCCCACTTATGTGAGAGCTTGTTACCTCGAAGGTATCGTTACCGATTCCATTACCACCAACCCGATCAATACCGCTACAGTAAAGATACTGAGCACCAATGTGACAGATTATTCCGATATCGTTGGCCAGTACCGAACAGGTTACGCGGTGCCAAATACCTACAGTGTTCAGTTCTCTAAGGCTGGTTATTATTCGAAGACAATTGCAGGCGTAACACTTTCTCCGGGTGTGGTTACCAACCTCAATGTACAGCTCAGGCCCATGACCTCCTTCGCGGTTACCGGCAAGGTAATAGAGAACAACGGCGGGGCGGGTATCGCGAACGCGAATGTGCGCATCTACAGCAGCACCTATAATTTTACCGCTACCACCAACGCTACCGGTGACTTTAACGTGCCCGGTGTTTATAATGATACATACACGATCGTTGCGGGCAAATGGAGGTATCGTACCAATTGCAACCTGGTGCAAAATCTTACTTCCACTTCAGGAGTGATCACGGTTCCCCTCGATTCGGCGATCTATGATGACTTCACCTTCAATAACAACTGGACAGTGAGTTCTACTGCCAGTTCTGGCATCTGGACCCGCGGTGTTCCCCTGGGCACCGACTTCAATACTACCGGCGACTGCAATCCCGGCGTGGATGTTTCGAGCGATTGTACTGACCAGGCCTTTGTTACAGGCAATGCAGGCGGCAGCGCTTCGGCAGATGATATCGATAATGGTCACACCATTCTCACATCACCTGTGTTCGATCTTACAAAATACAACGATCCTTACCTGAACTACCACCGCTGGTTCATGAATGCCGGAGGCAGCGGAACGCCCAATGATTCGTTGATCATTCGCCTTACCAACGGAAGCACAACAGTAACAGTAGAGACCGTTCTTTACAATACCGCGGGTAACTCTACCTGGAGGAACAGAAATTTCAAGATCTCCAGCTTGATTACACCTACCGCCAACATGCGTCTCATCTTGCGCACGGCCGATGCTAACCCCGGCCATTTGGTAGAAGCGGGACTCGATAAATTTGAAATATCCAATGGAAGCCCGGCCGGAGTGCTTGAGAAAGTGGCCCTGAGCCCGGAGATAAAGGTATATCCCAACCCTTTCAGGTCGTCGTTCACTGTTGATTATGAATTGAAGCAGCGCCTGCAGCCCGGCGCGGAGATGATCATTACCGACATTACCGGCCGCGTGGTTGACCGCAAAGCGATCAGCGCGCAAAGCGGTGTAATGAGCCACCAGGCCAATTATTCGGATGGCATGTATTTCATCAGCATTCACAATGGCAACGAGGTGACTCGCCCCGTGAAAGTGATGCAGCAGCACGCGGAATAATTGCCACATCGATCTTTTTAAACCCGGAAGCATCCTTCCGGGTTTTTT
>JANWJV010000026.1 GCA_025451785.1 Bacteroidia bacterium | reverse complement strand
GCGTCGTTCATCTGCAATGAACGCACGCGCATCAGGCCAAAGAGCTCACCCGATTGCTCATAACGATAACAGGTACCATACTCAGCAAGGCGCACAGGAAGATCGCGGTAGCTGGGATTCAGCGTCGCGAATATCTTGTGGTGATGTGGACAGTTCATCGCCTTGAGGTAATATTTTTCCCCGTCCATCATCATCGGCGGGAACATACTGTCCTCGTAATAGGGCAGGTGACCGCTGGTCTTGTACATGTTCTCCTTGGCGAGGTGCGGCGTGCGCACACGCTGGTAACCCGCTTCTTGCTCAGTGCGCTTGGCAAGCCGTTCCAGTTCTTCGATCATCACCGCGCCATTGGGAAGCCACAGGGGAAGCCCCGGGCCTACATCGTCATCAAAGGTGTAGATCGCCATCTCCTTGCCGATCTTGCGGTGGTCGCGTTTCTTGGCTTCCTCGAGCATGGCGAGGTATTCAGTAAGGTCTTTCTGTTTCGGAAATGTGATGCCGTAAACACGCGTGAGCTGTTTGTTCTTCTCATCGCCCCTCCAGTAGGCTCCCGCTATGCTCATGATCTTGGCGGCCTTCACAAAACCTGTATTGGGAATGTGGGGACCACGGCAGAGGTCAGTGAAATCACCCTGTTTGTAAAAGGTGATGCTGCCGTCTTCCAGCTCATTGATCAGGTCCAATTTGTATTCGTCGCCCTTCTCTTTGAAATACTTTATAGCATCTGCCTTCGAAACCTCACTGCGCACATACTCGTTCTTCTTCTGCGCGAGTTCCAGCATTTTATCTTCTATCTTCTTGAAATCCTCAGGACTGATGCTTTTGCCTCCAAGGTCAATGTCATAGTAAAAACCATTTTCCACAGGAGGGCCTATGCCGAACTTCACACCCGGGTAAATGGCTTCCAACGCTTCTGCCATCAGGTGAGCGGAAGAGTGCCACAATGCTGATTTGCCTTCGTTGTCGTTCCAGGTGAGGAGCAGCAGGTTAGCATTGGCTTCTATAGGCCGCGTGGCGTCCCAAAGCTCGCCATTGACCTTGGCTGCTAAAACATTTCTTGCCAAACCCTCGCTGATGCCTTGGGCGATCTGCAGGGGGGTGGTTCCTTTTTCAACTGTTTTAATGGAACCGTCGGGGAGAGTGATACTGATCATAATTTCCTATTTACAACATAGGGTGTTGGTTGGGTTAAAAGTAATAAAAAAGTCCTCGTTTCGGCGAGGACTTTTTCGTGTCAATGGCTCGTTATTTTACTTGAAGCCGAGCATGAAAGCGATGCATCCTCCCGCGATAGAATCGCCTGCCGTAGCGGGAATATCATAGTCTACATAGATCTTGGAAGAGCGCTTGGGCTCGAACGCGAACTCTGTCTGGCTCTCAGGAATGTCCTTGTTGGTGAACAGCGCTTCGCGCTTGTTGGCGTCCTTGCTCTTGTTGTAAATAGTGATCGGGATCTTCTTGTTCATGCCCGAAGTACAGAAAACGATCTTGTACTTTTCGCCGATAAAGAGGTCCACCTCAAGTTCCTTCTGTTGTTTCTTGGGCTTGTAAACGATACGCGTTACTTTGGCGTTATCGTATTTAAAGGGCTCCAGCAGCGCCTTGCACTTGTTCTTGAGCTCTTTCTGGTTACACTCAGGCTGTGTGCCGGTCTGTACGAACGACAGGGCCACGAAGCCGGTAACTGCAACGATATAGATCAGGAATTGTTTTTTCATAGTGCTCGGTATTAACCGTTAATGAATTTGGTCCTAACTTCTTCTATTTTCTTGCTCAGGGTCGCTGCTTCTTCATCAGAGATAGTGGGAAGCACAGGCTCTTCGCTGTCTTTGTTCTTTTCCCAGGCTGATTTTACACTGGGGAAAGCATTATAAATGTCTGCTACCGATTTGAGGTCGGTGATGAGGCCAGCCATTCCGGAATCCTTGTCCTTGTAAAGCTCCACCACTTTGATGATGTTGCCAAGGATGTTCATCTGCTCCACGATCTTATCAGTGAGGCCTTTGGTCTTTTCTTTCTGGTAGATGGAAGCGCCGATGTACATGCTTTCGATCCATGCGCCCGAGAATACCACAGAGGAGATGTGCTGCTGGTGGTTGTCTTCCAGGAACATATCGGTTTGCATCTGGAGCTCCGCGATGATGGAAGCGAGCGAATCCTCATTGCCAACGTTCTTCTCAAAACGTTCGCCAAGGTGGTTGGTCTCGAACACGCTCGACATGCCCAGCTGGTCGGCCAGCTGTTTGGCGGACTTCATGTAGTTGATCGACTTCTGGCTCTGTTTGTTCAATACGCAATAGCTCAGGTCGCCGCTATACACGCCAAGGTTAATGGCCTTGCTCATGTTAGAGGAGTACTTCTTCAGGTTCGATTCTGGGTTGGTGATGCCGTCGATGTATTTCAGGCCCGACTTCTTAAAGATAGAAGCGATCTGTAGGGGAGAGGGAAGAGCGTAGGTAGGGTCTTCGGTCTCTGCCTGCGCGCTGTCGTCAACCGCGGGAATGCTGTCGTTGGGCTGTGTGTTTTCGGTGTTCTCTTCCTTGTTGCCGCAGCTGCCCAGTAAAAGGCAGGCTACCGCGATGCTCGCGAGCGGTAAGGAAATGTTTTTTAGCAGCATGATGTGCGTTGTTTTGGGTTAATGTTTAAAACAGAGGGCGAATTTAGTAAAAAAACTTTGAATAGGGCTTATTGGGAACTAATAAGGCATTTTGGGATGCCCCATTGCCCTTTGTAGGCCGTAAGATCGATCAATTTACCGCTGCAATCCAGGTAATTGCCTTTTTCGTCTTTACGGATCATGCGCATCTCACCGGCCTTTATAGACCGGATGACAGGTGTCACTAGCTGGAACTCATTATCGTACGTTTTAAAGCTCGTCATTCCGATGATCAAACCCTGTTTGTTGTTCCAGGTGTCCATGGCGCAGCTAACAGAGTCGGGCAGAATGCCATCTTCCATCTTCCGCTTCTCAAACTCACGCCTGTTGCCCTTTTCATGGGCTTCTCCAAGCTTCTTTGCTCTTTTCTTGCCAATATTAAATGTCATACAAGCCATCCAGTAGGAGTGTTTGAATGCATCAAGCGTACCACCATTGAGGTCATTGCCGAGGATCCCTGTTTTTTTTATTGAATCGGTAATAAGCAATACGAACTGTGTAGTTCTCAAAGCTTTTCTCGCTTTAAGCGGATGTGTCATCACCCACCATTTCTCCGGGCGGCTGAGGCGCTTGAATTTACCGAGGGTGCTTTGGGCTTCCGCAATGTCGCTTATCAAACAGGCAAACAGGCAAATTTGCAAATAGGCAATTGGCTTAATTTTCATTGGTTCTAAGGTATAGTTATTTTGTAGCTTTACGCCAAATTAAATATGAAGAAGAGCACAAATTATTTGCCTATTTGCCTATTTGCTCTTTGCCTGTTTGGAAGTTGTGGTCCGGACAAGCAAAAAGAGGTGCCGCAAGCACCCGACGCCAGCAATGAGCGCTTCGACAAGTACAAGGCCTGGTTCGTTGAGGAGCTTTGGAAAGTATATCCTGAATGGGCTTCGAGCCAGGGTTTTCATAATTACGATAGCATATTGGTGGTGCCTGATGAAGAGGCTCGTTACAGGGAACTTGATTTCAGTAAAGCCCAGCTCGATTCATTAAAGAGCTACGATCCTTCAAAGCTCAATACCGGAAATCGCACCGATCACCAGATCATCGATAATTTTGTTCGCTCGGTTGACTGGAGCCTCCGCGCTATGCGGGCCTTTCAGTGGAACCCTTCGCAATACAATGTCGCGGGTGGTATTTCCGAACTGCTGGCCAACACCTCTGTAAAACTGGATGATCGATTGAAGAACATTTATATGCGCATGAAGAATGTGCAGGCCTATTATGAAGCGGCGAAGCTGTACATTAAGAATCCCACCAAGGAACATACAGAGCTTGCCATTGCTCAAACACTGGGCTCTTTGTCGGTGTTTACTAAAGAACTTCCCGACTCCCTTAAGAACTCTTCTTTGGACGAGTCGGTGAAAGCCGATTTCAGGTCGCGCTGCGAAATGAGCGCTACCGCCATGAAGGATTATGCCGACTGGTTGAAGAAAACGCCCAATCCTACACCCAAAAGCTTCCGTCTGGGTAAAGATGTTTATGGACATAAGTTCGGTTATGATATGCAGTCGGCCTATACTGCCGCCGAGATATATCAAAAAGCGCTGAACAGAAAGGTGGAACTGCAGAATGAAATGGCCAAGATCTCAGATCAACTATGGTCGAAGTATTGTAAAGAAAAGGCCAGGCCCTCCGATAAACTGGAGATGGTAAGAGCAGTGATCAATGAACTGTCAGTGCATCACGCTCACCGCGATTCCTTTCAATCGGCCATCGAACAACAGTTGCCGAAACTCGTTGATTTTATCAAGCAAAAGGACCTGCTGTACATTGATCCCTCCAAACCTTTGGTGGTTCGTAAAGAACCTGCCTATATGGCGGGTGTGGCTGGAGCCTCGATCTCAGCACCGGGCCCCTATGACAAGAACGGAAATACCTATTACAATGTGGGAAGCCTGGCTTCGTATTCTAAAGAAGGTGCCGAAAGTTATCTGCGCGAATACAACGATTACATCCTTCAGATATTGAACATCCATGAAGCGATACCAGGGCACTATACGCAACTGGTTTACAGCAATCAAAGTCCCAGTTTGATCAAATCTTTATTGGGAAGCAGCACCATGGTGGAAGGCTGGGCCGTGTACGGTGAGCGCATGATGCTGGAGAGCGGTTACGGCAATAACGAGCCGGAGATGTGGCTGATGTATTACAAATGGCATTTGCGTTCGGTGTGCAATACCATTCTCGATTACAGTGTTCATTGCCTTAACATGACAAAAGAAGAAGCGATCGACCTGCTTACCAAAGAAGCATTCCAGCAACAGGCGGAGGCGGAGAACAAGTGGAGAAGGGTAAGTGTGACCCAGGTACAGCTTTGCTGTTATTTCACAGGGTATACCGAGATCTACGATCTGCGCGAGGAACTGAAGAAAAGGGAAGGGGATAAGTTCAGCCTGAAGGCCTTTCATGAAAAATTTCTTAGCTATGGAAGCGCTCCTGTTAAGTTCATAAAGGAAGCAATGTTGAATTAATGAGCAAAGTAAAGTCCATTACCATCTTCCGCTACAGCGCCGTGCTCCCCGACGATGTGAGCACCGTTGACCAAAGCGTTCGCTTTAAGAGAAGCTACGTGGAGTTTGATGGTAACAACAATGAGCTGCTCAATATCGAGTTCGACCAGGAAGAGGGCGAGCGCGAAAAATACGAGCACACGTATGATGAAAAAGGCAGGCATCTGAAAATGTCGCACTATTACGAGGGAGAGTTGGCCGAGACCACCGATTATTCCTACAATGAAAAAGGCTTGCTCATAAAAGAAGTACTGAGCTATACCGATGGCAGCAGCAGTGTTACCACTTATGAATATGGCGAAGACGGACTTCCTTTGAAAAAAGAGGTGCGGGATTCTGACGGAGAACTGGAGCTAATGGAAACCTATAAGCATGAGAACGGCCTGAAGGTGGAGGAACTGAAGTTCAACGGCGATAGTGAAATGACGGAGAGCTATCGTTTCAAATACGTAAAGGCGGGTGATAAGGACAGAGTAGAGGAATCAGTAGAATGGGACGCTCATACCGGAGCTGAGGTAAGGACGATGAATACTTATTCCCCCGAAGGGAATTACCTGAGTTCCTCCACCTATAACGGACAGGGGCAGTTGATCGCCAAGCACAGCGTGGTAGAAGATGATAAGAAGCGTGTGGCGGAAGCCCTTTCGGAGGCAAGCAAGGAGGTGGTGCTTAGGAAATTCGGCTACGACGAAAGAGACAATATGCTGTCGGAAGAGCGGTACCGCAACGGTTCCATTATTATGAAGCTGGCGCAGGATTTTGACGGTGATAACCGCATGATCATGCAAAGCATTTCCGACGGACAGGGATATTTTACCGACCTTTACGAATACGTTTTCAGTCATGATGGAGCATTGCATAGTGAAGCAAGTCAGAAAGCAGAAGGCGCTTCGTAAGCGTTCTTCCGGCTTTGCTATTTCCCTTTTCGATTCGGTACATCATTTGCCTGAGGCACAATGGAACCGGGTGCTGCAGAAGAACAATTTTTTCATGAGCATTCCGTACTTGTCCACTATGGAGGACAACCCTCCGGCCAATATGCGCTTTCGTTACGCGATGGTTTATGTGGGTAAGAAGGCGGTGGCGGCGGCCTATTTTCAGCTGCTCGACCTTAGCGGTGAGAACCTGGGCAGCCTTATCGACCCAACTAAGAAGGAAGAGAAGAAAGGAGTTCGTGAAAGCCTTAAGGAATATTTCAGGAAAAAGGCCGGGAAGATGTCGGTGGAGCTGCTCATTTGCGGCAACGCGTTCGCGAGTGGCGAATATGGCTTTTGCCATACGGAAGAAATAGGGGAGGAGGATGCTTTCCACGCGCTGGCCGATACGATCTACCGCTTGCGCCGCTCGGAGAAATTACGCGGCAAGGTATCGGCGGTGTTGGTGAAAGATTTTTATAAGGAAAAGTTGGGGGTTTCTGACGAGCTGAAGCATTACAAGTACTACCGCTTTTCGGTGGAGCCCAATATGATCATCGACCTTGATCCTTCCTGGCGGAGCTTTGATGATTACATCAATGCCATGTCATCTAAGTACCGGAAAAGGGCGCAAAGCATTATCAAGAAAGGAGCTGTGCTGGAAAGAAAGGACCTCTCTGCCGGGCAGATAAAGGCAAATGCCGCGAGGCTCGAAGAGCTATACAACAATGTGCACCTGAAGGCGAAGTTCCGTCTTGCTTCGCTGAGCATGGACTATTTTGCTGAGATGAAGAACACGTTCCCTGGTGATTACCGCCTGGTGGGATATTATTTAAAGAACGAGCTCGTTGCTTTCCGCACTTCGTTCATTACCTCCGCTTATACCGAAGCGCATTTCGTTGGCCTGGATTACGGTCCGAACCGTGAGCATGAGATCTACCAGAACATGCTGTATGATTATGTGCGGGAAGGAATTGAATGCGGCCTGCCCCAGGTGCACCTGGGCCGTACCGCATCCGAGATCAAAAGCACGATCGGGGCGCGGGCCTTTGACATTGCCTGTTATGTGCGCCATAGCAATCCTATTTCCAACCGTATTATTAAGCCCTTTATAGACTACCTCCAGCCCAGCGAGTGGATCCCGAGGAATCCGTTTAAGGAGCCCGTTCATCTTTAATAAAACGAGTTTCTCAAAAGAAAACAAGGTGGTCGGCTTTATTTTAACTCCTTTGGTCTTGTTTTAAGCCCTATTCGTCGAAATTCGCAACCTCTCCCCATTTGTTTCGTACAACTTAGGCGATCCCTTAATAATAGTTGCATGGAGCAAAACTACCCTCGTTTTTCATGCCTTGTAACATCTTCTCAGAATCCCTGCACCGGCGCAGCTGTTGCAAATTCTTCAAGGCCTCAACCCAAAACATTTAAGAACTTACGTATCGCACTGCTGGCGCTGGTATTCACACTACTGGCGCCTTTTGTTGCGAACGCTACCCACATTGTGGGCGGTGTGCTTACGTACGAATATTTGGGGGGATCTTCGTATCGTATCACTTACAAGTTCTACAGGGATTGCGCGGGGGTGAACATGCCCAACAGCGTAACAGTGAACGTGCGCAAGCCTGATGGAGGACAGTTCAATCCGAACAAGGACTTTGTCATCAATGGTTTTACATCCCAGATCGTACCTTCCTTCATCGACACCTGCGCCTCGGGTAACCTGAGTGCTTGTGTTGAAGAAAGGGTGTTTACCACGGTGCGTAACGACCTTCCCCCGGGCATGGCCTATCACTTGTACGTGCAGGACGGGAACAGGAATGCGACGATCCTGAACATTTCCAATCCCAGCACTTATGGCGCCACCTATTATGCCCGTATTCCCGGTGCGATATGGTACGAGGATTTTACCCTGGCGAACAACACTACAGTTGATAACGGCACTACTGCCTGGAGCCGTACCGTACAAACTACTAACTACGCCAGCGTTCAGAACAACCTTTTTGAAGTATCAAATGCCGGCGCGGAGGTAGTGTGGACATCGCAGGCGATCAATATCGCCGCCTATACCACCGGTGTGAACCTGAGCGTAGGCTGCTCACAGAGCGGCAACAACATGGAGAACACCGACTCGCTCTGTACCTCGTACAGTCTGAACGGCGGCCCCTTCATTCCTTTTACCACTAACGGAGCCCTTTCGGGTAATTTTGGTGCGGTAGCAGCAACCGCCACAGGACTCATTAGTCCCAGCATACGCATTCGCGTGCGTATGAAGAGCAATGCCAATAACGAATTACACCGCATCGATGATGTGGTGGTATCCTATACTGTTCCCAACAGCAGCCCGGTGTTTACCAATTTCCCTCCGGTGTTCGTGTGCGTTAACAAGCCTGTGACGTTCAATCACGTAGCCACGGACATTGACGGGGACTCACTGGTGTATTCACTTTATCAGCCCTATACCAACGCGGCACCTACCTTTCCCGGTAACGGAGCCATTAGCTTTACCGGTGTTCCGTATATAGGAACATTCAACGCGAACAGCCCCTTGCAGCAAAGCGGCTCGGCTACCATGTTCATAAGCCAGGCAGGGGTGCTTACCTGTACACCTCCCAACCTTGGTCAGTACGTGGTAGGGGTAAAAGTGCGCGAATACCGTAACCAGAAATTACTGGGAGAAGTAACGCGCGACTTCCAGTTCAACGTGCTCAACTGTCCTCCGCCCGCGCAGGCCCTTATTGTTTCCAGTGGGGTGATCAATGCCTGTGGCGGCCTTGCGGTGACCTTTCCGAACAACAGTTCTTCCAGCGCCACCAACTTTGCCTGGGATTTTGGTGTTCTTACCAGCACAACAGATACTTCTTCGGCAAAATTTCCGACGTATACATACGGTTCGGTAGGAACCTATAACGTACGCCTGATCATCAACGCGGGTACTTCCTGCGCCGATACCGCCTTTGCTTCATGTATAGTAGGTTTTGCCAATGCCAGCTTTACCCACAACGCGCCACAGTGCGCGGGTGTGCCCATTGTGTTTACAAACACGAGCACAAAATCAACAAACGCGACCATTACAGGATACTCCTGGTTTTTCGGTGACGGAGGCACCTCTACACTAACGAATCCAACGCACAGCTATACAACAGGGGGTACTTATTCGGTCAAGCTCAAGGTCTTTACGAATATTGGTTGTATAGATAGTATAACCACGAACATAACGATCAACCCCATACCGAACCCGAGTATAGCCGGAACTACGACCATTTGTGCCGGCTCCAGCACCACGCTCACGGCGAGTGGCGGTACTACCTATTCCTGGAACACAGGGCAAACTACGGCCGCGATAACCGTTAGCCCAAGTACCGCTACCACGTATACGGTCACTGCTACGGCAGGAGGCTGTAGTAATTCTGCCACAGTACAGGTGACGGTTAACCCGAACCCTGTGCCAACCATAACGGGTACAAGTACGATATGTAACGGGCAAAGCACCACCCTTACAGCCAGCGGAGCTACAACGTATTCATGGAACACAGGTGCTACAACTGCGGCGATCACCGTAAGTCCCACCACAACCACTACTTATACAGTGACCGGAACCACCGGCGGCTGTTCGCGATCTACCACCATTGCGGTAACTGTCAATCCCATCCCTAATCCAACGATATCGGGTACCAGCGCCATTTGCGCGGGTGGCAGTACGACACTTACGGCTGCGGGTGGAACTACCTATTCATGGAATACCGGTCAAACCACTGCGGCCATTAACGTGAGCCCCACGGTAACCACCACATACACTGTTACGGCCACCACGGGCGGCTGCAGCAATACGGCCACACAGCAGGTTACGGTGACTCCGCTGCCTACGCCTTCTATCAGCGGAACCAGTACTATATGTAATGGACAAAGCACCACGCTCACAGCGAGCGGCGGCACCACCTATTCATGGAACACGGGCGCAAGCACCGCAGCCATTACGGTGAGCCCGAGTACGAACACTACCTATACAGTAACCGCTACCACCAGCGGCTGCTCTAATTCAACCACTATAGCGGTAACAGTGAATCCCAAGCCTACTGTTACCATCACAGGCACAGCTACCATTTGTGCCGGTAACAGCACCACGCTTACAGGTAATGGCGGTAGTACCTATTCCTGGAATACGGGCGCGACAACCGCGGCAATTACAGTAAGTCCCACAACGAATACAACCTATACCGTAACGGCTACCGATGTGAATGGCTGTACCAATTCGGCAACGAGGGCGGTGACGGTCAATCCTCTACCAACACCAACCATTACAGGCACTACCGGTATTTGCAGCGGCAACAGCACAACGATCACTGCAACGGGTGGTAATACTTATTCATGGAATACAGGACAAACAACCGCCGCTATAACGGTAAGTCCTACTACAAATACAACGTATACAGTTACTGCCACCGCGTTAAATGGTTGTACCAATACAGCCACAGTACTGGTAACCGTAAGTCCCAAACCCACACCCACAGTATCGGGAAATACCACGATATGTAACGGTACAAGCACTACGCTTACCGCAAGCGGCGGCACCACCTATTCATGGAACACCGGCGCATCTACAGCGGCGATCACCGTAAGCCCCAGTACCAACACCACCTATACGGTTACCGCGAATACGAATGGCTGTACTAACTCCACAACGGTATCCGTAACGGTGAACCCGAAACCCACAGTGACAGTGACAGGTACCAGCACTATTTGCGCGGGTGCCAGCACCACGCTTACCGGCAACGGCGGTATCTCTTATTCATGGAACACCGGAGCTACTACCACGTCAATTACTGTGAGCCCTACATCAACAACCATCTATACAGTTACAGCAACAGATAACAATGGTTGTACGAACAGCGCTTCGCGACAAGTAACGGTAACACCTTTGCCCAACGCGAACATTACAGGTAATTCAGGCATTTGCAGCGGCAACAGCACAACGCTTACTGCCACCGGCGGCGGCACCTATTCATGGAATACAGGACAAACCACAGCGGCAATAACAGTGAGTCCCACAACCAATACAACATATACAGTAACGGTAACTACCAGCGGCTGTACCAATACCGCAACGGTGCAGGTAACGGTTAGTCCAAAGCCGACACCCACCATTACGGGTACCACAACCATTTGCAGTGGTCAAAGCACAACGCTTACTGCCAATGGCGGTAATACTTACTCATGGAACACAGGCGCCAGCACTGCGGCAATAACGGTGAGCCCAAGCACGAGCACTACTTATACAGTTACCGCGGATGTGAACGGATGTACCAATTCCACTACTATTCTTGTGACGGTAAATCCCACACCCGCGGCACCCACGCTTAACAGCAACAGCCCGGTATGCCAGGGTAATACGCTTAACCTTACTTCGAACTTCACTTCGGGTGCCACCTATACCTGGATCGGCCCGAACAGCTTCAGTTCTTCGCTGCAGAATCCCTCTATAACCGGGGTGACTACAGCGGCAGCGGGTGTGTATACGGTAACGATAACAGTGAACGGATGTACGAGTCCCGTGGCTACAGTGAACGTGCAGATAGGCACACCGCCTACGGCCAGTGCCGGAACGAACCAAACGGTTTGCGCCAACAATCCCAACGTTGTACTTAGCGGAACTTCTACCACTGGTTCGGGTGTGTGGAGCACCAGCGGCAGCGGCACCTGGTCGCCGAACAATATTTCATTGAACACTACTTATATCCCTAGCAACGCTGATACGGCGGCGGGAACGGTAACGCTAACGCTTACCACTACCAATAACCTCGGTTGTACACCTGCTACCAGCCAGATCGTTATTACGATCACCAATGCGCCAAGGGTTGACGCGGGCATTGACCGTTCGGTATGTTCCAATAATGCCAACGTGATCCTGGCTGGTGTAGTGAGCGGAGGTTCATCTACAGGTTCATGGAGCACCAGCGGCAGCGGCTCCTGGTCGCCGAACAACGTTACGCTGAACGCGACCTACATGCCGAGCAGCGCTGATACGCTTGCAGGTTCAGTAACTCTTTACCTCACATCGACCAATAACGGCAACTGCTTACCTGTGATCGACAGCATGAAGATCACCTATACCAATGCTCCGAGCGTTAACGCGGGCAAGGACACTACCATCTGTCTAAGCAATCCTAATTACCAGCTCGCCGGATCTTCTTCTACCGGAAGCGGCACCTGGTCAACGCTGGGCAGCGGTTCCTGGTCGCCGAACAACAATACGCTCAACGCTACTTATATCCCAAGCAGCGCCGATACATCGGCGGGGCAGGTGATACTTATCCTGACCTCGACCAATAACGGCGGCTGTAACCCTGTGAAAGACACCATGGTGATCAAATACAGGAGGACACCTACCGTGAACGCGGGTGGCAACCAAACGCTTTGCGCCAACAATGCTACGGTAAACCTTAACGGAGCTACTTCAACCGGTACAGGTATCTGGAGCACGAGCGGCAGCGGTACCTTCTCACCGAACAACGTTACACTTAATGCCCAATACATTCCCAGCGCGGCAGATACAGCCGCGGGAAGCGTAACACTTACTCTTACAGCAACAGGTGGCTGCGCCCTTACTTCGCAAACCATCACGATCACTTTCACCAACGCGCCCATCGTCACCGCAGGCGCGAATATGAGCGCTTGTAAGACCAACCCCAACGTGACACTCAATGGTTCGCTGGGTGGCAGCGCCACCAGCGGACAATGGTCAAGTTCAGGCAGCGGTTCCTGGTCACCGAACAATACGTCGATGACCACCACCTATATCCCGAGCAGCGCGGATACCGCGGCAGGCAGTGTGACGATCATCCTCACCTCTACCAATAATGGTAACTGTCTCCCCGCAACCGATACGCTTGTTATCACCTATACCAATCCTCCTGTAGCGAAAGCGGGTGCCGACATCACCATCTGTACCAATGGTGTTGCCAACCTCAACGGGCAGGTGATAGGTGGGGGCGGAACCGGCATCTGGTCCACCACCAATGGTACCGGTACTTTTATCCCGAACAACACAACGCTCAATGGTCAGTACAAACCCAGCAACCAGGATACAGTCACTAAGAAGATCATTCTTGTTCTTACTTCCACAAACAACGGAGGTTGTTTGGCAGCGAGAGATACAGTAGTGATCACTGTAATACCCGGTCCCATTGTGAACGCGGGTCCTGACCAAAGCATTTGTTCCAACAACCCGAACGTGACCCTTGCCGGCGCGGTGAGCATTGCCACCGGAGCGAAATGGAGCACACTTGGAAGCGGAACCTTCTCGCCGAACGATAGTACGCTTAATGGAATGTATATACCCAGCGCGGCAGATACGAGCGCGGGTTCGGTAACGATGGTGCTGACTTCTACCGGCAATGGTCAGTGCGCGGCATCTACTGATACCATGGTGATCACGTTCACCCCAAGGCCTATTGTGAATGCGGGCGCTGATATCTATATCTGTAAAGGCGTATTGGTAGCAGGCCTTAATGGATCGGTTTCAGGCGGTTCAAGCACCGGCCAGTGGTCAACACTTGGCAGCGGCAGCTTCTCGCCGAACAACACTACGCTTAACGCGAACTATCTGCTTAGCAACGCTGATACTGCGGCGGGTAAAGTAACCCTTATACTTACATCGACCAACAACGGAAGCTGCGTTCCCGTATCGGATACAGTTGTAATTCGTATCACAAGCATTCCCACTACACTTGCGGGCGCTGATACGACCCTCTGTGGCAACAACGCTACTTTCCAGCTGAACGGACAGGTGATCGGCGGCTCTGGCACAGGAAAATGGACCAGCAGCGGTACCGGTACCTTCACGCCGAACGATTCAACGCTCAACGCGACCTATGTTCCCAGCGCGGCCGATATCACTTCAGGAAGTGTTACCCTGGTGCTAACTGCCACCAAAGCGTGCCAGCTGGTGTCAGATACCATTACCATCACCTTCACACCGGCGCCCACCGCAAGTGCTGGCGCTGATGTGGTGATCTGCGCGGGAAGCAATGTAAATCTCAACGGTGTCTTCACGATCGCCGGCGGAGCAAAATGGAGCACTTCGGGCAGCGGTACCTTTACACCCAACGATTCATCGGCTACCGCTACTTACATACCGAGCGCTGCCGATATCACGGCTGGCCAGGTGACCATTGTGTACAGCACCACCGGTAACGGCAACTGCCTTGCCGCGAAGGACAGTCTTGTGATCACAATCGAGTCGAAACCGGTTGCTGATTTTGTTCACTCTCCGGCCTGTCTCAACGCGGTGATCAACTTTACGGATACTTCTACAGTTCAGAATGGAACCATTACTACCTGGGCATGGAGCTTTGGCGCCACCACTAAGAGCGCGAGCACCACGTTCAGCTCCACAGGAAGTCAAACGATCACATTGATCGTAGCGACCGGAGGAGGATGTTCTGACACTGTGACAAAGAGCATTTATGTGAACCCGCTGCCCACAGCGCTCTTCACATGGTCGGCCTATTGCCCTGACTCGGCCATGTTCGTTGACGGTTCATCTGTCTCCGGCGGAACCATCGGCGGCTGGAACTGGAACTTTGGTGATTCCACAAACAGCAACCTGCAGAACCCTAACCATACTTATCTCACAGCGGGAACTTATCTGGTCACCCTGACAGCAATATCTGACTCAGGCTGTGTTTCTATTCTTACGGATTCAGTTACCGTGGATGATTGCGACCAACCCAAAGTGGGCAAGCCTGCTGTGCCCTCGGCCTTTACACCTAACGGCGATAACCATAACGATGTGCTCTTTGTGAAGGGCGGTCCTTTCAAAGAGCTCGACTTCCGCGTGTTCAACGAATGGGGTATCGAAATATTCAGATCGTATGACCAGGCAAGGGGATGGGACGGAAGCTTCCATAACAAAATGCAGCCGGGAGGAGTGTATGTGTGGGTGCTTAACGGTGTAACGATCGATGATGTTTCGGTGAAGATGGTGGGTGATGTAACAATGATAAAGTGATCCTAAAATAATGAGGCTATGAAAAAGTTTCTCTCCATCGTCCTTGCAGTCTGCGCAGCAGCGCCGGCCCTGGCACAGGACTTCCACCTTTCACAGTACGATGTGACGGTGCAATACATGAACCCCGCCTTAACCGGCATGTTCTGCCGTGAAAAAGGGGATTATCGCATTGTGAGCGACTATCGTTCGCAATGGCATGCGCTGGGTATTAAGCCTTACAACACCATGTACCTGGCCTACGACCAGCCTTATGAGAACTGGGACAAGAAATTTGGTATCGGGGCCTGCCTCATCAACAACAGGGGAGGCTCGGGGCATTTCAATACGCTCAATTTCCTGGCGGGAGGCTCGTATGATATTACAGGAGGGGCTTTCAACGAACACTGGCTCACCACCGGTTTACAGATAGGGCTGCTTTATAAGAGCTTCGATCCCTCTACCTATACCTACGATGTACAGTATTCCTTCGACGAAGGCGATTTTGATACCAGCATCGACCCGCAGGAAAACTTTGCCCGTACGAGCCGGCTGGGCTTTGATGCCAATATGGGTATCAATTACAAATACATGGAGAAGGAGCACAAGGTGCATCCCCAAATAGGATTATCGGTGCAGCACATCCCCAGGCCCAAAGAATCATTTACCGGTACTGATGCCCGTCAGCCCATGCGCTGGAACTATACCCTTGGTGCTACTGCGCAGATAAATGATAAGCTGAAGATCATACCCATGGTGCTTGTTATGACAGAGGCCAGGACCCGCGAGTTCAATATAGGTTGTATGGGATTTTATAAGATCAAAGACACCTATTATGATGCTGTATTCGGTCTTGATTACCGCCATCGCGATGCCGCTTGTGTACTGAACATAGGATTAAAGAACGACCGGCATGTGTTCCGCTTCAGTTATGATATCAATACATCGTACCTGAACAATTACACAAACGGTAGAGGCGCCTGGGAATTCTCCCTTTACCTGGTGGGTATAAAGGGCGAGCCGCTGATCGATACAAGTAAGTTTTAAGTGTTTTTTGCATCTTTTGGGAAAACTTACTATCTTTCCCTCATGAGAGCATCAAAACTTACCCTATCTCTCTTCTTATTTTGTTTTTGTACCTCCCTTAGCGCACAACGCGGTAAGGATGGCGTTGGCACGATCAATGCCGCTAACACCATTGTAAACGAATACACTACACTTACTGCCAATGCCGCTGCGGGTACTACTACTCTTACTGTGGCTGGCAGCGGGTTGAACACCAACGGACGCTTTAGCGGTGTACTGGCTCCCGGTGATCTTATCCTGATCATACAAATGCAGGGCGCCAGTATTTTCGGAAGCCTGAGCGGAATTGTAGCGAGCCCCAACGATACGACCTGGGGGCAGATATCAGCGTATAACAACAGCGGCCTTTGGGAAATGCAGCAGGTGAGAACGGTTCCCAACGGAACTACCATTACTGTTGACTGTTTGCTCAAGAACTCCTATACGTCCTCCGGCAACGTGCAGGTGATAAGGGTACAGCGCTACAATTCGCTTACCATTAACGCCGCTGGCGTGCTTACGTGTCCGGCATGGAACGGAGCCACAGGCGGAGTGATCGCCGTGGAGGTCCTCAACAATACTGTTATTAATGCGGGTGGACAAATACTTGCTACCGGCTTGGGTTTCCGCGGCGGCGTGCTGCTGGAGAACCTGAGCCAGTTCGGTACCAATAACGTAGGCTCTACCGATGCGAGGTACGGTGCCGAAAAAGGAGAAGGCATTGTAGGTTACCAGGCTTTTTATGATCCGCTGGGAGGAAGATATTGCAAAGGAGCAGCGGCAAACGGCGGTGGCGGCGGAACAGCGCTTAACGGCGGTGGCGGCGGTGGCGGCAACGGCGGAAATCCTGCTTTGTGGAAAGGATGGGGTGTTCCCGATCTTACCGGAACATTTGGTACTGCCTGGGCCTTAGAGCCTCCGCTCAACACGATCAATTTGTTGAACAATGGTAACTCTACCGGCGGCGGTAAGGGCGGCTATACTTTTTCGAGCAGCAACCAGAACGCCATGGCCATTGGCCCGGCGAACGGTGCCTGGGGCGGTGATGTACGAAATAACCAGGGTGGTTTTGGCGGCAGGCCGCTTGACTATAGCGGCGGAAGACTTTTTATGGGCGGTGGAGGCGGCTCTGGTGACCAGGACCAGGGTTTTGGCGGAGTAGGCGGTGCCGGTGGCGCTCTTGTTTATATTATGAACTACGGTACTGTTTCAGGAACAGGCACTATTACCTCTAACGGCGTTAACGGTGTTACCGCGCAGGGCACTCCTCCCGCAAACGGAATTGCGGGTAAAGATGGAGCAGGCGGCGGCGGAGCAGGAGGGACAGTGATCGTGAATTCAGTAGGAGCAATTTCAGGCATTACCATCAATACCAACGGTGGCAATGGCGGCAACCAGGTGCTTACCGCCGGAGCATTTTGTTTCTGTTCTCCCATCAACGAGGCCGAAGGTCCCGGAGGAGGAGGAGGAGGAGGGCACATCGCTATTTCAAATGGTGTTATCACCAGGAACGCGAACGGGGGTAACAACGGTACCACCAATTCAAACGCGCTTACCGAGTTCAATCCTAACGGAGCTACACGCGGCGGACTTGGCAATAATAATGCGGTGGTCACTAATTTCATTATCACCACTAATTCCGTTACCATTTGTTCAGGACAAACGGCCACGCTCAATGCTGTGCTTACCGGAACCGTTCCTTCGGGTACTTCCATTGTTTGGTACAACGCCAGTGTAGGTGGAACAGTGCTTGGCAGCGGCGCTTCTTACATTACACCTACGCTTACTACTACCACTACTTATTATGTTGGAACCTGTCCCGGAACATACACCATTCCGGTAACTGTTACGGTGAATCCTATTCCTAATCCAAACATTACAGGGACCATTGTTATTTGTAATGGCAGCAGCACCACTCTTACCGCCAACGGTGGTACTTCTTATTCATGGAATACGGGCGCATCCACTGCCGCAATTACGGTAAGCCCTACTACCAATACTACTTACACTGTTACGGCTTCTAACGGTACTTGCAGTAATACCGCTACTGTTGGAGTTACTGTTAACCCAAGCCCGAATCCGAACATTACCGGAACCATAGTGATCTGTAATGGCAGCAGCACAACGCTTACCGCGAATGGTGGAACTACCTATTCGTGGAACACAGGCGCTTCCACCGCCGCAATTACGGTGAGCCCAACTACCGGCACTACCTATACGGTAACAGCTACTACCAGTGGTTGTTCCAGTACGGCTACGGTAGGAGTAACCGTTAATCCAAAACCTAACCCGAACATAACAGGTACGATCGTTATTTGTAATGGCAGCAGTACAACGCTTACCGCGAATGGAGGAACAACTTATTCATGGAATACCGGCGCCACTACCGCCGCTATTACGGTGAGCCCAACTACCGGAACCACCTATACGGTAACGGCAACCACCAATGGATGTACGAACACGGCTACTACGGGTGTCACGGTTAACCCTGTGCCTAATCCCAATATAACCGGCACGATCGTTATCTGCAGCGGAAATAGTACGACGCTTACCGCGAATGGTGGAACAACCTATTCATGGAATACAGGCGCTACTACGGCGGCGATCACTGTGAGCCCCACAACTGCCACAACGTATACGGTTACCGCAACAAGTAGCGGATGCTCCAATACGGCCACTGTTGGCGTAACAGTAAATCCCAAACCCAACCCGAACATAACGGGCACGATCGTTATTTGCAATGGAAGCAGTACAACACTTACTGCTAACGGTGGAACGACCTATTCGTGGAACACAGGTGCTACCACCGCCGCAATTACGGTGAGCCCAACTACCGGCACTACCTATACAGTAACTGCAACCACCAATGGATGTACAAACTCGGCGACGGTGGGTGTTACCGTAAATCCCAAACCTACACCAGGCATTACCGGAACCATTGTTATTTGTAACGGCAGCAGTACTACGCTTACCGCTAATGGTGGAAATACCTATTCATGGAACACAGGTTCCACAACAGCGGCCATTACCGTAAGCCCAAGCACCAATACCACTTATACTGTAATAGCAACAGCAGTGAACGGCTGTACCAATACCGCTACGACAGGTGTTACAGTCAATCCTACACCCAACCTGGCGCTTTCGAGCACCAACGCCACCTGCGGATCTTCCAACGGTACGGCAAGCTCTACCGCTTCGGGCGGAACCGGTACGTATACTTATTTGTGGAGCCCTTCGGGAAAGACCACCGCTATTGCTACGGGACTTTCGGCCGGAAGCTACACGCTTACAGTAACTGATGGCAGCGGATGTACAAGAACATCGGCGATAAGTATTTCGAACAGTAACGGGCCCAGCGCAAGCATTACAGCCAGCGGAAATATACTTTGTAACGGAGCTTCTACCGGAACAGCAACCGTTTCGGCCGGTAATGGTACTTCACCTTATACTTATTCATGGTCGCCAAGTGGAGGAAATGCCGCCACTGCCAATGGCCTTAGCGCCGGAACGTATACGGTCACTGTTACGGATGCCAATGGTTGCCAGGGGACGCAAACGGTTAGTATTACGCAGCCCACTGCAGTTGCAGCAGCAGTAGGCAGCAGCAGCGCAAGCTGCAGCGCGTCGAATGGAACTGCTTCCGTTACTGCCTCAGGTGGAACAGGAGCCTTTACCTATTCATGGGCCACAGGAGGACAAACAACTGCAACAGCCACTGGCTTGAGCGCAGGCACTTATACCATTACTGTGACAGACGGAAACAGCTGTGTAAGAACTGCAACAGTTGCGGTTAACAGCAGCAGCGGTGGAACTGCCACTGCTACTGCCACAGCCAACGCTAGTTGCAGCGGAAGTGCCAATGGAAGCGCTACCGCAAGCATTACAGGTGGTACAAGTCCCTATACTTTTAGCTGGAATAACGGGCAGGCTACAGCAAATGCAACAGGTCTTAGCGCGGGAACATATACCGTAACAGTAACCGATGCCAATAACTGTCAGTCAACACAAACGGTGAACATCACTCAGCCAACTGCGATCGCTGCTAATACTGGCAGCACCAATTCGAACTGTAGTGGTTCTACAGGAACTGCGTCAGTAACCGCCAGCGGGGGAACCGGTGCATTCACTTACTTATGGTCAGGTGGACAAACAACGCAAACAGCCACGGGGCTCAGTTCAGGCATTTATAATATTACCGTTACCGACGCTAATGGTTGTACTCAAACAGCCAACGCCACAATAAGCAATAACAACGCGCCTGCGCTTACGCTAACTTCTAACATCGGAGTGCTTTGTAATGGAGGGTCCAATGGTTCTGCAAGTATGTCGGCAGCGGGTGGTACCGGTGCTTACACTTATTCATGGTCGGGCGGTGCGGGAACTAACTCCTCCGCGAACGGCCTTATTGCGGGAACGTATACGCTTACTGTGACCGACAGTATGGGCTGCCAGAGCATTCAAACCGTTGGCATTGCGCAGCCTGCAGCGCTTGGCGCGGCAACCAGCAGTGTAAGCGCGAATTGCGGAGCTAATGATGGAAGTGCCTCTGTAACGGCTTCTGGAGGAACCGGTGCATTTACTTACGCATGGTCCAACGGAGGAACAAACAGTTCCATCACAGGCTTAAGCGTAGGAAATTATACTCTTACAGTAACAGATAACAACGGCTGTACGCAAACGGCTCAAGTAAATGTAGGTCAGAACGGAGGCCCCACGGCAAGTGCCGGAAGCGCTGTTACCATTAGCCAGGGATCGAGCACGATCCTGAACGGCAACGGGGGAGGAACTTATACATGGAATCCCTCTACAGGTCTGAGCTGTAGCAATTGTCAGAATCCCACGGCTACTCCTTCGGTAACTACAACATACACGCTTATTGTTACTGACATCAACGGCTGTACTGATTCAGATACGGTGACCGTTACAGTGTTCATCGATATCATTTGCGCCGAGGTGTTTGTGCCCAACGTATTCTCGCCCAATGGCGATGTGAAGAACGACCAGTTCAACCTGGTGCCCAACAATTGCATGGAGGCTTATACGCTTTCGGTGTACGACCGCTGGGGTGAGAAAGTGTTTGAAACAAAGGACCTTTCCTTTGGATGGGATGGCCGCAAGAGGGGCAAGCCCATGAACACAGACGTATTTGTGTACGTGCTTGAAGTATTCATGAACGACGGTACGGTGGTGAAACGGAAGGGCAACGTGACCCTGATCAGGTAAGTATCTTCAGCCTTCCTCCCTTGTAGAAATACTTTTTGTAATAGGCCTCGTTAAGGTCGTTGATCATCACCCCCTTTTTAGTGCTGGCATGAACGAACTTATTGTTCTGAAGGTAAACGCCCACATGTGATATCTTTTCGGTGCCGATGGCGAAGAACACCAGGTCGCCTTCGCGAAGGTCGTTCTGCGATACGGCCCTGCACTGAAGGTAAATGGAGGAGGCCGGTCCGCCGATCTTCCTGTTGTACACATCCCTGTAAAGCGCGCCGGCGAAACCCGAACAGTCGATGCCGCTCTTGTTCTGGCCCGCGTATTTGTAGGGAACACCGTACCAATCGTCGATAAAAGAGTAGAGCTTAAGGTTCTGTATATCCTTTTCGTTTACACCCAGGGCTTTGGCGTATTTGGCTTTTACCGCCTTTGCAGAACCGGCCTTTGCGCTGAGATCGCTCTCAATGCCTTTATTGCTGCGGCATGACCAAAGGCCCGTGGAAGCTAAGAGGAACAGAAAAAGATAAGCTCTGGTTCTCATTTTTGTGAAATGAAAACCAAAGTTAGGCCAGGGAAAAGCCGGTTTTCGAACCCCTACCGGGATCTTATGAACAAGGGTCTTTTAAGAAGTAATAGATAATGGGGTGACAGAAACGCCGCGGAGGATGGCAACGACGATGCAAACCGCATTCACTTTGCCTCAAAGGAGGCCAACAACGCAGAAAAGGTCTTGGTACTTGACTGGGTGTTGGACAGTAACGCCGCGAGGGATGGCAACGACGATGCAAACCGCATTCACTTTGCCTCAAAGGAGGCCAACAACGCGGAAAAGGCCTTGGCACTTGACTGGGTGTTGGACAGGAACGCAACGAAGTTAGGCAACAACGGGCTGAAGTAGGACCAACATGGATCAAACACAGGCAACAACGCACCGAAGTTAGGCAACAAGGGGCTGAAGTAGGACCAACATGGATCAAACGCAGGCAACAAGGGGCTGAACCTGATGAGGAATTGGCTAAGGGTGTCAAACAACGCGCCGAAGTGTGTACGCTCCGGCGCGTTGTGAATGGGGTAAATGGAAGAGTGGTGACCCTTTGGGGAAAAGAATGCTTAATTCTTTAAAAAGCGGTGTGTAAAGGTGCCTTCGGCACTGCTAATCGAGATCATGTAAACGCCCGCCGGCAAAGAGGTGACATCCAATTGCTTCTCGCTGCCTTTCGCCGTCAAATTCCTGTCATCAAATAACACTTGGCCAAGAATGTTCGTGATAGAGATAGTGAACGCGCTTCCGCTGGGCACTCCCTTTATGGTAATGATGGAAGACGCCGGGTTAGGATAAACACTGATGTTGTTATTTGAAATGTTCTTCGCAATACCTGTACTGGTCACATTAGCGGTAGCTGTTCTTGTGCAACCGTTCTTATCGGTAATTGTTACAGTATAAGTACCGGGAGTAAGGCCGGTAGCGGTTTGAGTAGCTTGTCCGGTTGGGTTCCATGAATAAGTATAGGGAGGAGTGCCGCCGCTGGGATTGGCTGTAGCTGTTCCGGCTCCACCGGTGGTAGTGCAGGTGAGCACGGGAGGCGAAGTGGGTATCACGGTCACCGATGTTTTGCAGCCATTGGCATCGGTAACGTTACACTGGTAAGGAACTGAACAAAGACCGCTTACACTTTGAGTGGTGGCACCGGTAGGGATCCAGGAGTAGGTATAGGCTGGGGTTCCGCCTGAAGCAATAATGGTAGCCACCGCATCACACTTTCCAGAGCAGGATACACTCACAGTGTTGCCGCTGAGCGCAGCTACGAGTTGGGCCGGTTGAGTAATGGTAACGGTGCCTGTGCAGGTGCTGCCGTTGCCGTTATCGGTCACAGTTACGGTATAAGTACCAGCGCAAAGCCCGCTTGCGGTTTGTACAGTGGCGCCGCTGGACCAACTATACGCATAAGAGCCTGTGCCAATAGGAAAAGCAGTGGCGGTGCCGTTGCATTGTCCGTTGCACTTGTTGCCGGTGGAGTTGGCAGTGACCTGTACCTGGCACATTTGCGACTGTCCGAAAACTGAAACAGAAATAGTGCAGGCGAGAAGAAGGGAGTAGAGTTTTTTCATTTTTTAATGATTAGTGATTAATGATTATTTGAATGTGTTGTGTTGTTGAACCAGTTCTGAGTGTTACGAAATAAAGCCCGGCTGCAAAATGGCGGGTGTCAATATTTTGCTCGTTATCAATATGTCCTGTAAACATAACCTTGCCCGAAGCGTCAGTGATTGTAGCTTCTGAAGCGGTTCCTGCGTCGATCGTGATCTTGTCAGAAGAAGGATTAGGATACACAGAGATGTTGCTAATGGTATTCTGCTTCATTCCCGTAAAGGTGCCGAATTGCGCGGTGCGGTTCACGGTAACTCCACCCGCGGTGGTGAACATCCCGCCCGCGAATATCTGCCACTTGCCGGTGGCAAGCGCGTACACAACGTTGTTCATGCCGGAGCCGAACGCGCTGGTGTTCCAGGTGCTGCCGTTCCATTTCGCGATATTGGCGGCAAGGTTTCCTCCCGCGTTCGAAAAAGTACCGCCTACAAACAATTCTCCTTTATAAACCGTGAAGGCATAACCCCTGCTGTTGAACCCGGTGCCAACAGCGCTCCAGGTGCTGCCGTTCCATTTGGCAATGTAATTGGCGGTGTTTCCTCCGGCGGTTGTGAAATTACCGGTAGCGTAGATGTCGCTATTGTAAGAAGCGATGGCGTAAACAACCGTGGAAGATCCTCCCATACCTGTGCCGAAGATCGACCAGGTGGTGCCGTTCCATTTCGCGATGCAGTTGGCGGTATTGCCTCCAGCAACGGAAAAGTTGCCTCCGGCATACAGTTCGCCGTTGATCACTGTAAGACACTTTACTCCCGCGTTCATACCAGTGCCTACGTTCGACCAGGTGCTTCCGTTCCATTTGGCGATGTAGGCTACAATAGTGGAGCCCGCCAGAGTGAAGTCGCCGCCAACATACAGGTCGCCGTTGTAAGAGGCCAGGGCCTTTACCGGTGCGCCAAGACCTCCGCCTATATCAACCCAGGCGCTGCCGGTCCATTTAGCAAGATGGCTTACCGAATTTCCTCCGGCTAGTGTAAAATCGCCGCCAACATACAGTTCGCCATTGTGCATGCACATAGCGCTTACCTCATTGCCCGATATACCGGTTCCGAGCGCCGACCAGGCACTGCCGTTCCATTTACCAATGTAATTCACGGTAGTTCCTCCGGCTGTTACGAAAACACCGCCCGCGTAAAGGGTATTATTGTTCGTATCGGCCAGCAGCGCCTCGGTAAAGTTGTTCATGCCCGTATTGAGCGACTGCCAGGTTTGTGCGTAAAGGGAGCTGCTTGCAAGAAGCAGCATAAGGAATAGTTTTTTCATGTTTATTGCTTGACCAGTTTTTTCCTGTATAACTGATTGTTCGCTTGTATCTCAACAAAATAAGTTCCGGGCGGCCAGGGGGATGTATCGATCTTCTTGTGCAGCGTTCTTCCAAAATGTTCTTCAGAGGTCCAGAGGCGCTCACCCAGTATGTTCAGTAAGCTCATGGTAACATTGCCCGCCGGGCCCGGGAATTCCATGTCCAGCACAAAATGGTCCTTCGCGGGGTTGGGATGTATCTTCACGATATCAGAAGCGTTGTAGTCTGCAATAGCATCGAGTACGTTCTTGATACGGATGGTATCACAAAACTGGCAGTTGTTGGCGTCGGTTATACAAACGGTATAGAGCCCCACACTTAGCCCGGTGGCAGAGAAGGTGGTTTGGCCATTGCTCCAGGAATAGGTATACGGATTAACACCTCCGCTTACGTTAGCGTCAGCACTGCCATTGGTGCATGTTCCGCAGCCGGCATCGGTCTTGTTAAAGGCGATGGCCAGTTTAGCAGGAGCGTTTATTGTTACCGATACTGTAGTAGAGCATCCGTTGCCATCGGTGATCGAAAGGCTGTAGGTGCCTGCCGAAAGTCCTGCTCGCGAAGTGCCCGTTTGCCCGCCGGGTATCCAGGAATACGTATAAGCGCCAACACCGCTGGCAGCGCTCGCTGTAGTGCTTCCTGTGGTACCGCCAAAGCAGGGGATATGAGTTGTGTTGAAAGAAGCAGTGATCGCCGCCGGTTGATTGATGGTCGTCAGCTTAGTTACGGTACAGCCGTTCTTATCGGTAATAGTAACAGTGTAATTGCCCGCCGAAAGCCCAGTGCCTGTGGAACCTGTTCCGCCGTTGGGCGACCAGAAATAAGTATAGGGCTGCGTACCGCCGGTTACCAGCGATGATGCGCTTCCGTTATTGGCGCCATTACATGTGGGATTGGTTGGAGTGGTGGAGCAGATCAACTGGGCTGGGTTGATAATGCCCACTGTTCTTGTTACCGTGCATCCTGTACCGTCGGTAATGGTAAGTGTATAGTTTCCTCCGCTCAGGCCATTAATGTTAGCTGTAGTGGCTCCGCCCGGGTTCCAGGAATAAGTATAGGCTCCTATGCCTCCGCTGGTAGCTACGCTCACCGAGCCATTGTTCATGTTATTGCAGGTAATGTCGTTCTTCGTTACCGTTGGACTAATGGCCGGTGGCTCGGTGATAGTTACAGTATAGAAATTAACACAACCCGCCGCGTCGGTCACTTTAATGGTTTGTGCTCCCGCGCAAATTCCGCTCACCGCTGCGGTTGTTTGTCCGGCCGATGACCATGAATAAGTATAAGGCGTTGTTCCTCCCGTGGGAGTGATGCTTGCCGTACCTGTGCAGTTGCCTCCGCATTGAATATTGGTTTGGCTGGTATTGGCTGTTGTACTTCCCCCGTTGTTGTTTACCGCAATGGCGAACGACTTGCTGCAGCCGCCATTATCAGTGATGGTGAGCGAGTACAGGCCGGCACAAAGCGCCGAAATGCCGGTGGTGGTTTGTCCGCCGCTCCAACTGTAAGTATAGGGCGAAGCTCCGCCGGTTGCTGAAACAGTTACTTTCCCATCACAAGCCAAACATGTGGCGGTAGTGATGTTGGCATTGTGTGCCATCGGCGCCGGTTCGGTAATATTGAAAGTTCGCGTGAGCGTACAACCGTTATCATCGGTAACAGTAACAGTATAGCTTCCCGCGCCAAGCGCTGTTGCTGTGGAAGTGAACTGCGCGGGATTGCTCGACCAGAGGTATTGATAGTTAGGTGTTCCGCCTGTAACATTTACAGTGCCGCTGCCTGTAATGCCTCCATTGCAGGTGTTGTTTACCTGGCTGGTACTTGCATTGAGCGTGGGAGGCTGTGTTATGGTCGCCACTCTTTGTATGGAACATCCCTTGGCATCGGTCACTGTTACAGTATAAGTTCCTACAGTAAGGTTGGTAGCGTTATTGCTGGTTTGTCCGCTGGGGTTCCATGAATAAGTATAAAGACCTGTACCGCCGGTAACGTTCACATAGGCATTGCCGTTGGCCTGTCCCTGGCAAACATTCTTGGAAACCACGCTGGCCGCGAGCCCGGGAGGCTGGTTGATGATCACGGGCAGCGAAGGAGGCGTACATCCGTTAGCATCGGCAAGGTTAAGGATATAAGGACCCTGCTTTGATACATCACAAAGGTTAATGATCGTTGCGCCTGTATCGTTCGTAGGTACCCAGTAGTACTGGTAAGGAGAGGTTCCGCCTGTTACAATAGCAGTTGCGGTGCCATCGCAAAGGCCGAAGCAGCTGGGGTTAGTTTGCTGTATTTGGATAACGATCGCGCTCTTTTGCGTTATGGTCACCGTGTTGGTGTTGGTGCAGGCAACCGCATCGGTAAGGGTAACGGTATACGTACCAGCGCTGAGACCAGTGGCGGTAGCATTGGTTTGCCCGTTGTTCCATGAATAAGTGTAAGGCGAAGTTCCGCTGGTGCCGTTGGCGGTCGCGGTGCCTTTACTGTCACCGAAACAAGGATTGTTTACCTGGCCTGTGATCGGTACCTGGCACTGTGAGCTGGCGAAAAGCGCGAAAAAAACAAGTACGTTGAGAAGGAAAAATCTTTTCATGAACGAGGTTTAAAATACAAAGGGCTAATGTAGTGATTTTTTAAAAAATCACCAGCATTTCAAATGCTGATCCTGAGGGCGATATTGGCCATGAAGCCATAGGGGGGAGCCCATATCTCGCGGAAAGTGGGACTGTTCACAGGTGGTATCACGATCGCTTCGTGTTTCGTTTGCCTTTCGTCGAAGATATTTTCCAGGTTGATCACAAAGGAGTAGTTCTTTATCGTCTTCTGTACAAGCACCCCGAAGGTCCAGTACTCTGGACGGCTGGTATGGTCGCTAACCTGCTGCTTGCTAGTGTAAAATCCTTCCAGGCCTATCTTCCAGTTGTTTTCCTGGTTCCAGATGAAGTCGAGCGCCAGGCGGTGCGGCGCTGTAAGCGGCATAATGGTATTCACGGTATCAAAATGGCGGCGCGCGTCGGTAAAGGTATAGCCTGCCACCAGGTTGATCTCGCCAATGGTGAGGTTGAGATTCGTTTCCGCGCCTTGAGTGGTAATGTTATCATTCGCGTTGGTATAACTGATCACACCATTGATCAGCGAATCGGCCCTCAGTACGAGCGGCTGATCGATCTGGGTATAAAAAAAACTTTGGTTGATGGTGATGCTGGAGTTGTCGCCCATCCTGGTACGATAAAGAAGATCGGCATTACCACCCATTGATGTTTCCGCTTTGAGCGAGAAGGGAAGAGCGGTCACGTTCTTATAAGCCACTGCTTCGGCCTCATCTGTAAATAGATTGGGCACCTTGTATCCCATTCCGCCGCCGATCCTGGCAGTGAATTTATCGGAGAGTTTGAATAATGCCGAAAGCTGCGGAAGGCCGTACCAGCCATATTGCTGCTGGAAGTCAACTCGCATGCCGCCCTGAACGGAAACTTTTTCTGTGGCTTTCCATTCGTCCTGCACAAATCCACCTACGGTAAAGTGCGTGTAATCCCTGTCGTAGATCGTGAGGTTCTTGTTCTCTGTAAAGATGTCGTTGAACACATTGATGCCGGTAACGATATCATGTTTGGCAAGCTTCAGAAGGTAAGAAGCTTCGGAGTAGCTGCTGAACTGCACTCCTTTGAATTTATAACTGCTGTTTTCGATGGAGCGGTTAAAATGGTTGAGGCTGTTCTTTACTGTGAGCACATCGCCGTTGTGGAATGTTTTGTTGAACTGGAGCGTGGAGTAGTTGCGTGAACTTTTGTTCTTCTCTACGAAGGTGTGAAAAAGGTCGGGCTGATCGTTGATAGCCACTATATCGCCGCCGGTACGTGTTTCAAATCCTGAATAAATGCTCAATATCAGGCGTGAATCATCATCGAAATAAAAGAAAAGCCTGGGATGGATGCTGGCCCTTTCCTGTTCGGGGAGATCGGTAAAGAAATCGTCGTTCACATCGGTAGCTGTTTGCTTGGTACCTGAAGTGGCTAGCGTGATGCCCAGTTTTCCGTTACGCTTACTGAAGAAGGAACCGAAATCGGTGCCGTCGAGCGTGGTTTGATTGAGAATGAAGTTAAGGTCTTGCTTTTCATTGGGCTCCTTGCTGATAAGGTTGATGATACCCGCGATGGCATCGCCGCCATAGAGGGTGGAGGCGGAGCCCTTGATGATCTCCACTTGCTTGAGGTCAAGGGGCGGTGTTTGCATCAGGCTTAATTCCCCCGAAAAACCTCCGTAAACAGGAAAGCCATCTTTAAGGATCTGTGTGTATTTTCCGTTGAGGCCCTGGATCTTTACACTCACATTGCCCGAGGTGGCAGAGGTTTGCTGCGCCTGGATGCCGGTAAACTCGCTAAGCATCATGGAGATATTGCCCGGCTGCATCACGCTTTTTTCTTCCACCTCGTCGCCGCCCAGTACTTCCACTTTCAGCGGGGTGTCTTCCACGTAATTGCCACTGCGCGTGGAGCTAACTACAAACTCTTCGAGTTCGAAGGCCTTCGGCTGCAGGTTCACCCAAAGGGTATCTCTCCCCAAAGGCCGCGGGAAATCAGCCTTCAGTGTATCACTTATAAATCCGAGCAATGAAATGGTGATGCGAAACTCACCTTCAGGAATGCCGCCGATACGCGTCCTTCCATACAGATCGCTTGATCCTCCCGCTACCAGCTTTCCGTTGAGGTCGTTAACGGCGATGATAGCGCCTGGCAGCGGCACTTTCGTATCCGCATTGGTTACAATGGCCTGGAAGGAATGTTGAGAAAATGAAGGAAGGAAAAATAGTAGTGAAAAAATTAGCGAATTAGCGGATGAGAGAATATTGACTTTCATTCGCTAATTCTTCGATTCGCTAATTCGCTAATTGTTTAGTCTCTGCTGCCGGTATACCGCATGATGTAATAGAGCAGTGTTGCGATAGAAGCAAGGGCTGCTACCAGATAGGTACTGGCCGCCCAGCCCAAAGCTGTTTTGGCTTTACCATATTCTTCGCCCCTTGTGAGGTGCACCTGGTCGAGCCAGGCAAGGGCCCTGCGGCTTGCATCGTATTCAACGGGAAGCGTGATCACCGTAAAGAGGGTGATGGCTGCCTGCAGAACAATATAAAGAAGGAGTGCCTGGTTATACAGGTGATAACTTGCCGCGAAAAAGATCATACCGATAAAGACGAAGTTCATCATCCGGCTGCTGAAATTCACGACAGGTACCAGGGCGGAACGCATCTTAAGGGGAGCATATGCCGCGGCATGTTGAACAGCGTGACCGCATTCGTGGGCGGCTACGGCGGCTGCCGCAATGTTTCGGCCGTTATAAACGTCGTTACTGAGATTCACCGTTTTTGTAAGGGGATTGTAGTGGTCGGTAAGCTGCCCTTCAACGGAGATCACTTTCACATCGAAGATACCATGGTCGCGGAGCATTTTTTCGGCTACTTCTTTTCCGCTCAGGCCCGAAGAAAGGGGCTCTTTGGAATATTCACTGAAGACCGATTTGAGTCTTGCGCTCACCACCAAGCCAATGACCATGAAGACAATGGTAATAACCAATAAGATCGGGTCGAAGATCATTTTGTTTCTGTTTTAAAAGGTTAGTACTGCAAAATTACTTAAAGAAATCCAGCCCCGCAGTCAATTGGCATACCATTTTGTTAAATAATGTTAGTGCCGCCAAAAGGCTGACAAAAGTGTCACAGGGCTGACACAGATTGACAGGTACCTTGCCGCTATTGTCTGGTTTCCGCTGTCTTCCGTTGGATTTTCTTATTTTTGAAGCTCAAGCCCCTTCCTCCATGAGATACAAAAACCTGGTAATTGCCGCTGCCGCCATTTTTCTTTGCGCAGGCTGCTATTTCTTCGTTAAAAATGATGTTGTTACCCCCCCGCAAGTGTCCCCTTCCCTGGGCGACGCTATGTGGGCAGGTGACCCCGAGGGTTTGAACGAACGGGGTGCCTATGAATGGATGAAGCTCCGCGATCCCAATACCGGCGAGATACCTTATCACATGCGTATGAAAGAACTTGCTTTCGCGGCTGGACTTCCCAACGACGCTTCTGTAAGCTATAAAACTTCTTCAACAGCAACCTGGTACCCAAGGGGACCATGGAATGTTGGCGGAAGGACCAGGGCCTTTGCCCTGGATGTAACCAACGAGAACATTCTGCTTGCGGGAACCGCTTCAGGGGCTATGTGGCGCTCTACCGATGCCGGCATCACCTGGGCCCGTACCACGGGCATGAACCAATACCACGGAGTAACTTGTATCGCGCAGGATAAGCGCGCCGGCAAAACAGCTACCTGGTATACCGGCTCAGGCGAAGCCTACGGTGCTTCTGCCAGCGGATCGAGCGCTTCTTATTACCTGGGCAACGGAATGTATAAGTCGACCGATGGCGGGCTTACCTGGAACATATTGAGCGCTACCTGCAGCAATACTCCCCAGAGCTTCGACAGTAACTGGGACCTTATATGGAACATCGCTACCGATTCATCAGATAAAACGAACGACATTGTTTACGCTGCTACCTACGGCGCTATGTACCGTAGTATGAACGGCGGCACTAACTGGCTTGCGGTAAGGACCGGCAACGCCTACTTTACCGATGTGCTGGTGACACCATCAGGCGTGGTGTACTGCAGCATGAGCAGCGATGGGGGACAGAAAGGTATCTGGAGGTCTACGGACAAAGGAACTACCTGGACGAACATACTTCCCAGTAACTTCCCTACGAAGTACAATCGTATGGTGCTGGGCTGCGCACCCGGCGATGAAAGCCAACTATGGGTGCTTGCCAATACTCCCGGCTTTGGCCAGCCCGATACTAATTTCCTTGGAACAGTGGAGTGGAACAGCCTCTGGAAATACAAATACCTGAGCGGTAACGGAAGCGGTACCGGCGGCGTATGGCAAGACCTTTCGCTGAACCTGCCTACTACGGGCGGACCCTTCGATAAGTTTAACTGCCAGGGATCGTACGACCTGGTAGTGAAGGTGAAACCGAACGACACCAATACGGTGTTCATCGGTGGTACAAATATCTATCGCTCTAAAGATGGTTTCGCTACACCTAACAACACGCGCTTTATTGGCGGATATGAAGAAGGCTCCAAGCTTCCGGTGGTGAATATGTACGCCGATCATCATCCTGACCAGCATGGTTTGGAATTTTTACCCTCGAACCCGGATGTGCTTTTCTCAGCGAACGACGGTGGTGTTTTCAGAACGCAGGACAATAAAGCCGATACGGTAGTGTGGAACTCTCTCAATAATGGTTATGTGGGCACCATGTTCTATACCGTGGCCATTGATCATGCTGTGCCGGGAAATAATATTGTGATCGCCGGGGCGCAGGATAACGGCAGCTGGTACACTAACAACACCAACTATACGAGTCCCTGGGTGACGCCAAGAGGCGGCGATGGTTCGTATTGCGCTGTTGCCGACAGCCAGAAGATGTTCTATTTCTCGATACAGAACGGCAAGATGATGAAGGCTACACTGAATGGCAGCGGCGGTGTAACAGGCTTCGCGAGGATCGATCCGATAGGAGGGAAGGGCTACCAGTTCATCAACCCCTTTGCCCTTGATCCTAACAATAATAAGCTGATGTACATGGCAGGCGGAAAACGCCTCTGGAGGAACGACGACCTTTCAGGTATTCCTTTGGCAGGGAATTGGGATTCGATCAGCACCAATTGGGTGTTCTGGTCAGATACAGTTCCTGCGGCAGGTTCTCGTATCACAGCCGTGGCGGTTTGTAAAACACCGGCCAACAGGGTTTACTACGGAACCGATAAGCAAAAGATCTATAAAGTGACGGGCGCGAATAACGGAACACCCACACCGGTAGATATTTCCTCCTCCAGTTTCCATCCTTCGGGTTTTGTGAGCTGCATAGCGGTACATCCCAATGATGGTGACAAGGTGCTGGCCGTGTTTTCGAATTACGGTGTGTACAGTTTGTTCTATACTTCCGACGGAGGGGTTACCTGGTCGAAGGTGGCGGGCAACCTGGAGCAGAATATTTTTGGCGGCGGCAACGGGCCTTCGCTGCGCTGGGCATCTATAATTCCCGTAAGTAATGGGAACGTATACCTTGTGGGAACAACAGTAGGCCTTTTTGCCGCTGATACGCTTATTGCCAATGGCACCACCTGGGTGCAGCAAGCCACCAACGTGATAGGCAACGCGGTGGTGGATATGATCGATGTACGGGTGTCGGATGGCTTGGTGGTGGTTGCAACCCATAGTTCAGGGATCTTTTCGGCTAACATTACCAGCAAAGCCGACATTGTAACGGTGAAGGAACTGGCAAAGGCAGAGGGGGATTTGAAAGCATGGCCGAATCCCTTCAACAGCATTGCGAACATTTCATTTGACCTGGAAAAAAAACAGCAGGTAAAGCTTATCCTCCTCGATGCGCTGGGCAGGGAGGTATCCTTGCTTGAGAATTCGGAGCTGATGCCCGGTGCGCATTCATACAAGATAGAAGGGGAGAAGCTGCAACCTGGTATTTATTACTGCTTACTGAAAGCAGGGGAGGCTACTGAAACAAAAAAACTGGTGTTCGTTAAATAACAATCATCATGAGATACATCATTTCCATACTGGTCATTCATTTCGTCGCCGACTTTGTTTTCCAGAACGATAAGATGGCGCTGAACAAGAGCAAGAGCCTGTACTGGCTCTCCATTCACGTTTTAGTATATACGGTGGTTCTCTTTGCCGGAAGTTTTTTTGCCTTCCGGATGTTCAGTCCGGGCATGGTGGCGATCTACGCGCTGGCCAACGGGGTGCTGCATTTTATCACCGATTTCTTTACCAGCAAACTCACCAGCAGGCTGGCGCAGCGCGAGTCGAAGCACTGGTTCTTTGTTGCCGTAGGCTTTGACCAGCTCGTTCATTATGTGTGCCTTCTCACCACGTACCAGTTTCTGCTCATAGAGTACCTGGCGCACCTGGCCAGGACCAGCTGAAATAACTGTTTTGAGGATTGTTAACAATTATTAACGTTTCGATCCGCTGAAATTACATGTATATACATATATTTGCGGAAATCAATCATTCTAAAACCGATCTACAATGAAAAAAACGACAATGATACTGGCCGCAGCACTGGTGCTTACCGGCCTCAGCAGCTTTATCCCTTCCGTTAAATCACCGGCCGATGCCGCGGAGTGGAAACTGGATAACACACATTCATCGGTGAGCTTCACTGTGGCGCACCTGGGCACACCTCTTATGGGCGGCTTCAAAAAATATGATGTGGCCCTGCGCTTCGACCCGGCCAATCCTGATGGAAGCTCGCTGAACGTAACTATTGACGCTGCCAGCATCGACACCCGTTCTGAAGGCCGTGACGAGCACCTGAAAGGAGCTGACTTCTTTGATGTGACCAAATTCCCTAACGCGACTTTTAAGTCGGAGAAAGTGACCAAGAAGAGCGACAAGGAGTTTTTGTTCAGCGGAACTCTCACTGTAAAGGGAGTTGCGAAAAAAGCCGAAGTTACTTTCCTGGTGAACGTTAACAAGGAACATCCTTACGCGAAAGACAAGATGCTGCTCGGAGTGACTGCCACTACCAAAATGAAACGCACTGAGTTTGGTGTGGGCGGTGCCGATACTAACTCGCTTGGCGACGATGTGGACATCACCTTCTATGGTGAGTTCAGTAAAGCGAAGTAAGAGAAGGCTTCGACTCCGCTCAGCCTGACAACGTCGTCACCCCGAGCGGAGTCGAGGGGTTATCGCCTGAAGATATCGTTCCTTGTGAGCGGGCGTTCGTCTCCTTTCCAGATGAAGTCCTTTAGTTTCATTTCCTCCGCAGGAAGGCTTCCCGGCGGGTGAAGGGTGGCATCGGGCTTGGTAATGAAAGTGATCTTTTCGATCTCGTTGTTCTTCAGCAGGATCAGGATATCGCTGCAGTCGGAGCGGTTCACCCCAATGATCTTGTTCTTGTCCTTGGCGAAATAAAGGGTTTGTCCGTTGCCTTCCACGTAGATCCTGCGCAGTTTGTTATCCACAAAGCTGCCCCTCATGTTCTTTCCCTTTATCTGGTTGAACTTCGTAGTGTCCTCCTGTGAAATAATGAAAGCGGTATTCTCCAGCCGCATCGACTTCATTTCGCCATTGCTGGTCACCAGCTCCACTTTTTCAGCTGTCAACTGGTTCTTTTCCGACCAAAGCACCGGCCCGCGGAACAGGCGCATAGTGGAATCGCTGTAGGTATATACCAGTGAGTCACATTTCCCCTGTATGTCTGATTTAAAGAATTTCACTTTGCGGTAGGCAAACAGGACGCGATGTTCTATATCCTTTATCTTTTCCATTGCTGCCTTCAGGGTATCGGCATGCAGGAAGAGCGTATCGCCGTCATAAGCCTGCACCAATTGCGCGTTGCCCGTTACGATGGAGCGCTGGCTTTCCTCATAGTTCTCCGCGTAATCGCCCCTTATTGTAAGGTTCTGAATGGTATCGGTAATGGAAACATTCTTCACAGCCCTTCCGAATCCTTTTTTACGGTCGTAGAAAACACTGTCGCCCCTTAGCTTTTGTTCCCTGCTTATGATGTAGGCTTTGCGGCTAAAACGGGAAACGTCGCGGTTAGTATCATACCAGCCGTCTTCACAATAAATAAAATTGCCATTGCTCTTGATGGTGGTAGGGCCCAGGAAATAAGCGGTCTTGTTAAGTGTGTTGTAGCGCAGCGTGTCGCAGTTCATCTGGTACTCGGGGTTGGTGAGCACTACATTTTTTTTAAATGAGAACTCCTTGCTGGCACTGTGGTAATAGCCGTGCTGGCTTTTGAGCGTATTGTTCTTGCTGGTCAGGGTGCCGCCGGTGGTGTAATAAGCCACATTGGTGCTCAGGTCGTAATAGAGGAAATCGGTGGTAAGGTTCATGTCCTTTTCCACCATGCGTACGTTCTTCTGCATCTCGGCCTTACGGGTATTGCCGTCATATTTGAGAAGATCACCATAAAGACTAATGGAATCGCCTTGCTGGATGCGCACGTTGCCAAAGGCATCGAGCTTATTGCTGGAATAGAAATAGGCGCTGTCGCAGTACATCACCACATTGTCATGCGCGAAGGAAACGTTGCCGATCAACCTTTTGGCACCCTTTGCAATATCAGGTGCCACCTCCAGTGAATTGGCGCCTCGGAACTCGATCTGTTTCACTTTTTTTTGTGAATAGAGAAAGCATGGAGCGGCAAGGAAAAGTATGAGCAGCGCTTTTTTCATAGGTACCCTGTTTTGCAGGGCGGCAAATGCAAACAAAGATTACGCCAACACCCCGTTACGGAGCAGGGTCTGTGTCCTGTCAGGCCCCACCGATACGATATTGATAGGGACACCCAGCTCTTTCTCAAGGAAAAGGATGTAATCATTGAGTTCCTCGGGAATATCGCCGATGGAATGAAGCGTGGTAAGATCGCGGTTCCAGCCTTTCAGTTCGTGATACACCGGTTCTACCTGGCCTGGTGAAATGTCGTAGGGAAGCTGGTCGGTCTTTTTCCCATTGTGCATATAGTGCGTACACACCTTAATGGTCTCAAAGCTGCTAAGTACATCGGCCTTCATCATGATAAGGCTGGTGACACCGTTTACCATGATAGCATATTTCAAGGCGGGCAGATCGAGCCATCCGCAGCGGCGTGGACGGCCCGTAGTGGAGCCAAACTCATTGCCGTTCTTGCGGAGCAGTTCTCCGGTCTCATCTTCCAGTTCGGTAGGGAAGGGGCCGCTGCCTACACGGGTGCAATAGGCTTTGAATATCCCGATCACCTCACCGATGCGTGAAGGAGCGATGCCGAGGCCTGTGCAGGCGCCGGCGCAAATGGTGTTGGAGGAAGTGACAAAGGGATAGGATCCGAAATCAATATCGAGCAAAGAGCCCTGGGCTCCTTCAGCAAGGATCGCTTTTTTACCGTGCAGCGCCTTGTTCAGGTAATGCTCGCTGTCAATATGCTCAAGCTCTTTCAGCTCCTCGGTAGCTGCCAGCCAGGGGCCTTCCAGTTCTTTGAGGTTATAAGAGAACTTATAGCCATCAAGTATCTGTTTATGTTTTGCAACGAGGAAATCATATTTCTTTTTGAAATCGGGAAGTGTGATATCGCCCACCCTGAGCCCGTTCCTGCCGGTCTTATCCATATAGGCAGGACCAATACCCTTTAGTGTAGAACCTATCTTCTCTTTTCCTTTCGATGCTTCCGAAGCGGCATCCAGCAGGCGATGCGTGGGAAGGATGAGGTGCGCTCTTTTGGAGAGCAGCAGTCTCGACTTTACATCCACGCCCATCTTTTTGAGCGCATCTACTTCTTTCTTGAAGATGACAGGGTCTATCACCACACCGTTGCCTACGATGTTGATGGAGTTGCCATGAAATATACCTGAGGGGATAATATGCAGCACGTGCTTAATGCCGTTGAACTCCAGGGTATGTCCCGCGTTGGGGCCGCCCTGGAAGCGGGCGATGATGTTATACTTGGGGGTAAGAACGTCAACGATCTTTCCTTTTCCTTCGTCTCCCCATTGGAGGCCCAGGAGGACATCTACTTTCATAGGTTCGGTTTTTTTAGTGCAGGGATCACTTCAGCTTGGCAATGGCTTTATCGATGCTGTCGGTAACAGTAAATATGGTGTGCAGCTTGGTGATGATAAGAAGTTCGTTCACTTTGGCGGATACACTGGAGATGATCACCTCGCCACCCAGCTTGCGCACTTTAGTTAGGATGTTGATCAGCACACTGAGCCCGCTGCTGTTGATGTATTTAAGTCCCGCCAGGTCGAATACGTATTTAAGATGGCGTTCTGCCACCAGTGTGTCTATCTCGCTGAGCAACGCCTTTCCCTGGTTGCGGTCGATGAGCTCGCCCTGAAGGGAAATTACGGTGACGTCGAATTCTTGTGTGGTGTTGTGGAAGAACTGCATAAAGGATCAGGACTTAAGGGAATGAAAATGTTCGCAGCCCGATTTCTTCGCCAGCTTGCTGCACTTGCCGTAAAAGGTAAGCGAATGATGGGTGACCCTGAACTGCAGGATGTCTTCCGTCATCTTTTGGATCTGCTGCACACGCGGATCGCAGAACTCGAACACTTTTTCGCAGTCTTCGCAAATGAGGTGATCGTGCTGACGGTATTCAAACGATTTTTCGAACTGGGCGATGTTCTTGCCGAACTGGTGACGGGTCACCAGGTTACAATCGAGCAATAGCTCAATGGTATTGTAAAGAGTAGCGCGGCTTACGCGGTACTTCTTGTTCTTCATGTGAATGTACAGCGACTCGATGTCGAAATGACCTTTGTTGGAATAGATCTCGTTGAGTATGGCGAAGCGCTCGGGGGTCTTCCGGTGTTTTCTTTCTTCCAGGTATTTGATGAATATCTGGCGAACGGTCTCTTTGGTATCCGCGTTCATTGTTGCGCTTAGCGCTTAAAAGTAGTAAATAAAATCAAATAGGAAGGAGGGAATAATTAATTGCTGTCGGTGCGGTTGACATTGAGAACACCTTTCACCTTCTTTAGTTTTTTCATAAGGCCCGTAAGGTGGTTGGTGTCATGCACGAACACCATGATGGTGCCCTCGAAGATGCCATCGTTGCTGTCGAAGCTGATGGAGCGCATGTTTACGTTCAGTTCGTTTGAAATGATCTTCGTGATATTGTTCACAATGCCTACGTCATCGATACCTGTTACCCGTATGCCGGCAAGGAAGGAGATCATCTCCTGGCCGGTCCATTTCGCCTTTACGATCCGGTAGGCGTAGTTCGACATGAGCTGCACCGCGTTGGGACAGGTGACACGGTGGATCTTGATTCCTTCGTTGATGGTGATAAAACCAAACACGTCATCGCCGGGAATAGGATTGCAGCAGGGGGAAAGTTTGTAGTCGATCTTGTCGAGATTCTCCCCAAGCACCAGCATGTCCGATTTTCCCCTTACAGAAGAGACGATATGCTCGAGGGTGTTCGGGCTGGGTGCTTCCTTTTTCTTATGCGCGGTCTTGCTCTTTAATACTCCTTTTATCTTGTCCTTGTGGAAATCTTTGATGTGCTTCAGGTTGATGCTTCCCACGGCCACCTTGTAGAACAGTTCCTGGCTGCTGGGGAGTTTGAAATAATGTACGATATCCTGTATGTTCTGCACCGTGAAGTCGAGCTTCAGGTGATCGAACTTGCGTTCCAGCATTTCCCGTCCTTCCTCGGCCACTTTTTTCTTGGCTTCTTTCAGCGCGTTCTTGATCTTGGATTTGGCGCGGGCGGTCACTACGAAGCCCAGCCAGTCTTCCTTAGGCAATTGCTTGCCTGAAGTAATGATCTCCACCTGGTCGCCGCTTTTGAGCTGGTAACTAAGCGGAACCAGTTTATGGTTCACCTTGGCGCCGATGCATTTTTCACCCACCTTGGTGTGAATGTCAAAGGCAAAATCGAGCGCAGTGGAGTTCACGGGCAGGGTACGCATCTCTCCTTTGGGAGTGAAGGTGAATATCTCTTCGGCGAAGAGGTTGAGCTTGAAGTCGTCGATGAAGTCCATCGCGTTCTCCTCGGGGCTTTCCAGCAACTCACGTATCCTTCGTATCCATTCATCGAGCTGGCTTTCGGTACCGGTGTCCTTGTATTTCCAATGGGCCGCGTACCCTTTTTCGGCTACCTCGTCCATACGTTCGCTGCGTATCTGTACTTCCACCCATTTTCCGTCGGGGCCCATCACCGTAGTATGCAGCGACTCGTAGCCGTTGGCCTTGGGGGTAGAGATCCAGTCGCGCAGCCGGTCAGGACTGGGATGATAAAAATCGGTGACGATAGAATAGATCCTCCAGCAATCGGCTTTCTCATCCTCTGTTTTTGAGCTCGTGATGATGCGAATGGCGAAGATGTCATACACTTCCTCGAAAGGGACGATCTTGTTCTTCATCTTGTTATTGATGGAGAAGATGGATTTCGGCCGTCCGTACACTTTGGCCTTAAAGCCCTGCTCTTCGAGGATCTCCTTGATAGGAAGGATGAACTTATTTATATAACGTTTGCGCTCAGGCTCGGTGTCTTTTAGTTTTTGCTGTATGGAATGGAACACATCCGGCTCGGTGTATTTAAGCCCCAGGTCTTCCATTTCCGTTTTGATGGCGTTTAGACCAAGACGGTGGGCGAGGGGAGCGTACAGGTAAAGTGTTTCAGAAGCGATCTTCAGCTGCTTGTCGCGCTTCATCGAGTCGAGCGTGCGCATGTTGTGCAGGCGGTCGGCAAGCTTGATGAGGATCACGCGGATATCATCCGAGAGGGTGAGCAGCATCTTCCGGAAGTTCTCCGCCTGCAGTGAAGATGTTTGGTCGAACACTCCCGAGATCTTGGTAAGGCCGTCAATGATCTTCGCCACCTTGTCGCCGAACATGCCCTTGATATCGTCGAGCGTGAGATCGGTATCTTCCACCACATCATGCAGCAATGCGCATACAATGGAAGTCGTTCCCAGGCCTATCTCTTCGGCGCATATATGCGCCACTGCCAGGGGGTGAAAAATATAGGGTTCCCCTGATTTACGCCGCATGTCGCGGTGCGCTTCCAGGGAGATATTAAAAGCTTTACGGATCAGCTGCTTGTCACCCTTCTCCAGCTTTCGGCGGCAAGCTTTTAAGAGATGGCGGTAGCGATTAAGGATCTCCTTCTTCTCTTCCTCCAGGTCCATCTTTGCTTCTGCCTGTATCTTTTGGGGGGCGCTCTCAGCCATTGAAATAATGTGATCTCCAGTTTACGGCACTGAAATTACGGTGAAAGGCAGCGCCCAGGAAAACAAAGAATCCGGTGAGCGCTATAAAAAAGTGGACAGACAACCATATCCTGTAATAGATCTCGTGCTCAGCCCTTGCGTTCATCCAGGCAATGGGCATTGAAAAGCCGATAATAAGCCCAAGGATATATACCGAGGGGAGGAATGTGAAGAAACTGCGAAAAGGATAGCAAAGAATATTGCGGTACCATTTCATATCGTCGCCCCATTTGTGAATGAGGTAATAGGCATCGTCGCCGAGCTTTGCCAGCAGCAAGGGGTCTTTGTTAACATCATGAAGCTTGAACACCGTATCAGGGGCAACGATCTTGAAGTCTTCGATCCTGAAACCATATTTTTTTTCAAAAGCATGTACTTTGGAAATGGCCTCGTACGGTATCTCAGCTGCAAAATGGGAGGAGTTAAGGAAACGAAGGCGATACTTGATGCATATGCTCCGTATATCGTTGAGCGAAAAAATGTTCTTCTTGTCTTCTTTGTCAGGCATAAAAGGAAGCGAATCAATAGAGTCCTTTCTTTTTTTGATGCGGCGTATAACGTCCTTATCCTTGTCGCTCGATAACTGCAGCACATGCTGCACCTCCTCAAGGATAGAAGTTTGCCTTTCCTGCTCTTTCACAAGGGCCTTCCGGATGTCTATTTTGTCGAAAATCATGGAATTTCCGACCTAAAGTTAAGTATTATCCAGTAATAGATGCAACCTTTCCGCAGCCTTTTGCATCCTTAGTATATAGCAACATTTGGAATTATGCTCTTTTTTTAACATTTTTGTAAATTAAACTGCCCCTAATGAAAAACTTTTCAACCCTCGCAAAAGCACTTTTTACCAGTGTACTTTTTGCCTCTTTCTTCAGTATTTCCACTCAAATGAGCGCCCAGGCGCTCAAGTCTTCGAACAAAGACGGCACTAAAGGCTGGGTGGCCAACCCCTACGATGACAAGGTTTTCATTGAGAACCGTGGTCAGTTCGACGGGATGGACGACCTGAAGAACTCGCAGATATATTTCGGCACCACCTTTATCGGTGTTCAAAAGTTCTTTACCGCCAAAGGCATGACCTATCGTTATGACCACGCGAGGCTGCGTCCGGGCACACAACCTCACAAGGAAAAGCCTGATCCGGAAGAAGACCGCGAGCGCATGGAATACGACCTGCTCACCGTTCACATGGAATGGCTCAATTCCAACCCCAATGTGAAGATCGTATCAGAGGACAAGACGGCCGACTACTGGAACTTCCAGACCAAAAAAGTGAATACAGGCATTCACTTCGTTCCCGCTTACAGGAAGATCACTTACAAAGACCTTTATCCCGGCATCGATGTGGTGTATACCTTCCATGAAAAAGAAGGCATCAAGTATTCACTTATCGTTCATCCCGGCGCCGACCCTTCGCAAGTAAAAATGAAATATACCGGCGGCGACGGTGTTTCAAAAGATAAGGATGGCAATATCCGGATGACCTTAAAGCCTTTTGGCGATATCATCGACCAGGCACCCGTTACTTTCTACGATAACGACCACAGCAATATTGTTAATTCCTCTTTCGAACTCGACGGCAACATTGCTTCGTTCAAGCTTGGAACTTACGACAAGAGCAAGACCCTTATCATCGATCCCTGGACCATCAACCCGGCTTTTCCCCAGTTGAACAGGGCTTACGATATCACCAAGAACGTAGTTGGTGAAGTGTATGTGTATGGCGGCGGAACCGGCGTATCAGGTTCTGGCGGATACATTATTAAGAAATATACCAGCGGTGGAGCGCTGCTTTGGTCGTATGCCACTACCGCGCTTCCCGGCAAATGGTATGGCGATATGGCGCTCGACTTCACCAGCAACTGTTACATTTCCGACGGTGCATGGGGCGGCATGATCATTAAGCTTTCTCCTGCAGGTACCACTACCTATACTACCAACGTAGGCGGCTCTAACGAGATCTGGCGTTTGGCGTTCGACTGTAACTACAAATACCTGATCGCCGGCGGATTTATCCAGGGCAAACAGGTGGCGAACGTGAACGTAAATACGGGCATGCTCTCCAACGTTTCTTTTGTGACCGGCAGCCAGGAACTCAGGGTTCTGGCGATCGATATAGCAGGTAACCCCTATAGTCTCAACGTTTCTGCGGGCTGTTCGGCTACAGGCGTTGCGGCAAGTAACTTCCTCGCGAAACAGAACCCGGCTTTCGGTGTTACCTGGAGTGTGGTAGATGGTTATCTTGAGGGTGAGGGCGGACAGATGTACACCAACACCTCGGGCGGTTTCTGCAGCCAGGGCTTTAACGGCTGGAACGGCATCGCGCTTACTACTAAATACGTTTATACTTACGATGGACTTGTGGTGTACAAGCGTAACGTTTCCAATGGTGTTGCTATCTCCAACATCGCGATCCCCGGAACAGTATTCCAGCAAAACAGCGGTATCTGTGTTGACGGCTGCGGCAACGTTTATGTAGGAACACAAAACTCTGTAAGGAAATATGACTCAACGCTTACGTTCGTAACATCCATACCTATGACTGGTCCTGTGTACGATGTGGCGATGGGTATCAATAATGAAGTACTGGTGGCTGGCGTTGCCTTTGTAGGTTCTTTTGGCGGCCTGAATCCCTGTCAGCCTACTATTAATGTGAACGCTACTTCTACCGGCACCGGTTGCGGCGGCGCCAACAGCGGAACCGCAACAGCAAGCGCTTCGGGTGGTAACGGTGGCGCTTACACTTACCAGTGGAGCAATGGACAATCATCGTCTTCCATTACCGGCCTTTCAGCAGGTACTTATACAGTTACTGTTACTGATGCCAACGGCTGCGCGGGCGGTATCAATACGCAAACCGTTGTGGTTAGCTCCACCGGCGGTAACGTAGCCTATACCACTGCTACTAACAATCCTCTTTGTTTCGGTGGTACTACAGGAACTGCTTCCGCGACCGTAAGCACCGGTACATCACCGTATACTTACTCATGGAGCAACGGTCAAACCTCTCAGAACGCTACCGGTCTTGGCGCCGGCACCTATACGGTGACCGTAACCGATGCCACGGGCTGTAGTAATACAAAAACATTCTCTATTACCGCGCCTCCTGCGGTGGTAGCCAGCATTACTGGTTCTACCAATGCCACTTGTACCAATGGCGGTACTGCCACAGCGAGTGGTGCGGGTGGTACCGGAGCCTTCTCCTATTCATGGAGCAACGGACAATCCACGCAAACGGCTACAGGTCTTAACCTGGGTATTTATACCGTAACGGCAACCGATGTGAATGGATGTAAGAACAGTACTACGGTGAGCATTTTGGGCACCGCGGGCCCAACAGCCTCGGTCACCAATATAAATAACGCTACCTGTGCCGCGTTTGGAAGCGCTTCAGCTTCCGGTAACGGCGGTGCGGGCTCTTATACTTACTCATGGAGCGCAAACGGCCAGACCACCCAAGTGGCTACAGGTCTTTCAGCGGGAACCTATACCGTACAGATCACTGATAACAACGGTTGTACCAGCACTGCCACTGTACAGATCACAGGCGCTGTTGGCCCCGGCCTTAACACTTCATCGGTACCTGCCCTTTGTAATGGAACAGCTACCGGAACGGCAAGTGTAACTGCTACCGGCGGCTTCGGTACCTATACCTACCTGTGGTCAGCAGGATCTCAGGCAACACAAACGGCAACAGGCCTCGGCGTAGGCAACTATACCGTAACGGTTACTGACGCCAATGGATGTACCGCTACCGCAACAGTAGCTGTAACTGAACCCACTGTGGTCACTGTGACCGCTACCGATGGCATTACCTGCTCGGGTAAATCAATGGGCACCGTTTCGGCGACAGCAGCCGGCGGAACAGGCGGATTTAACTACGCATGGTCAGGCGGACAATTAACGCAATCGGCAACCGGTCTTGCGGTTGGTGTTTACACCGTAACTGCTACTGATGTTAATGGTTGTACTGCCACCACCACCGCGCAGATCACTACCATACCTTCACCGGTTGTGGTATTCAGTGGAAACGATACAGCAGGTTGCGCGCCTTTATGCGTAACCTTTACTTGTACCACTGCCAATATCAATAACTGGGTATGGGATTTTGGTGATGGCAACGTTGGCAGCGGCAATAACGCGCAGCATTGCTATAAGAACCCCGGAACTTATAACGTAACACTTACTATTACAGACATCAACGGTTGTACCAGCACACTGGTGAAGAACGGATACATCAATGTATTCCCCAACGTGGTAGCGGCCTTTGCCGCCACACCGCAGCCCACTACCATTCTCAATCCCACCATCACCTTTACCGATCAGAGCGTGGGAGCGAGCACCTGGACCTGGACATTCGGTGAAAGCGGAAGCAGCAATAACACTTCCAGCCTCCAGAATCCTGTGCACATGTATAAGGATAGCGGATGTTATATGGTGGAACTGATCGCCGACAACCAGTACAACTGTCCTGATACTACCGAAAGGCTTATCTGCATCGGCGGCGACTACGAACTGTGGGCTCCCAACGCCTTTACTCCTGATGGAAGCGGCGTGAACGATATATGGAATGTGAAAGGTATCGGTATCGATCCCGCGCACTTCAAGCTCTGGATCTTCGACCGTTGGGGTAACCTGATCTTCGAAACATCTGACCTGTTCAAAGGATGGGATGGACGCGCCAACGGTGGTAAGGACATCGCTCAGCAAGATGTATATGTTTGGAAAGTGGCGACGCAGGACTACATTGGCCATAAGCACCAGTACATTGGCCACGTAAGCTTGGTTAGGTAACAACCTCTCATAAAACAATAAAAGTGCTGCTCAAAAGGCAGCACTTTTTTATTGGGTATATTCGGCTATGGAAAAAATACCGGCGGTGTTTTGCTGGAGCGGCGGCAAGGATTCGTCATTGGCATTGTACAGAGTGCTAAAGGAAGGGAAGTATGACGTAAAATACTTGCTCACCACGCTCAACGAGGAATTCAAGAGGATATCGATGCACGGTGTGAGGGAAGAGCTGCTTAACAAGCAAGCGGATTCTATTGGGATGCCATTGGTAAAGGTGTGGGTGAGAGAAGGAACGAATGAGGAATATGAGAGGCAAATGGCTGTAGCGATGGAGCGCTTCAGGGACGAAAGTATTCTTCAAGTGATACACGGTGATATTTTCCTCGAGGACCTGCGTAAGTACAGGGAGGAAAAACTGGAGCGGGCAGGAATGAAAGGGGTATTCCCTTTATGGAAGGAAGATACCTCGCTGCTGATCCAGGAATTTCTGGCCCTGGGATTTAAGACGATAACCTGCTGTATAAGTGATTCGTTTTTGACTGAAAGTGATGTAGGTAAAGTAATTGATAATCAGTTTATTAAGAACCTGCCATCAAAGGTGGACCCTTGCGGGGAAAATGGCGAGTTCCATACCTTTTGTTATGCGGGGCCAATATTCGAAAGGGAGATCAGTTTTTCTGTTGGCGAAAAGGTGTACAAACCTCTTCAGCTGGAAGGAAGCAAACATGGTTTCTGGTATTGCGATCTTGTATGAAGACGGTCTTTCCACATTTTCCTGCTATTTTCGTTATTGAACAATGAGAGCGGATCTCCATAGAGTAATTGCTGCCTGCCTTACGGTACTTCCACTGGGTGTTTTCTCACAAGCAAGCCTTAAACAGTATTTCTATTATAGTTCTCATAATGAAACCAGGGCTTTTCAATGCTTTGAAAAGAAGCAAAGCAAGCAGAAGGTATTTGCTGAGCGAGAGGTAATGGCTGTAGCTGACGGCAAGGACACCATCACCCACTTTAATTATATCAAAAATGCTGATGGAAAATACCTGGTAAAGAACGGTGAAGGATATTTCTGTGGCGATAAGCGCATTATTAGTTGGCCCGCCAGGTCGGCAGGAGTGAACTACCGCGACTATACAGAAGCGCTGATGAAGCAGCAAAAGCTGAACGACGAGGTAAAGGAATACCTGAGGTCGGTAAAGGACTTTACTTATTTCGACAACGCGGCCTGGTTTAGTAAGCTTACCGATAACAACGCGCTTACGGAGCCCTTGCTGGTATATACCTTCAACTACGAAGCGGGCGAGATACACAATGGCCTTCGGGAAGGAACCTGGATCGGCTTTGGTTACAATGGCAAAAAGGATACGCTTATTAGGTTAACAGCGGCCGATACATCAAAGCTGTTGCAGGCCCCGCCAGTGTTCATCGACGATGTTTACACAAAGGACCCCAAGAAGTTCAGCAATTATTCGATCGGCAATTACTCAAAGGGCAGGAGGGAAGGCGCCTGGATGTACAAGACCGAAACACATTACCTGAGAGGTGTTTACAAAGAAGGAAAGAGAGAAGGTGAATGGACCTGGGTTCCATGGCAGGAACGCGAGTTGAACCGCGGGCCTTACAGTGCTCCCATAGGAATGCGTTTTAATTATAAGGATGGCAAGTTGGAAGGACCGCTTACGATCTATCATGTGAAGACCGGGAAAAAGCTTGCCGCCTTCGTCTTCCTAAAGGGGAAGTTTGAGGGGCCGCTCTATCTAACCAATATCATCAATTCCGATTACGCCTACTTCAAGGGTTCATTTGACGAGAAAGGAATGAAGGACTTCGGCTTCCTTACTCCCCTCGGCGACGCGGTGCCGATCAATCTCCTGAGAAGGAATATGCGTTTTCACAGGGCTGCCATAGAGGAACCGGCGAAGTATGAGTACGCCTGGGATGAACAAGGTAATATCACGAGGCTGGAGAAGAAGGATAAGGATGGAAATGGTGTAACGATGCAGCGCTATCCAGGTTATATCACCAGGAGCATCAAGGAAGGGGCCAGGAACTATTATCTCACACTTACCTATTCGGGCGACACTACGAAGTTCAGCGAGTATACCGCCAATAAGCCCACAGGTACCTGGTTCTCGAAAGATGTTAACGGCAATGTGGATTACGAGAGCCATACGAATGGCAAAAGCCGATACTATTTAAGGAAGACCGCGCAAGGACAAATAACCTATCGCGATGGGAATGGTTATGCCATAGAGCCGGGCGGAGCTATCATTTATTGGAACAACTATCAGAAGCAGCGACGCGAGTATAAAAAGGGAAAGGAAACAAGCCTCGAGATCTATAAGGGAGAATTTCCTTACCTGATGTCGTATATAGATAGTTCGGGTAATGAAATGATCAAAGACGGTTTTGGCTATGTAACCGGAAGGAAGGCGACCCCAGATTCGATACGGTATTACTCGGGAGGTGTGTCGGTAAGCAGGATGCGGTACGAGATCACGAAGGATCCTTCGCTGGAAACGAAACTTACGTATTCTGTAAAGCGCAGCATCAAAGAGCTGAGTCCGGGTTTATACGAGATCAATTACAAGCTCGAAACCCCCTATATGGCCGGAAGGGCCGCGGTGATGGATACATTCCCCTTCCCGGTAACGATCGTGAAGGTATCCACCCCGCCTTACCGCGATGTGTATTGGAACACCAGCAAGAAAGATACCAGGAAACTGGAGCTGTTCATTGATGACAAGGCGAAGGAGCACGGATCGGTGGATGAGATCGTATGGATACGAACAAAACCCGGGCTTACATCGGGCGCTGTTCGCGGAAGCTTTTACTTCACCCTCGACCGCAAACCCAGGAAGATGCGAACCGGCGCTACACTTAGCCTCAAGGCCTTGCTGGCGCAGCCCGCGCTGAAGATGGACATCACCAATGGTCTCATCGATCATGAAGATGACAACAGTTTTATTCCTAACCGCGTGCTGCAGGAAACAAAGGCCGGAGGATTCACTGTTACACGCGAGGTCAACCAATGGTTCAACGAGGGGAAGAACAATTATTTCAGGATCACCATTACACCGCCCGATACCATGAAAGGCGCGCATGAGATCTATTATCGCGAGAAGCTGAATACCGCGCGCCGCAAAGTGGAATTGAACTTTATTCCTGACAATGACAGCTACGATTACAATAAGGGAGAAGTGTTAAGCTTCAGGTTATTCGATAAAAAGAGATCAGAACAGAACAAGTTCGCGCTGAACAAAGAGCGCGAGGTTTCATTTTACGTGATGCCTGAGGAGGAGATGGAGTTGATAGCCGAAGGTTCCTTAGTGGTTGACGGAAAGGAATATCCCATAGGAAAATACATCTCCAACGAATACAACCCGCTTTTCCGGAGGATATACAAAATAGGCAAGGAGGAGTATGAGCAATTGCTTAGGACCTACGAGCCCGACATCCAGAAATACCGCAAGCGCTAGCTTACCGCGCTCTCCAGTAATTGTATCGTTCCCTTTTCAGCATTCATCTCTGCATTAATACCAATGGGAACTGTAAGCTTGTTCTCAATGTGGCCTATCATGGCACCGTAAAAGGCGGGAATGCCCAATGGCTTAAGGTGCTGCTCCAATACCTGCATGAAAGTAAAAGCCTTCTCGGGTTCTTCGGCCTCACACTTCACGCACTTGCCGAATACCAGTCCCCGGATACTGCCCAGTACACCTGCCAGCTTCAGCTGTGTAAGCATGCGATCGATACGGTAAGGTTCCTCTGAGGTTTCTTCCAGAAATAATATCTTGTCGCTCCAGTCAGGAAGGTATTTTGATCCGATGATGCTGGCCACCACACTCAGGTTTCCACCCACCAGAACTCCTTTGGCCTTACCAGGGGTAAATACTACCGGCGCATCCTCGGGCTTGGGCCCTGTGTTGAGAAGCGCAGCTTCTTTCTTTATCAGCAGGCCTTGCACATAGGCGCTGCTGAACTCGTTCCAGCCCGAATTTCCTACCGGCCCGTGAAAGGTCACCAGACCTGTTCGGGCATTGATCGCGATAAGCAATGAGGTAATATCGCTGAAGCCCATTAAAGGTTTGGGATTGGCTTTGATGAGGGAATAATCAAGCAGGTCGAGGATACGGGCACAGCCCCAGCCGCCCTTCATACAGAAAATGCCTTTAATGGAATTATCCCTGAAATAACCGTTCAGTTCTTTAGCGCGGGCTTCGTCGGTGCCCGAGAAATAACCGAACTTCTTCTTTATCGTAGCGCCTGTTTCCACCTTCAGTTGCAGCTTCTCCAAAATGGAAATGAACACCTGCACTTGTTTCTCATCCCATACGGCTCCGGCAGGAGAGGCGATGGCCACTGTATCACCTGGTTTTAATGCCGGTGGTTTTATCGCTGAAACTCCGAAAGCGGAAACAACATGCGGAATTGCCGAAGGGAATAGTGGCAGAATGGCTGCCTTGCGTATAAAATCCCTGCGGCTGTTCTTTTTCATCAGAGCTGGTATCGGGCGGTGGAAATAACCTCTTGTCCCGCGAACTCTTTGCGGAGGTATTTGTAATAACCGGTAATGGCAATCATCGCGGCATTGTCAGTACAATATTCAAAGGGCGGGATGTAAATATTCCAGCCCGAATGCTCTTTTTCTTTCAGGAGCAATTCTCGTAGTCCGCTGTTGGCAGAAACACCGCCCGCGATGGCAATCTCTTTTATTCCTGTTTGCTGGCTGGCTTTTTTCAGTTTGCTGATCAGGATCCGTAAGATGGCGGCTTGTATAGAGGCGCAGATGTCGGCTTTACGCTTCTCAATGAAATCAGCGTCTTCTTTTACCTTATCTCGAATGAAATACAGGAACGAGGTCTTTAATCCGCTGAAGCTGAAATTAAGCCCCGGGCTTTCCGGGAATGGAAAAGGAAACGCCTTGGGGTCGCCGCTCTTCGCGAGCTTATCCACCATCGGTCCGCCGGGATAGGGAAGGCCTATGATCTTGGCGGCTTTATCAAAGGCTTCGCCTGCCGCGTCATCCATTGTTTCACCAAGCACTTCCATGTCAAGATGATCTTTCACCAATACGATCTGGGTATGTCCTCCTGAAACCGTAAGGCAGAGAAAGGGAAATTGAGGAGAAGGACCTGGCTCGATGAAATGCGCGAGCACATGCGCCTGCATATGGTTCACTTCAATGAGCGGGATATTAAGGGCCATAGCAAAGGCTTTCGCGAAAGAGCCGCCCACGAGCAATGAGCCCATGAGCCCGGGACCGCGAGTGAAGGCAATAGCATGCAGCTGTTTCGCGTTAATACCGGCACGCTTGAGCGCTTCTGATACCACCGGCACGATGTTTTGCTGGTGCGCGCGTGAAGCAAGCTCGGGCACAACGCCCCCGAAACTGCGGTGCACCTCCTGTCCGGCAACGATGCTGGCAAGAATTTTGCGACCACTGATCACTGCCGCCGCAGTGTCGTCACAGGATGATTCGATGCCCAAAATAGTTATGGCGGGCTCCTTCATATTAGCTAATTTTGCATAAATATCGCATTTATCAAAATACTCGGCAAAATACTGCTGTACTTAATGTCAACGGTCATCGTACTGTTGATGACGGCGTATTGCCTGTTCCAAACCACCAGCTTCCAGACCTGGATCACCCAGCGCATCGCGGTGATCCTTTCGGATGAGATAAAAACCAAGGTGGCCATCGGCCACGTGGACATTGAGTTCATCAAGACGATCGTGCTCGATGATGTGTACATCGAGGACCTGCGCCAGGACACTTTCCTGTATGTGAAACGCCTGAAGGTGGACATTGCCAATTTTGATTACAAAAAGCAAGAGCTCTATATAAGCGATATTTCCCTTACCACTTCCACGGTGAACCTCGAAAAGCACAAGGAAGACAAACGCTGGAACTATAAATTGCTCATCGACGCCCTGTCAGGGCCCAAAGACACCACCGATACTGATACCACCGGGGGCTGGAACGTGGTGCTCGACAAGATCAGTATTCATGACATGACCCTGATCTATGCCAACCGGCATTACAACGATAGCAGCCGCGGCATCAACTTCGATGACATGCGCGTTACCAATATCAAGGCGCAGATATCGCATATTGAAACACAGGAAGACACCATTTTCGCGAAGGTGGATTATGCCAGCGCCAGGGAGAAAAGCGGCTTCGAGCTGAGCCAGTTCAGCTGTTTCATGAAAGTGAGCCCTGTAGGAATACGCCTTAAGGAAGTAACGATAAGGACCCCCGAAAGCTATATCGCCACCAACTCATTGGGCTTCCGCTATAAGAACTACGACGAGTTTACCGATGATTTCATTACGAAGGTGCGGATGCGTGGAAAGTTCGAAAAGACGAAGATCGAGATGAGCGACATCGCTTATTTCGCGCCAGAGCTCAAGGGCATTTACAAGACCATCACATTCTCCGGCGAAGTAAGCGGCAGGGTGAATGAGCTGAAGGCAAAGAAGCTCGACATCCATTTCGGCGATGAGACACGCTTTACAGGCGATGTTGACCTTAAAGGCCTGCCTGACATTGACCAGACCTTTATCCAGCTGAACGTGGAGAAGCTTATTACTTCGAAGCGCGACATGGAGCAGATCCCCGTGCCGCCCTTCCAGGAGCAGAAGACCATTCACCTGCCGGCCAACTTCGCCTTGCTGGGCAAAGTAAAGTTCAAGGGCAACTTCTCGGGATTTATCAACGACTTTGTGGCCTATGGTGATTTCAATACGGCGATCGGGCAATTATCATCTGATATTTCGATGGTGCAGGGAGAGAAAGACGAGCTCACGCGCTTCAATGGAAAAGTGAAGTCGAACGATTTTGATATCGGCAAGTTCATTGGCCTGGAGAACGTGATGGGCAAGATCACTATCAATGCGTCCGTGAAAGGCAAGGGACTTACCCGCGATCAGATCGTGGCTGATATCAAGGGAACGGTGAATGCCTTTGAGCTCAACAAATACAATTACAAGAACATCAACGTAGAGGGCACCATCGCCAAGAACGTGTTCAAGGGGATACTCGGCATCAAAGAGGATAATATCCACATGGACTTTGACGGTGATGTGGATTTCAGCAAGAAGCTGCCGCGCCTTGATTTTGCCTCCACGATTTACATTGCCGATATGAGGGCGCTCAATTTTGTTACGAGCGAGAAGAGCACGCTGCTGGGAACCAAGATGCACGTGAATATCACCGGAAACGACATCGATAACCTGATCGGTTCGATAAAACTGGAGAATACTTCCTATACCCGTGGGATGGAGATCTACCGGATGAACAATTTCGATCTTGATATTTCTGAAGCGGGAGGCGTGAAGACAGTGAAGCTGGCATCTGATATTGCCGACGGTCGTATCAGCGGAAAGTTCAATATTGGGGAGTTGGGCAATTCAGTACAGACCATCGTGGAGCATTACATCCCTGCCATCGCCAGGAGAGACCCCAAAGAACTAAAGCCCCAGGAGTTTGAATACAGCGTCAAGGTAAAACAGCCGGATCCTATCACCAAGTTGTTCTTCCCTGAGTTCAAATTGGCTGGCGGGGGCGGCGTGTACGGCAAATACAATTCCACCAATAACGCGCTTAAGCTCAAGGCCAGCGTACCCAAACTGGAGATAAGCGGGAACGTATTCTCCTATATCGCCGCCGAAGTGGTGACCGACAACAGTTCCCTTTCATTGGGTACCCGCTGCGATAAATTGCTGCTAAGCGACAGTATATGGCTGAAGTACTTCAACGTAAACGCAAAGGTTGCCAACAGCAAGGTGGACTGGAACATTAACTGGGATAATAAATCGGCGCCTGATTACAGGGGTGATGTGAACGGCAGCCTGGTGATACAGGACAAGCGGCATATGAACGCCAAGGTAACAGAGTCGAACATTGTATTGGGCGATTCCATTTGGATCCTCGACAGCGCTAACGAGATCACCATAGATTCAAACGCGGTACAAGTGAAGAGCCTCACCTTTACCAATTTCAAACAAACCGTGAAAGTGGAAGGGGTTATCTCGGAGAACAAACGCGATCAATTGCTGTTGTTCCTTGATAATTTCAACCTGGCCAATGTTAACCCGCTTACGAGGCGCAACGGACTGCAGTTAAGAGGCAGCGTGAGCGGCACCACGTCCTTTGCCGACCTGTATCATAAGATATTCTTCACCAGCAGCAACGATTTCTCCGGCCTGGTGGTGAACAACGAACTGATCGGTAGTGGTTCGGTGAATAGCATATATGACAAACAGCAGGACGTGATCAACCTGAACGGAAGTTTCTCTCGCGATACTACCGGCGGCGGCCCTGCGATCAAGAACATCCAATTTGTTGGTGCTTATTATCCTAACAAAACGGAGGAGAACATTGTGATGGACCTTTCACTGCAAACCATCCGTTTGGAGATGCTGCAGCCCTACCTGAAGGATTACTGTTCTGAAGTAAAGGGTAAGCTTTCGGGCAATGCCAGTATCCGCGGCAGCATAGAGAAACCTACCATTACCGGAAGGCTGCAGGTGAAGGCTGACAAATGGAAGGTAGATTACCTCAACACCGTTTACAGTTTCGATACAGAAGTGCTCATTGAGCCCAATTCCTTCGGAGTGGAAGGCATGCGCGTGTTCGATTCAGGCAAGAACCTGGCGGTAGTGAACGGAAAGGTTCACCATGATAACTTCAAGAAGTTCCAGCTCGATATCGATATGGAGGCCAAGAAGTTCATGTTCCTCAACACTACCGAGGCGCAAAACGGGCTCTACTACGGCAAGGCCTACGCCAGCGGTATCATCAACGTTTTCGGTTATCTCGACAAGGTGATCATCGATATTGCTGTGAAGACAGAGAAGGGCACTCAGTTCAATATTCCCCTATCTGGTCCAGCCGAAGTGAGCGAAAGCGACTTCATCACCTTTGTGAAGAAAGATACAAGCAAGGTGAAAGAGGATGATTACATGGTGAACTTAAAGGGCATTGAGCTAAACTTCGACCTGGAGGCCACACCCGACGCGGAGATCAAATTGATCTTCGATTCCAAGATCGGCGACGTGATCAAGGGCCGTGGCGCGGGCAATATCAAGATGGGCATTAACACCGCAGGCAACTTCAATATCTTCGGTGATTTCAATATTACCTCCGGAGATTACCTGTTCACACTGAAGAACGTTATCAATAAACATTTCGACATCGAAAGGGGAGGAGTGGTGAAATGGAGCGGCGATCCCTACGATGCTGACATCAACCTGGTGGCCAGCTATAAGCCAAGAGCTTCGCTGAAACCTTTCTTTCCGTACGATTCATCAGGCACGTATAAAAAACGGTACCAGGTGGACTGCCGGCTCTTGATGACAGGGAAGCTGATGAGCCCCGATATTAATTTCGAGATAGAGCTGCCGAACGTGGATGAGAACACCCGCCAGATCGTGAAAGGTTATATAAACAACCCGCAAGAGGTGAACAAACAAGTGTTCTCGCTGCTGGTGCTTAACAGCTTCCTGCCTCCGCCGCAATTCGCCGAGAACGAAAAAGGCGACGCTGTATCCGCGAACTCAAGCGAACTTTTATCCACTCAGCTAAGCAACTGGCTTTCGCAGATAAGTAAGGATTTTGATATTGGCGTTAACTACCGGCCCGGTGACCAGATAAGTAACCAGGAGGTAGCGGTGGCGCTCTCCACCCAGCTGTTCAATGATAAGGTTTCGGTGGAAACCAACTTTGGTTATTCCGACAACAATACAAGTAGTTCTACACAAGGCACAAGCAATATAGTGGGCGATGTGAACGTGGAATACAAACTTACTGACGACGGCAAGGTGAAGCTGAAGGCCTTCAACAAAACGAACAACAACCAGATCACCACCAACGGCCCCTATACACAAGGTGTGGGCGTAGCCTATAAGGAGGAGTTCGACACCTTTGGCCAGTTGTACCGCCGTTACCTGAGCCGGGTTAAAAAGCCGAAAGGAAATACCTGATATGCCCCAGCGTTACTTTATCCGTCTTGCGTACGATGGTACCCGCTATAATGGCTGGCAGGTGCAGGACAATACCCCGCATACCGTTCAGGAGATACTTAACAAGGCGCTGAGCACATTGCTTAGCGAAGAGATAAGTACCCTCGGCTGCGGACGCACCGATACGGGCGTACACGCGAAAGAGTTCTACGCGAATTTTGATTCCGCAAAGACCGACCTTGCCAGTGATCCCCGCAAGTGGGTGCATAAGTTCAACGCGGTATTGCCACAGGATATTTCTGTGAACGCTATTTGGGCGGCGGAAGCGGAAGCCAATGCGCGTTTTGATGCGGTGGCCAGAACCTATGAGTACATTATCTGCCGCAAACGCGATCCATTTATGAACGGAAGGGCTTTTTATTTATACAGCGAGCTGGACCTGAAAAAGATGAACGAAGCGGCGGCGCTGCTTATGGGATATACCGACTTCAGCAGCTTCAGTAAATTACATACGCAGGTAAAGACCAACGATTGCAAGGTATCGCAGGCGGTATGGGAAGAGAGAGGCGATCTGCTGGTGTTTACCATTCGTGCCGACCGTTTCCTGAGGAACATGGTGCGGGCGATCGTGGGAACTTTGGTGGAAGCAGGACAGGGGAAGATCAGTATTGAAGATTTTAAAAAGATCGTTTCTCAGAAGGACCGTTCAGAGGCGGGTTTTTCAGTGCCGGCTTGCGGACTTTATTTAACGAAAGTAGAATACAAACCAGGATACTTTAAGGGATGAGTGAAGAGAAACAGAGCAGAGAGCGGAAGAAAGGTGTTACCGGTAAAGCTTTCAGTTTTACGCTCCTCCGGCGGGTGCTCGCTTATGTAAGGCCTTATCGCGGCATCTTCTTTCTCTCCCTGTCCATTTCATTCATCTTTGCCTTCCTCTCCCTGGTACGGCCCTTGCTGATGCGCTATACGGTAGATAACTATATCCTGCTGCCTGATCCACCTATGCTTTTGAATATGACGATGCTGATGCTGGTGGTGCTCATAGGCGAAGCGCTTGTGCAGTTCGCGGATACTTATCTCACCAACTGGATCGGCCAGAGCATTATCCGCGATCTCCGGGTAGATGTGTACCGTCATATCCTGAGCCTGCGCCTCAAGTACTTCGACAATACGCCCATTGGTATGCTGGTGACAAGGGCGGTGTCAGACATTGAGACCATTGCCGATATATTTTCTGAAGGCCTTATCGTGATCATGAGCGATGTATTGAAGATACTCGTGATCGTTGGCGTGATGTTCTATTTCAATGTGAAGCTTACGCTGGTTTGTCTTTCTACCATTCCAATTTTGCTCGTAGCCACCAATTGGTTCAAGAACGCCATACGGGTGGTATTCCAGGATGTGCGTACGCAGGTCTCGCGGCTCAATACCTATGTACAGGAGCACATTACCGGCATGAGCCTGGTACAGATCTTCGGCAGGGAGGAAAAAGAGATGGAGAAGTTCGAAGAGATCAACGCCGCGCACCGCGATGCCAACGTACGTTCGGTATGGTATTATTCGGTGTTCTTTCCCATTGTAGAAATGCTTTCGTCCGCATCGCTCGCTTTATTGGTGTGGTGGGGAGGTAAAGGAGTATTGCAGGGAACTGTAACTCCCGGCGACCTGATGCTGTTCATCCTTTTCATCCATATGCTCTTCAGGCCCATACGTCAGCTCGCCGACCGTTTTAATACACTTCAGATGGGAATGGTGGGCTCTGAGCGTGTGTTCAAGGTGCTTGACACGAAGGCTTCGATCGAGAATATTGGAAGCCTTGGTGCTGATAACATCAGCGGGGCGATCGAGTTTAAGAATGTTTGGTTTGCCTACAACGATGAAGACTGGGTGCTGAGAGATATTTCCTTCTCCGTCAAGAAAGGGGAGAAGATCGCATTAGTGGGCGCTACGGGCGCCGGTAAATCATCGGTGATCAATTTGCTGGGGCGTTTTTATGAATACAACAAGGGCGAAATACTGATCGATGGAAAGAACATCCGCGATTATGAACTGGGCTCACTGAAGAAGAACGTGGGGGTGGTATTGCAGGATGTATTTTTGTTCTCCGATACCATCGCCAACAATATTTCATTGAACAATCCTGAAATTACAATGGACAAGATAAAGGAAGCGGCGGAGTTCGTGGGCGCCGGTTCATTTATCAACAGGCTGCCGGGAAATTACCAGTACAACGTAATGGAGCGGGGAAGCACTTTATCGGCAGGCCAGCGACAGCTTATCTCCTTTATCCGAGCCTATGCGTATGATCCTCGTATACTGGTGCTCGACGAAGCCACTTCCTCCATTGATACTGAATCAGAACAATTGATCCAAAAGGCTACCGAGAAATTGACCAGGGGCCGTACCTCCATCATTATCGCGCACCGCCTGGCCACGATACAGAATGCTGACCGCATCCTGGTATTCGAAAAAGGAAAGTTGATCGAAGAAGGAAATCATAAAGAGCTCCTGGAAAAAGGCGGGCAATACAGGAAACTGTACGAGATGCAGTTCAGGGAAGAGCCGGTTGCTTAGAACCGGAAGCCCAGCCCTGTACCGAAGTTAGGTCCGGCAAGTTTAAAACTAATATCCTCTGTTTTATTGCCCGCGTTATCAGTGATCTTTCCTGAAGGGTAATTGAAGTTGATATATCCTGCATTGAGCAACAGGCAAAAATAGTTGCCTATATAAATGCGCATCTCGCCTCTGAGGTTGAAGAAAATACCCTGGCCGCTGAAGGAACCGCCGCCGCCATCGTTGGTATTGTATTTAAAGCTGGAGAAACCAAAGCATCCAGAAGCAAGGAGGTCGAAACGCTTACGGTTCACAATATGGAAGTTAACGCCGGGAGCAATATCAATACTGTGCGCTTCGGGCTGTATGCTGGTGGCAGAATCCTTATCCACAAAATACTTGGAGAACTGAAAGGTGCCTGTGATCCCTAAGCGGGGGCCCATGGCATATTCGAAGTTGAAAGGGAATAGCTTTGCGGCTGCTTCGCCATCCTCGCTTTCGGGTTCGCTGTCTTGTTTACTGGTAGTTTGATAGATGCCCAGGCGAAAGCCGCCGTCAATCACTTTGGAGCCTTGCTCGAGCTGGGCGAAGGCAGGTGTGAGTGTGAGACTGAGTGCGAGAGTGTGGAGTAGGTGTTTCATGGTTACAAATATAGAAAGATCCTTCGCTTCGCTCAGGATGACAAGTTTTAGGAACGAGGATGAAATTGGATAATGGCTTCTCTTAGGTAATCGCGGTCGAGGTGGGTGTAAATCTCGGTAGTAGTAATTGACTCATGCCCCAGCATTTCCTGTACCGCGCGCAGGTCGGCACCGCCCTCAATAAGGTGGGTGGCAAAGGAGTGACGGAACGTATGCGGACTGATCTTCTTTTTCAGGTTGATCTTTCGCGCAAGGGCCTTAATGATAAGGAACACCATTACGCGGCTTATCTTGCTGCCGCGGCGGTTGAGAAACACAATGTCTTCAGCGCCTTTTTTTATATCGAGATGACAGCGAACGTTCTGACGATAAATATCAATGTGTTTCATGGCGCTGCTGCCGATGGGTACCAGCCGTTCCTTATCGCCCTTACCGGTGATCTTAATGAAACCATCGTCGAAGAACAGATGGGAAATGCGCAAGCCAACCAGTTCCGATACGCGCAGCCCCGAACTATACAATGTCTCGAGCATGGCCCTGTTGCGCTCGCCCTCGGGAGTGGAAAGGTCTATTCCCTCTAAAAGCCGGTTGATGTCAAGGATGCTTAGGGTATCCGGCAGTTTCCTTCCCAGCTTGGGCGCTTCCAGCAGTTCGGCCGGGTTGTGGTTGATCACATTCTCGAGCAGGAGGTATTTGTAAAACGATTTGATGCCCGATACCATCCTGGCCTGTGAGCGGGCTTCCATGCCCAGCCCGTTCACCCATTTGAGAAGCTCCCGCAGGTTCTCCAGTTCTATTTGAGAAGGAGTAAGGCTTGAACTTATGGAGCCCAGGTATTGCTGCAGCTTCTGTACATCGCGCACATAGGCCTCTACGGAGTTCTCCGACAATGAGCGCTCCAGCTTCAGGTAGGAGCGGAATCCCGCAAGGCTTGCATTCCAGTTCATTTCGTACTTTAGCTTCCCAAAATTACAAGATTGTTTCAATGAAGCTCATGATCATCAACGGCCCTAATCTGAACCTGCTCGGCAAGAGGGAAGAAGCGGTGTATGGCAGCAAGAGCTTCGATGATTTTTTACCCGAGCTCAAGAAGCGTTTTCCCAATATAACCCTCGACTATTACCAAAGCAATGTGGAGGGTGAATTGATCAACAAGATACAGGAAGCGGGCTTTGTTTACGACGGTATCATTCTTAATGCCGGCGGCTATACCCATACTTCTGTGGCCATCGCCGATGCCATTGCCGCGGTAAAAGCGCCTGTCATCGAGGTGCATATCTCCAACATCTTCGCCCGTGAGGAATACCGGCATGTTTCGCTCATCGCCGGTAAATGCAAAGGCAGCATTAGCGGTTTTGGATTGGACTCCTACCGGTTGGCGGTGGAGAGCTTCGAAACAACTAATTAAACACCGCTGTGTTACAGTCCCGCCCCTACGGGGCGGGGAACCCTTTTGTGCATCATTTTCCTACATACGGTATTGCCCCTACGGGGCATTTTCTTTTGACCTCGCCCTGGGACCTCGAGCGGTCCTGCAATAGTTTGACCGTTTGATCGTACAAAAGGATGATCAGCCATCGTCATCGGGCCCAGTATGGGCCCAACCACTTGTAGCACAGGCGGAACAAAAGCCACAGGAGCCCCGTAGGGGCGACCGAATAATAGAAAGGAAAGCGACACGAAGGAGTATTGAGCAAGGAGACGGCAACAAGGAATTTCATTGGAAATAATCTCTATTGCGCTCTAAGTTCTCCCCTTGTTAAAGAGCTTATTGTTTCTTTTCTTTTTCGTTGAGCAGCCCCAACCG
>JANWJV010000025.1 GCA_025451785.1 Bacteroidia bacterium | reverse complement strand
GTTACATATCAGTGGTATCTGAATGGAGGCATTCTTTCCGGCGCTATTAACCAGACCTACACCTTTACTCAAAACGGAAACTATACCGTTGAGATCAGCGACGCGAACGGCTGCACCAATGTGTCGGCCATTTTTGTTGTGACTACCACGGGAGTTAATGCAGTTGAACTTAGCAATGAGATAAGTGTTATGCCGAACCCCAATAAAGGTATTTTTAGTATTGCGCTTAACAACAGCGGACCACTTGAAGCGGAAGTGGCGCTTTTTGATATGCTCGGAAGAAATGTAATGACGATCGCAACGGGAACACTGAGTGCCGGCTATCATAAAGAGATCAATATCGAACTATTGGGCAGCGGAATTTATTTCCTGCGCGTTTCCTCAGCAGAAGGTACAATTACCAAAAAGATCATTAAGAACTAAATAACCATCCTAAACCATATACGATGAAGATCAAAGTACTTGCATCAGCACTGTTATTATTGTCGATCACTGCCTCTGCGCAGTCGATCTTCAGGAAGACCTATTCAGTTACGGCCATTTCGGGCGTAGTGGGGACCTCCGATGGGGGGCTTATCCTGAGCACCACTGAAGTGAGCTCTACCAACCCCGGGAATGCAGGCCTGGTGAAGACCGATCACGCGGGTACTGTTGAGTGGTCGCGCTCCTACGGCGATGGGGTAAAGGCAGAGGCCTCCAAGAAAGCGATACCGGTGGCCGGCGGCTACCTGCTGGCAGCCGATGGCGCGCCTTATGTGATGCTGGTGAAGACCAATACCGTTGGTACAATGACCTGGTCGAAGCATTACCAGTTCGTGAGCGGGAGCGGCTCAGCACAAAGTGTAAATGATATGGTAGAGCTGGCCGACAGCAGTGTAGTGATGGTGGGCAGCGCCATGAGCGGCACAGGATTGCTGGTGAAGATCGACAAGAACGGGAATGTGGTTTGGAACAATAGCCAGCAAACCGGCGGGACAGGAGTGGTCCTTACAAAGATCATGGCCCTTTCGGGTGGCGAATTCCTGGTGACCGGAAGCTTTAACGGTGTTTTTTATGTATGCCGCGTGAACTCGCTCGGCAACATCATCTGGGCGAAGACCTATGGTATCATGGGAACGATCGCGAAGAACATGTACCAGACCTTTGACGGAAATGTAGTGGTGGCCGGCAGCAACGGCACCACAGGAGCCACTATGATGAAGATGGACCTGAGCGGCGCTGTTATCTGGGCAAAGACCATCGCCACCGGCAATAACTCCACAGGCTTTATGTCCATTAACCAGGCCTCTAACGGCGACCTGGTGCTGGCTACCTTCCTTGTGAACAACAATACGCTGGTGTTCAAGACCGATCCTGCAGGCAATAACCCGGTAGCTAACAGGTTTGCATCCTTTACACCTGTTGGTTCCAATACACTGCAGGTAATGGCCGACGGCGGTTTTATTTTCGGCTCGGGGCCATCGTTGGTGAGGACCAATCCATTGGCCAACATGTGCGTTTCTATCAGCACGGGCATTTCCACTACCAGCATCGCTCCGGTATCAACCAATGTGAGCCCTACCTTTAATACCTATTCGGGCCTGCAAACCCAAACCATTTATTCGTTCGCGGCAAAAACCACGCACACCACCCCCTGCGGCGGCCTGTGCAATACCTCTGACAACATGAGCGCCTCTTTCAATGCTCCTGATACGGTATGCCAGGGGGAGGCAGTTCCCCTTATTTTCGGTGGCAGCGGCACTTTTGCGGCGTTTACCTGGACCGATAATAATGTAGGTTTTGGATCCGCCCTCAACCCGGTGAGGAGTTTCACACAGCCCGGTACCTTTAAGATCACACTTAAAGCGTTCACCGGTGTTTGTATCGACAGTACTACCAAGAACATCACCGTTCGCGGCGATTGCGGCACAAAGGGGGTCATCAATGACCTTTTCCAGAAGACCTATACGAACCTCACGAATATTGCCGATGTGAAGCGCACGGCTGATAATGGTTTCATTATCACCGGCACTTCCAACATGGGCGGAAGCAATGACGTATGCATGGTGAAGACCGATTCGGTAGGCGCGGTGCAGTGGGGCAGGGCTTACGGCGGACCCGCAACGAGCGATTTCGGAAGGGTAGGGCGTGAGGTACCTGGCGGCGGTTACATCGCGGCAGGAGCGGAGAACTATGTGTTCGCCGTAAAGACGAATGCGGCCGGCACTGTAGTGTGGGAGAACAACTACCAGCTCATCAATGGCTCCAGCTTTATCAATAGCCAGACGCTGAAGGACATGATCGTTACTCCCGATACAGGAGCCATCTTCGTGGGCACTACCACTTCGGGCCACGGGATGCTGTTCCGCGTGCGTGGCAACGGTTCGGTGAACTGGGCCAACCACCAGTTGGGCACCACCACATCGTTCAACTCGATCGTCAAAGGCCTTGGTACTGACTATATGATCGCCGGTACCAACAATGGCGCGGCGTCGGTTACAAATATTGATGCGGCAGGTAATATCCTTTGGACGAAAGATTATGCGGGCATGAACCTTACCATTGGCGAGCGCATCATCAAGATGTCGAAAGGCGGGTTCATTGTGCTGTGTAAAAACGGTACCAGCGACCTTGCCCTGATGAAGATCGACGCGGCCGGCAATATCATCTGGCTGAAGCGCCTCGGCAGCGCCAACAATTACTGGGCAGGCGCTGTTGACGGCTGGGAAGACAGTAACAACGGGTTGGTGATCGCCTTGTATCATACCAGCACAGGGATCATGTTGTTCAAAACCGACGAGGTTGGCAATAAGATCGATGTGAGAGACTTTACAGGCAGCGCTGTTTCTACCATCACCAGGATGAGCAGCGGAGCCTATGTGTACGGCGACGGCAGTTCGCTGCGCAAGTTCACGGCCTTCAACACCATCGCCACCTGCGTGGTGGCCACCAATAACAATCCCAGTTCCACGCTTCCGATCGTTGCTCCGGTTGTTCCGACCTATACACCCAATACCTATGCTGTGCCCAACAACAAAGCTTATGTAACCACCAATACCACGCACGTGATCACGGCGCCCTGTGCCGTTCCTAACTGTAACGTGGTAGCTATGTTCAACGGGCCCATCGCTGTTTGTACCAATAAGCCCATCAACTTCACCAATACCAGCCTGGGAGGGGTAACCTATACCTGGTATGATAACAATTCACAGTTTGCCACCACGTTCAATGCCACCCGCTCGTTCGCTTCCGCGGGCCTGCACGATATCCGCCTGCTGGCAGTGCTGTCAGGTGGTTGCTTTGCGAGCTATACCCTCACCGTGAATGTGGGCGCGCCGCCTGTGGCCAATGCCGGCAGTAACGTGAACCTTACCTGCGGGCAAACCACCACGCTCAATGCCAGCGGCGGCACCAGTTATACCTGGAGCCCCACGGCCGGACTGAGCAACCCTTATATCTTCAACCCGGTTGCCTCGCCTACGACAACCACTGCGTACACCGTTACTGTTGTCAGCGGAGGCTGCAGCAATACCGCCTCGGTGCTTGTTACAATGACAGGTGTTCCCACAGTGAATGCCACTGGCACAACAGCCATTTGCTGGAACCAGAGCACTACGCTCAATTGCACCGGTACGGCATCCAGCTATACCTGGCAGCCCACAGGACAGATCGGTACCAGTATCGTGGTAAACCCCACGGTGACCACAACCTATACTGTAAGCGGGCATAACAGCGCCTCGTGTTACGCGACGTCCACCGTACAGGTGACCGTTTACCCGCTTCCGGTGGTGAACATTACCAATTTCGGCAACTACCTGCAGAGCAGCCCGGCGGTGACCTACCAATGGTACCTGAACGGCGGTTTGCTCAGCGGCGCTGTGAACCAAACGTATACATTCACACAGAACGGAAACTATACCGTTGTGGTGAGCGATGCCAATGGATGTACAAACATCTCGGCGAACTATAATGTGACCACCACCAGTTCGGCCAGCCTGGGAGCCAGCGCGGCGAGCCTCCAGGTGATGCCGAACCCTAACAAGGGTAAGTTCATGATCGAAGCGCAATTCGATGCGGCGGAGCATGTGGAGATAATGCTCCTGGATGTGCTCGGTAAACAAGTGCGCCAAATAGAAAATGCTGAAGTGAACGGTGCCTACACTAAAGAAGTTGACATGAACGGCCTTAGCAGCGGGATCTATTATATGACCTTCCGCTCCGACAGTGGAAATATTGTAAGAAAGATCGTGAAGAACGATTAATAAATAAATCAAAAAACACAAATAAAACCTTAAGATGAAAACAAGATTATTGATCGCGCTGTTGGCTTGCGCTTCTATTGTAAACGCGCAGCCTATTTTTCAGAAACAATTTACCGGGATAAGCAGCTTTTCCGGTATCTGCATTACGAACGACGGAGGGTACCTGTTCTCTTCTACCGACCGCCATTCGGGCGCCGGCAACATGTCGATCGTGAAAACCGATCTGAAAGGCACCATCCGTTTCGGTACTTCCTTTGGCGATGGAGGCATGCGTGACTCCAGTATGCGAATGATCAAGACCAAGGACGGAGGATTTCTTCTCGGTGGTATCTACAACGTTTCAGCTCCGAAGATGTACCTGGTGAAACTGAATCCATACGGTACCCGCATCTGGACGAAGTTCTACGAGGTTCTGGCGGCTAACAACAATAGTCAAACGATCTCCGATATGGTGGAACTTTCTGACAGCAGCGTGGTGATCGCCGGCAATACCGCCGGTAACCTCTACGGTTTGTTCATGAAGATCGATAAGAACGGGAACATCCTGTTCGCGAAGCACCATAATGGAAACTACATTATCCTCAACAAGGTATTGCCGATCCCCGGGGGAGAATTCTTAGTAACGGGCAGCAATACGGGTGGAAGCGGTGTGTTTTATGCCGCAAGGCTCGATGCCGCGGGTACCGCCATCTGGGCGAAGACCTATACATCTATGGGAACGGGCGGAGGTAATATAATCCGTACCTCCGACGGCAACTATGTGTTCCAGAGCAGTTCAACGCTTAGCGGGTACACCAGCCTGATGAAGACCGATGTGAACGGAAATATCATTTGGGCGCAGCAATACACCACTACAGGCAGCATCAATGGCTTTTCGGTAAGGGAACTGCCGAGCACTGAACTGCTGGTTACAGGTTGGAGCACTAACGGTTTTGGCGCCGTGTTTATGAAAGTAAGCTCTACCGGAAGTTTTGTGAACGCACGAGCCCTTCCCGCGCTTCCAAACGTGGGCTGCAAGGATATTCTTTTGACCCCCGACGGGTCCTATGCTACAACATTCGGTACTTACCTGGTGAAGTTCAATTCAGGAATAACGGTTTGCGGAAGTAATGCGGCTGTAGTGAATGCGGCCAGCGTTACCCCCGTTGCTACCAACGTTACGCTTGCTTACAATGGATTTGCGCAGCAGATCACACGTACAGATTTCACTTTCCAGCTGCCTGTAACAAATGCGACCATTTGTGGCGGCCGCTGCGGCAGTTCTGACAATATGAGCATGACCATCAGTATGCCCGATTCTGTTTGCCAGGGCGACCAGATCGCGATCGCCAACATGAGCTCAGGCAGTACCAGCACTACCTGGTATGAGAACGGTGTTCAGTTCTTCTCAGGCGCCACGCCGCCCGTGAGGACCTATAACGTACCCGGCACTTATACCATCACTCTTACAGGCTTCAATGGTTCCTGCAAGGATACTACCACTAAAACACTTTACGTGAAGGGTGATTGCGGAAGCAATGGTACTGCTGTGAATGTGTTCCAGAGATCGTATACCAATTTTACCAATGGTTCCGATATACGTGTTACAAAAGACAAAGGCTATGTGCTGGCCGGCAGCAGCGCCTTTTCAGGCAATGCTGATATGTGTATGCTGAAGCTCGACTCAGCCGGTGGAGTACAATGGGCCAAATACTTCGGCAGCAACTCAGTGGTAGAATACGGCAGCCAGGTTCGTCAAACGATGGATGGAGGCTATATCCTCGCAGGGTACAATAACACTTCGCCGCGTTATATGTTCGTGGTGAGGACCGACGCGACCGGAAATGTGATCTGGGAGAACAATTACCAGATGCTCAACGCTACCAATACTTACCAAAGCCCGGTCGATATCCTGCTTACCTCCGATAGCGGCTTCGTTATCCTGGGCAACTCAAGCACGATCAATTACGCGCTTATGTTCAAGATCGACAAAGGAGGCAACGTTGTATGGGGTAATAACTTCAACGGCAGCGGTAACCAGGCGGCTACTGTTAACTCTATTTGTAATTCGTACTCCGGTGGCGGCTTTATGATCACCGGTACAGTGGCAAGCACCATGTATGTTGCGGCCCTTAACTCGTTCGGTACCGTGATCTGGGCCAAGACCTTCACCAACGTATTTGTGCAGGCAGGGCAAAAGATCATACAGACAAACGATGGCAATTTCCTGATCGGCTGTTACCAAAGTTCTACGAATGGTACGCCGGTAATGAAGATCGATCCCGCGGGCAATATCATCTGGACCCGTCTCTATTACGGCCTTGGCACTATGACCGTGCATGGTATGAAAGAAGACAAGGACCGTGGTTTTGTGATCACAGGTCATGGTACAGGCGCCACAGGTATTACGGTGCTGAAGATCGACAAGGTAGG
>JANWJV010000024.1 GCA_025451785.1 Bacteroidia bacterium | reverse complement strand
TGAACGACTGCAAGGTGAAGATCGAGTGGATCCATTCCGAAAGCATTACCGAGGAGAACGTGGAAGAAAAGTTCCGTGGCCTCAAAGGTATTCTTGTGGCACCGGGCTTCGGCACCCGCGGCATCGACGGCAAGATAGCCGCCATACGTTATGTTCGCGAGAACAATATTCCCTTCCTCGGCATTTGCTTAGGCATGCAATGCGCCGTGGTAGAATTCGCACGCAACGTGCTCGGCTTAAAGGACGCGCACTCACGTGAAATGAACCCCGCTACAACCAACCCGGTCATCGACCTACTGGAAGCGCAAAAGAAAATAGTGAACAAAGGCGGCACCATGCGTTTGGGCTCTTACCCTTGTAATGTTACCGAAGGCACCAAAGCTTTTGGTGTTTACGGCAAGCCGGAAGTGAACGAGCGCCACCGCCACCGTTACGAGTTCAACAACGAATACCTCGGCGATTTCGAAGCTGCCGGCATGATCGCCGCAGGGATCAATCCTGAAGGAGGCCTCGTAGAGATCGTGGAGCTGAAGAACCATCCCTGGTTCATTGGTGTGCAGTTCCACCCCGAATACAAGAGCACCGTTGCCAATCCCCATCCCCTCTTCGTTAATTTCGTGAAGGCTGCTATCGGAGTCACCGATAGCAAGAGCATTAAATCGAAAGTCTAAAGAGTTTTACCTTACTAAGCTTACGTGGCCAATGTAGCTGTGCTTCGCACCCTGGAAGTCACGGGTCAACACCTTCCATACATACACATCCTGCTGCGCGATGTCTTTGCCGCCATTGGCCTTGCCGTTCCAACCCTGGAAGAGGTCGGTGGTCTTGAAGATAAGATCGCCCCAGCGGTCGAAGATATAAAGCTCGAAATGGTTCGGATCGATGCCGATGCCACTCACATTCCAAATGTCATTTAAGCCGTTGCCGTCGGGAGTAAAGGCATTCGGCGCAAAGAGCTCGTAATCACCGTTGATGCAGATCACCTGCTCGGTGGTGTCAGGGCAATTGTATTGATTGTCGGCGATCAGTTGAACGTTGTAGCAGCCGCTGTCCTTATAATTGAAGGTCGGGTTCTGCTGCGTAGACGTAGAGTTCAATAGATCACCAAAGGTCCAGTTCCAGCTTATGGCGCCGTTGAGGCTCTGATCGGTAAACTTGATCAGCGGGTTAAGGATGGTAGTGGGTTGAGGGCTGGCAACGAAAGCAGCCACTACGTTCGGGTACACGTTTATGTAATTGTTCTTGGTAAGCGTTCCGGTACAGCCGTTGTTATCGGTCACCGAAAGGGTTACAGAATACGTTCCGGCATTCTTATAGCAATGGTTTGCTGTTTGTCCGTTTCCGTTCGCGCTGCCGTCGCCAAAGGTCCAGGTATAGGAAGCAATGTTGGCCGTGTTGCAGGTAAGGTTCACACAAAGCGCTGCGCAGCCCGCCGAATCATCAACACTAAAGAGCACAACCGGCGCGGGGCTGGCGGTGATCATCACTGTGGCGGTAGCGGTGCAGTTGTTAGCGTCGGTTACTGTAAGCGTATACGTTCCGGAGCTGAGGCCGGTAATGTTCTGGGTGTTCTGCCCGTTGCTCCAGGCATAATTGTAATTAGCTGTTCCGCCTGCGGCGCTTCCGTTCGCCGAAGCGTTCACGCAAGCATTGGCGCCGGTGGCAGTTGCCACAAGAACAGCAGGTTCAGTAATAGTAGCAGTGGCAGTGGCAGTACAGCCGTTGCCATCAGAAATAACGCAGGTATAGTTTCCCGCAGTTAACCCGGTAGCATTGGCAGCAGTTTGTCCGTTGTTCCAGGCATAGGTAAACGCGCCTGTTCCTCCGGAAGCCGTGCACATTACCACACCGTTATTACCTCCGTTACAACTTACGTTAGAAGTATTGTTGATACCCGCTACAACAGCTGTGGGTTGGGTGATGGTTATACTTGCCGTTTTCGTACAGCCATTGGCGTCCTTGGCGGTAACAGTATAAGTTCCCGCGCTCAAACCGGTAGCGGTAGCGCCCACCTGGCTATTGTTCCATGTATAAGTAATGGCACCGGTACCGCCATTAGCGGTTGCGGTTGCTGATCCGTCACTTCCGCCATTGCAGCTTACGCTGGTAGTGGTAGAGATGCCCGCAGCTACAGCAGTGGGTTGAGTAATATTAACAGTAATGGTCTCGGAGCAGCCGCCTGCTTCGGTAACTGTTACGGTATAAACCCCAGCCGACATGCCCGTTGCGGTGGCAGCAGATCCCAAAGAGGAAGACCATAAATAAGTATAGGGCGAAATGCCGCCACTGGCCGATACCGTGGAAGAACCATTGTTGCCGCCGTTGCAGGCTACGTTCGTTTGCGTGGTGCTAAGCGTGGGCTTCACACAACTGGTGCAGGTATTGGAATATACCGCGCAAATAAGGAACTGGTGATTGTCAGAACCACCTCCGTTGTGATCGAACCTCACCGTGAAATTGGTAGCGTTGTTCGCGATGAGTGCTTTAATGTCGCTCAGCGCGTCGCCCTGGTTAACCGTTTGGTTGGGATTGTCGTCGCTCAAACCGGTAAGCACACAATTGCGGTAATAGAAATTACCGAGCGTTCCTCCGCAAAAGCCGGAGTTAATATCGTTAAGACCGGTGAGGCCGAGCACGGTACCATTCACAGTGATCTTCTCCGCGTCGCCGCTGTTATTGCACTGGTATGAGTTAAAGAAAGAAAGACAAACAGGATTGGTATTGTTAATGGGCTGCGCTACGGTAAGGTTCCATGTATTGTTGTTCACGCTCAGGTTAAAGGTGTTCAGCCAAAGCACGCTGCTTACCGGGGGCAATGTGTTATTATCATAGGCAACGTACAGGTACCAGTCCTGGTAGCGGTTGCTGGTGCTGCTCTGATTAGGAACAGTAAGCGAATAATTGTTCACGCTTGGGTTGATGTTCACAGTAACATCAATAACATGTACGCCCGAAGCGCCTCCGTACAAAGTATTGAACGGACCGGTTACCTGGTTGGTATTGTTAAAGGTAAAATTGGTTCCGTTGAGCGTCACCGTACAGTTTGCCGCCGCGCCCAAACGGCTGGCGATAAGGAATGCTTTGCGAATGGTACTTCCGGGAGCTATGTTGATCACGAAGTTACCAGTACCGGCACCCGAATAGGTGGGAGACCAGCCGCCGCAGGTTACGCCACCCGCGAAAGTGGATTCATAATACTTGAATTGCGCCTTAACGAAGGAACAGGAAAGAATAAGCGTAAGGAATACAAGGAACTTCTTCATGTTACCTGAGGAGGCTCACATGGCCTACGTAGTTATGTTTTCCTCCCTCGAAATCGCGGGTGAACACTTTCCAAACGTAAACGTCTTGTTGCGCGATATCTTTTCCGCCGTTAGCGCGGCCATCCCATCCCTGGAACAGGTCGGTGGTCTTAAAGATAAGGCTGCCCCAACGGTCGAAGATGTACAACTCAAAGTGGTTGGGATCAATGCCGATGCCCTGCACGTTCCATGTGTCGTTGGGGCCGCTGCCATTGGGTGTAAAGGCGTTCGGAGCAAATAGTTCGTAATCCCCGCGGATACAGATAACATCGTTGGCTGTATCAGGGCAATTGTATTGATTGTCGGCGATCAATTGAACAACGTAGCAACCGCTGTCCTTATAATTGAAGGTGGGGTTCTGCAAGGTTGAAGTGGAGGTCAGCAGATCTCCGAAGGTCCATTTCCAGCTGTTGGCTCCACCGCTGCTCTGATCGTTGAAATTAATGATGGGATTAAGAATGGTAGTGGGCTGAGGGCCGGCAGTGAAGGCCGCAACCACGTTGGGATAAACGTTGATGTAGTTGTTCTTCGTAATGCTTCCGGTGCAGCCGTTATTATCGGTAACGGTAAGTGTTATGCTGTACACACCAGGCGTCTTATAGCAATGGTTAATGACATTATTTCCAGTACCGTTTCCGGAGAAAGAGTCGCCGTAAACAAAGGAATAAGACGCGGTGTTGGCAGTTGTATTGGTGAAGTTGACACAAAGCGCCACGCAGCCTGCTGAGTCATCAACAGTAAAGGTGGGCACCGGTGAAATGAAATTTGAAAGTGCTGCTGTGGCACTGCTAATACAGCTGTTGGCATCGGTAACGGTAATAGTATAGTTACCTGCGGTAAGGCCGGTAGCGTTCTGGGTGTTCTGCCCATTGTTCCATACATAATTATAAGCGCCGGTTCCTCCGGTAGCAGTACTTTGCACACTGCCTGCTGTACCTGAACAAACATTGTTGCCGGTAGTAGTTACCAAAAGGGCTTGAGGTTCGGTGATGATAAGGACAGTGGTAAGCGTACAACCGTTCGCGTCACTTACGGTAACGGTATAGTTTCCTGCGGTGAGCGTATTAATGTTGGCTGTGCTTTGACCGCTGCTCCAGGTCCAGGTGAGGGCACCTGTTCCACCTGCGGCACTTGCGGTGGCCGCGCCTGTATTGCCGCCATTGCAAAGCACATTCGTAATGTTAGAGAAACCTAAGCCTGTGGGGCCGGGAGTTCCGCTGATGGTAGCGCTCGCGGTTTGAGTACAACCATTGGCGTCGGTAACCGTAAGCGAATAATTACCCTGCGCAAGGCCGGTAGCGTTCGCGCCCGTTTGGCTGTTGCTCCAGTTATAAGTATAGGAACCTGTGCCGCCGGTAACCGTGGTAGCGATATTACCAAGCGAAGTACAAGTGGCATTGGTAGTAGCTGTGTTAAGAACAAGGGGAGCAGGCTGTGTAACGCTCACTGTTTTGGTGCTCGAGCAGCCGTTGGAGTCAGTAATGGTAATAGTATAGCCTCCCGCGGTAAGACCAGTTGCATTAGCAGTACTTCCGCCTGAAGGGTTCCATGAATAAGTTAGCGTTCCGGTACCACCCGTAGCTGTTACGCTAGCGGTGCCCGTAGCGGTGCCGCCACAAAGCACATTGGTAGAAGCCGCTGTAGCATTAATGGTTCCGCCGGTTTGAGTAATGTTAACTGTCTTGGTCTCTGTCTTGCAGCCGCTGGCATCTTTTATCGTAACAGTATAGGTACCCGCGTTAAGGCCGGTAGCGTTCGCATTGGAACCTCCTCCACCCGACCATGAATAGGTATAGGGAGAAATACCACCCGAAGTAACAGAAACGGTTGCGCTGCCTGTGCTTGAGCCGCAACCAGCGGGAACAGCGGCAATGTTATACTTGAGGGTATCAACGATCTCGATAAAATTAGGAAGCGCAAGGCGCGCGATCTTTCCGCTAAGCGATATGGCGTTGGCCTGGTAGCCTACCGAACCGCCCATACCGTTGGGATTATTGATCACGTGCATGAAGCCCGTAGCGTAAGAGGGAATATACATCTTACCGTTCTTGCCGTTCACGAAGGCGCCGAACCAATTGCTGGCGGTAGCGATCTGCACACGCGAAGCGTTGATAGCCGTTTGAGTTCCCTGGTTAAGGTCCACTTCCCAAATAGCGTTCTGGGGAGTATAGGTCCAGTGGTAGAACTTGGTGCCGTCTGGCGAAAACCCTGAACTGTAATTGGAACCGTTGCTCAGGTCAATGTAGTTGGTCACCTGGCCGGTGGCATTGTTAAAGCTGGCAACACCCAAAGAGGGATTGTAGTTGGAAAGACCGATCCATTTTCCGCAAGGCGACATGTTCATGTAACCGATAGCGCCATTGAGCGAAGGGCCGCAAGCGGAGGTAACAGGAGAGGCCACACCGGCTGCAGTGGCCAGCCATGCAACGTAGTTGCTGCTGCCGCCCATATGTACCACGATCCACCAGTCAACGCCATTGGCGTGACGGGTACCGGTGAGTTTTTCATCAACGTTGGTGGCACCCAAAAGTGTGTTTTTACCGATGGCAACAATATCGCCAAGGCCGCCGTTAAGTGTCATGTCAACAACCGAATAGCGAAGGCCGCTTCCGGGCCAAACAGTAAAGAGATAATATTGGTTCGGGTTGCCCGGACGGGGAACGATGAGCGCGCTCTGCGTACTGCTGGGGTTACCAAGCAGGCCATTGCCATTGGGCATCACCACATGGTTCTTGTTCCAAACTTTCAGTCCCTCTGTATAGAACATCAGGTTGCCGGCATTGTCCGACATCACCGCCGTTCCTTCTTCTACCGCGGTTTGCCCGAGCACATTGGCCACAGGATTGCCGCTGGTGAACTCACAGCCCGCGCCGTAACCAAAGAACCACCAGTTCTTATACTGCTGGCTGGGCTGGGCAAGAGCGGTAAAGGGAATTACAAGGGAGAGAACTGCGAGTCGGAAAATTTTCATTGGGTGTTTGTTCTGTTTATTATTGAATGACCAGCTTGTCTTTTTCAAGCGTGATCACTTTTATATACGTTGCTTTGGAATCTTTTCTTCCTGGGTTGAGTTGTATTTCGCTCACCACATTTTCATTGCTGATGAGCTTGTAGGTGTTCTTTTGCTCTTTGAGCTTTACCGCAGGACAATAGCCGCAATATTCACCCATGATAAAATTTCCGTCGGCAGAAATGCTGATCATACGGAAGGCCTCGTCCTGGCGATCGATGCCGGGGACTGGAACATATTTAGCGGTATGATATACGGTAGCGCCGTTAACCGATTCGTGCGGCCATTCATACCAGGTATTGAAAAGGGCATTGGCCTGGGGCGCGTTCTGAGCGACAGCAGCAGTGGCAAAGGCCAGACCAGCGAAAAGGCTAAGTATCTTATTCATTATGTGATAATTATACTGCAAAGGTAGGTGGTTTAAAGTTGTTTTATAGTGTTTTTAAGGAATTTTTAAGGTTTTTTGCCTTAAGCTTCCTGATTCTAGACGCTTTTCAGGTGGAAATGGTTGCATTGGAAGGAAATGGAGGATAGTCGCTCAGCGCGGAAACCAATAGCACAGGCCAACCCTCGCATAGGCGCCTCCGCCATAACCTCCTTCAACAACAACACCCAGCTTTGAATTAAAGTAGCGCTGCAAGCCGTAACCAAGGCGATAGTCAAAGGAACGGATGTTCTCAGGCCCAAGGTACTCGGCGCCCCCTTTTTCATCCTTGTATTTCTGCGATCTAAGCCCACCCTGCAGCGTTATATATCCTACGCATTTCCCAGTTACCATCGTCATCAGGTTCATACTTCCCATGATGCGATCGGTATGGATCTTAATATGGTTATCGTAGCTCTGCTGGTTGATCATGCCTGCGTAGGTCATGTCAATGGTGGAGCGTGAACAATCAAGGCCCAGGCCCATAATAGCATATGAAGTGATCCCAAAAGGGCTCACGTACGCTTCCATCCTCGCACCAGCAGGGCCGACACTACTCACCTGATAAACGCTCATGTTCTTATCTATGGACGCGGGATCAAAGTCCTTCACATCTGTATTGGGAAAACTGTAATACACATTTCCCTGCACTGGGCTTCTTCCGCCTCCACACCACCATTCGCAGAGCGGTGAGAAATTCATAGTGCGTAAGTATCGCACATTCTGGTGCGTGCCCTTCTTGAAACAAAAACAACCTGTGAATAATGGGAAAAATAGAATTGATAGAATGATCGTCCTCCGCTTCATGGCTCCTCCTTTTATACCATAACGGTATCTTGAAAAAAGGATACAAAGACCTTTAACCAATTTTAACAATTTTCTATTTCAACATTTTATTACATTTAGCCGCTTCAAAAACACCATTATGAAAAAACCCCTGATGTCCCTCGCGGCGCTGAGCCTTATCGGCCTCGCCTTCATGCCCGGAAACGACAAAGACAAAAAGAAATGGGACGTAAGCGATCCCGGCGGAAGCTATAAGGAAGTGGAGGTAGATACGCGCGAAGGCACCTGGATGAACCTGGACCTTAGCCCCGATGGCAAAGAGATCGTCTTCGATATGCTCGGCGACATTTTTACCATTCCGGTTGCCGGCGGTGAGGCAAAGTTGCTGCAGGGCGGATTGGCCTTTGAAGTGCAGCCGCGTTATAGTCCTGATGGGAAGCGTATTTCCTATACCAGCGACAAAGGCGGAGGGGATAATATATGGACCATGAAGACCGACGGCTCCGACGCAAAACAAATTACCAAAGAGAATTTCCGTTTGCTCAACAACGCGGTATGGACACCAGACGGACAATACCTTATCGCCCGCAAGCATTTCAGTTCTACACGTTCATTAGGAGCGGGCGAGCTTTGGATGTACCATACTACCGGCGGTGACGGCCTGCAGCTTACCAAGAAAAAGAACGAACAGCAGGATGCGGGTGAACCCTGTGTATCTCCTGATGGCCGCTATGTTTATTACAGCGAAGACTTTTACCCCGGTGGATACTTCCAATACAACAAAGACCCCAACAACCAGATCTACATTATTCGCCGTTATGATCGTGAGAAAGGCGAGATCGAAGAAATAGCTGGCGGCGGAGGCGGCGCGGTACGTCCGCAGGTATCGCATGACGGCAAATGGCTGGCATTTGTAAAACGAGTACGCGAAAAGAGCGTGCTCTTTGTGCGTAACCTTGCTACCGGTGAAGAACGCCCCATTTATGACAAGCTCAGCAAGGACCAGCAGGAAGCATGGGCCATCTTTGGCGTGTACACCAATTTTGCATGGACATCCGATAACAGCGCGGTGATCATTTGGGCGGAAGGAAAGCTCTGGAAGATCAACGTCACCACTTACAAGGCGGAAGAAATTCCTTTTCATGTAAAAGCAAAACACCGTATCTATGACGCGCTTCGTTTTCAACAGGATGTAACACCTGAAAAATTCACCGCCAAAGCCATTCGTGACGCGGTAACTTCGCCCGATGGAAAAACACTGGTATTCAATGCCGCCGGTTATCTCTGGAAGAAAGACCTGCCCGGCGGTACACCTGTGCGTTTAACCACCGGCAGTGACTTTGAATTTTATCCTTCCTTCTCGCCCAGCGGAGCAGAAATTGTTTTCGCCAGCTGGAACGATGAGCAGACAGGTGCCATCTGCAAAGTGAGCGCTAAAGGCGGCGCTCCTGTAAAGCTCAGCGTCGACAAAGGTATTTTCCAAAAACCTTCTTACTCTCCTGACGGCAAAATGATCGTCTTCCTTAAAGAGGACGGCAACGATCACCAGGGCT
>JANWJV010000023.1 GCA_025451785.1 Bacteroidia bacterium | reverse complement strand
GCTTTCGCTCAAACCAAACCTGCCCAGCCAGCCTCGACTAAAAAGCCCGGTCAAGGAACTGCCGCTAAAAAACCTGCCGCTGCCGCGGTTCCTGCTGCTTTCGGAGCCAAGGACACCATGCTTTGCAAGCAATGGAAGGTGACACAAACCGAGCAATTCGCTGTGAAGCACGATCTTAATGATGCGAACAAGAACGATGCGATCGCCTTCTTGCTCGACAAGACCGTGATCTTTACCATGGAAGGAAAGAAATACACCGGCACCTGGATGACCGACAAACCCAAGACCTGGGTGCATGTGACCATTGATGGCACCAACGAGAAAATGCGTTTTAAGATCATGACACTTGAAAAGACCAAGCTGGCGCTGGAATACCGCGACAAGGACGAATTTTACACGATCTACTATTACGATGCAGTGAAGTAGTAGTTTCCTGCATACGAATTAACGAACAAGTTGCGAATTTGCTGATCGATGCACAGAGGTTATTTCGAAAAATTCGCAATTCGTAACGTTCGTACCCTGTTCGTTAATTCGTATGCAGGGATCCTCTTCCTTATCATTGTTCCAATATCCTCCTTTTCACAACAAGATTCTCTTTCTAAAGAGGAACAGAAGGAGTTCAAGATCTACCAGAAGTACAACAAAAAACAGCCTCCGCTTAACGCGCAGCAGATCGCTGCTGCTGAGGGCGCTAAGCTTCCAACCATAAAAGGCGATACACTTCGCATTGCCGATCTCAAGGGCAAAGTAGTGATCCTCGACTTTTGGGCTACCTGGTGCGGGCCCTGTAAGCGCATGATGCCGACGCTGCAAAGGCTTCTCGATGAATATCCCAATGACCTCGTAGTAGTTCCTGTAAGCATTATGGAGAATGAATCGCTGGAGAGTGTAAAGGCCTTCGCCGCAGCGAAACCCTACAAGTTCATCTATACTTATTCAGCGGGGCTCTACGCGTTGATGAACATCGAGGTAGTTCCCTTCAAGATCTTCATCGGGCCCGATGGAAAGTTCATTTCAAAAACCCACGGTACCGCGGGGGATAAGATGAATTATAAGGAGATCAAGGAATTGATCGAGAAGAATAAGCTGAAGAAGTGATCACTTATTAATGATCCCTACCGGCACCGCGCGTATCCCGAACCACTTCACATTCCCAAAACCAAGGTTGGCCTGCCTTACGGTCACCAGCTTCTTTAGCGATCCTTCCCAATCACCAAGGTAGTCATCACGTGATAGGTTGTCGTGGTCCCACACGCCGAAGCCGATGATGTCGGAAGCGGTGTAATGATAGAGCTGGAAGGTGTCGATGCTTGAATAACGATCGGTCGATTTCTCAAAATCCGTCTTCGCATAATATATTCCCTTAGGGAAATAGATGGACCAATAGATATCCGGGTAAGAACTTTTCCAAATGGTATTGTCCATGCCGGCCGGAGAAAAGCCGGAGTCGTTACGCAGCACAATGCCCTGGCCAATGAGCGTGGTTTGATAAACAGAAGGAATGTTGAGCTTGAACTTTGCGGTGGCGGAAAACATAGGCACTTGAGCGTAGAATTTCCTCATCATGGTAATCGTATCGCCGGTGGCAGAGTCGCGTTTGCTGACCGCTCTTTCGGAAGAAGAACAAAACGTTCGTTGTGAGATGCGTACCTCCAGTTCACGGCTGCCGCGCTTTATTTTCTGAAAAGCATAATAGGGAACATTCACGCTGAGCGAAGCTGTTCTGCGAATGTCAACTGTATCCGTTGCGAAACGCAATTCAGAAAAAATCTCCTTTCCGTAATAGCTCCATTTGCCTCCGTTCTCCGAAGTATATACTGTAGCACGGTCGAGCAACAAGGGTTTGCCGCCCTCGAGGAATTGGAATTCGAAAGCAGTGGCGGTAAGCGTGTCTTTATAAGCCGCAGAAACGGGGAAATGCAATTTCTTCGGATCGCCCAGGCCAAACCTCACAATGAGACAGTGATCGCCGGTGTCGACACTGAGGGTAATGAAAGAAGAGAAAGCGGCGCTTGGCGAACTTACCTGGAAGGGAATAGGGGAGGACTTTTCTTTTTCCTCTTCATAGCGCGTACCTCCACAGGCCGCGAGGAACAGCAATAAAACCGTTGCCGGGAAATTTTTTAGTAACCGCAAGCAGGATCAGAACAAACCCTTTTTCAGGTTCGCCATAAGGTATTCCCTGTTGAGGCGGGCGATGTTTTCCAGTGAGATCTCCTTGGGACAAGCCGCTTCGCAGGAACCGGTGAGCGTACAGCTACCGAAACCTTCTTCGTCCATTTGCTTCACCATGTTGAGGGCGCGTGATTCACGCTCCACCTGTCCCTGGGGAAGCAATGCCAGCTGGGAAACTTTAGCTGAAACGAACAGCATCGCCGAAGAGTTCTTGCAAGCGGCTACACAAGCGCCGCATCCGATACAAGCCGCCGCGGCAAACGCGTCATCAGCATCAGGTTTCGGTACAGGCAAACAGTTCGCGTCCTGCGCATTGCCGGTGTTCGCCGATACAAATCCTCCCGCCGCTATCACACGGTCGAAAGCGCTGCGGTCAACAACAAGATCTTTAAGTACAGGAAATCCCGCTGCCCTCCAGGGCTCTACTACGATCGTGTCGCCATCGTTGAAAGCGCGCATATGCAACTGGCAGGTGGTGGTGCCTTGCCATGGACCGTGCGCGCGGCCGTTGATGAACATGCTGCACATTCCGCAAATGCCTTCGCGGCAGTCGTGGTCGAAAGCCACAGGCTCTTCACCTTTGGCAATGAGGCGCTCGTTAAGCACGTCGAATAGTTCGAGGAAGGACATGTCGGGCGTAATGTCATTCACCTGGTAGGTGCTGAAATTACCGGCTTCCTTACTGTTCTTTTGTCTCCAGACTTTTAGCGTTAGGTTCATACGGTTGATTTTTAATCGATGGCGTTATCGGTACAATCTTTATTGATATCGAAGTCCGAGAGCTTCCTCATCGGCTTGATGCTTACTTGTTTCTTGTCTTCGGTCTTTTCGCACTTCTTGTCTATCTTTTTGCGGATCACATCTCCCGTAAGGAAATTTTCCTCCTTATAGCCCGAAAGGTATTCATCGGGCTTGCAGGGTTTCATAAGGTGATAGCTGTAATGAATGCGTTTCACAAAGGCCCAGTCGGCTTCTTTCCATTGGAAGGTGTGCTCGTAGGCCCATTTCCAGGAGCTGCCTCCTGCCTGGCGAATGGTGATGTCGCGGCCGTTCACCTTTACCCACTCCAGCGGTTCGCCGGAACTGCCACCGCAGCTGATGCAGAATACCGCGGAGGGAGAATAGCCTTTCAGCTCGTAGGTGCCGTTGTTGGTCTTGAAAAGAATGAGCAACAAACGATTGGTCCTGCTGCTGTCGCCCTCATCGGTGGTCCTCAGCACCAGTACTTCGTCCTGTTGTTTGTCGGCATTGATGTCGCAATGTGTTTGGCTCAAGGTGTCCCAGCCGGCAGGAATAAAGTCCTGTACTGTCTTTCCTGTTTTGGGAATAGTGGGCAAAGCCGGTTGGGCCGCGAGGCCCGCGCAGAGCAATGAGGATACTATGGCAAACGTTATGCGCATTTACTTATAGCTTCTTTGCGAAGGATGAACGATATCAAATTTCAATTCTTCTTTATGCACTTCAAAGCTTCCCTGGCTTTTGTATTCCCAGGCAGCCACGTAGCTGAACTTGTCGTCGTCGCGCTTGGCTTCGCCGTCTTCGGTCTGTGATTCCTCACGGAAATGTCCGCCGCAGGATTCTTTACGCTCCAATGCGTCCATGCACATAAGCTCGCCCAGCTCCAGGAAGTCGGCCACACGGCCTGCCTTCTCCAGCTCGGGGTTCAGCTCGTTCTGTATTCCGGGGATACGTACATCTTTCCAGAACTCTTCCCTCAAGGCACGGATCTCGCTGATCGCTTCCTTGAGTCCTTGTTCATTACGCGCCATACCGCACTTGTCCCACATGATCTTGCCCAGCCGCTTGTGGAAGTGGTCCACCGACTTTGTGCCTTTGATGTTCATCATCTTGTCGAGCGTGTCCTGCACGTTCTTTTCCGCTGTTACAAATGCTTCGTGATCAGTTGGAATTGCTTTCGTGCGGATATCGGCGCTCAGGTAAGAACCAATGGTGTAAGGAATAACAAAATAGCCGTCGGCCAATCCCTGCATGAGTGCCGAGGCGCCCAGGCGGTTCGCGCCGTGGTCGCTGAAGTTGGCTTCGCCCAAAGCGTAAAGGCCGGGCACAGTGGTCATCAGCTCATAGTCCACCCACAGCCCGCCCATGGTGTAGTGCACGGCGGGATAAATGCGCATAGGAGTTTCATAAGGATCTTCGCCAGTGATCTTGGCATACATCTCGAAGAGGTTGCCGTATTTTTCCTTCACCACGTCCTTGCCCATCTCGATGATCTGCTGGGGGCTCGCGTTGTGAATGCCAAGTTTATTGGCTTGTGCTTTTCCATAGCGCTCTATCGCCGCTGCATAGTCGAGGTACACGGCCATTTTGGAAGCGCCCACGCCGTAGCCGGCATCGCAGCGCTCCTTAGCGGCACGTGATGCCACGTCGCGGGGAACAAGGTTACCGAAGGCAGGATACCTGCGCTCAAGGTAATAGTCTCTTTCGTCTTCAGGAATGTCTTTCGGTTTCCGGGTATCGTCTTTTTGTTTCGGCACCCAAATGCGTCCGTCGTTGCGCAGCGATTCGCTCATAAGCGTAAGCTTGCTCTGGTGATCGCCGGAAACTGGAATACAGGTAGGGTGGATCTGTGTAAAGCAGGGATTGCCGAAGTAAGCGCCCTGGCGATGTGCTTTCCAGGCAGCAGTAACGTTACAGCCCATGGCATTGGTAGAAAGGAAGAACACGTTGCCATAGCCGCCGGTGCAAAGCAATACCGCGTGTCCGAAATGGCGCTCCAGCTTTCCTGTCACCAGGTCGCGGGCGATGATGCCGCGGGCCTTGCCCTCGATGGTCACCACCTCCAGCATCTCGTGGCGCGAATACATTTTCACGTTGCCGAGTCCGATCTGGCGCTCGAGTGCCGAGTAGGCTCCGAGCAATAATTGCTGGCCGGTTTGTCCTGCCGCGTAAAAAGTACGCTGCACCTGTGTTCCGCCAAAGGAGCGGTTGCTCAGGTAACCTCCGTACTCACGCGCGAAGGGAACACCCTGCGCTACGCACTGGTCGATGATGTTAGCGCTCACTTCCGCGAGGCGGTACACGTTGCCTTCACGGGCGCGGTAGTCGCCGCCTTTTACTGTATCGTAGAACAGGCGGAAAATACTATCGCCATCGTTCTGGTAGTTCTTCGCTGCGTTGATACCGCCCTGCGCCGCGATGGAGTGCGCCCTGCGGGGAGAGTCCTGGAAGCAGAAGCATTTCACCTTGTAGCCCAGCTCGGCGAGCGATGCGGCGGCAGAAGAGCCGGCAAGTCCGGAGCCCACCACGATGATCTCTATGCTGCGTTTGTTGGCAGGGTTCACCAGGGGAACCGTGGAGCGGTACTTGGCCCATTTGGTCTCAATGGCGCCGTCAGGAATTTTCGAATTCAGTTTGGTCATAATCTCGTATAGTTAAAATGTACCGCCTGCTAATCCAAAGTAGAACAGCACAGGGAACGAAGCAAATCCTACAAACATCAATACCGCGAAACCGGTCCCTGCCATTTTCAGGAAGGGAGCGTAACGCTTATTGCTGAGCCCAAGCGTTTGGAAAGCGCCCTGGAAACCGTGGTTGAGGTGAAAAGCAAGGAGACAAACAGAGAAAAAGTAAAAGCCCGCGTAAACGGGATCCTGCAGTCCGATCTTCACCGCCTGCGCCACATTGATCTGTCCGGGGCCGCCTACGGTATCCATAATGCGGTAAGGAACGAAGTAGTGGTAGAGGTGCACTACGATAAAGAACAGAATAAAGCTGCCGGTGATGCCCATATTACGGGAGAACCAGGTGCTGGTCTCGTTCACTTTGTTCACGGAATATTTCACAGGGCGCGCGTCGGAGTTTTGTTTGGTGAGATAAACAGCTTGCACCACGTGTACGATGATGGCAATGAACAACACCACTTCAATGCTCCGGATAAGGATGCTGTGCACCAGGGTATGGGAGTATTCGATGAAGGCCGCGCCGCCGTCGTTGGCATACAGCAAAAGGTTACCGTACAGGTGTTCCACGAGAAAAACGCAGAGGAAGAGGCCGGTAAGGGCCATCACCGTTTTTTTGCCGATGGAGGAACTCAGGAAATTGCTCATATCAGGAAATATCTATTTGTTAAATTTAATGCGGGCAGGAACAGAATATGTACATTTATACCCCACAAATGTATAATTCAGAATTATTCCGACAAACAAAATCCCGCTAAATATACTCACATGAAATACGCAGCCATCGACAGCAAGCTTTTCATCGATAATCGCAAGCGTTTCGCCGCAAAATTGAAGCCCGGATCCCTGGCAGTTTTCAATTCGAACGATATTATGCCTACCAGTGCCGACGGAACCATGGCCTTCCGCCAAAGCTCCGATATTTTCTACCTGAGCGGCATCGACCAGGAGGAAAGCATCCTGGTGGTTTTTCCCGACGCGAAGAACCCCGCGCACCGCGAGGTGCTTTTCCTGAAAGAGACAAGTGAACTTATCGAGATATGGGAAGGACATAAGTATACGAAGGAGGAGGCCACGGCCACTTCGGGCGTGAAGACCATTTACTGGATGAGCCAGTTCTTTTCCGTTTTCAACGCGATGATGGCGGAATGCGAACAGGTGTACCTGAACACCAACGAACATACCCGCGCCTTTGTGGAGGTGGAAACACGTGACGCCCGTTTCATCAAATGGTGCAGGGAGCGTTATCCCGCTCATCACTGCCTCCGTTCAGCTCCCATTATGCACGAACTTCGCGCGATAAAGTCGAAGACTGAGATCGCCTTGATGCAGCAAGCTTGCGACATCACCGAAAAAGGCTTTCGCCGCCTGCTTGGCTTTGTGAAGCCGGGCGTGATGGAATACGAGATAGAGGCGGAGCTGGTGCATGAGTTCATCTGCAACCGTTCCAAGGGATTTGCCTATGGGCCTATCATTGCTTCCGGCAAGAGCGCTTGTGTGCTTCATTATACTGATAATAACAAGCAATGCAAGGCCGGCGACGTGCTGCTGCTCGACGTGGCCGCTGAATACGCCAACTACGCTTCCGACCTTACCCGCTGCATTCCCGTGAGCGGCAAGTTCAACAAGCGCCAGAAAGATGTGTACAACGCGGTGCTGCGCGTGATGCGCCAGGCCACCAAGATGCTGGCTGTGGGCAATACGTTGGAGAAACTGAACCGCGAAGTGGGCTGGGTGATGCAGGAAGAGCTGATCAAGCTGGGCTTGCTGAAAGCGGCCGATGTGAAAAAACAAAATCCCGAAGCGCCGCTCTATAAAAAGTATTTCATGCACGGCACCTCCCACTTCCTGGGCCTCGACGTGCACGACGTAGGAAGCTTTACCCGTAATTTCGAAGAGGGCATGGTGTTTACCTGCGAGCCCGGCATTTATATTCCCGAAGAAGGCCTGGGCATCCGTATCGAGAACGACATTCTCATTACGAAGAAAGGGCCGGTGGATCTCATGAAGAACATTCCCATCGAAGCGGAAGAGATCGAGGATCTGATGAAGAAGTGATCTTCCAGCATACGAATTAACGAACAGGGTACGAACGTTACAAATCAGCGCTTGATCACGTATACTGAATTCAGGCAGGTAAAAGTGCGTTATTCCGACCAGGGAAAGGGCCGCGCTATAGTGTTGCTGCATGGTTTCCTGGAGAGCATGGAAATATGGGAAGAGTACAGCGAGCGCCTTTCAAAGACCTACCGTGTTATTACGATCGATCTTCCCGGTTTCGGCGAAACGCCCAGCATCGGCTATGTGCATACTATGGAAATGATGGCCGAATGTGTGAAGGCGGTGATGGACAGCATCGGCTGCCGCCGTTACGCGGTGATAGGGCATTCCATGGGCGGCTACGCGGCGCTCGCCTTCGCGGCGCTGTTTCCTGAAAGTCTCACCGGCATCGGTATTTTCCATTCCACTGCTTTGCCTGACACAGAAGAGAAAAAGAAGAACCGCGACGCGGCGATCAAACTGGTAAAGCAGAACCCGCGGCATTATGTGAATGCCTTTTATGATTCGCTCTTTGCCCCCGAGAACGTCTCGAAATTCCAAAAGGAAATTAAGCAGCTGAAAGAACGTTCGGAGAAATTTACCCGCGAGGGCATTGTGAACGCGTTGGAAGGAATGAAACTGCGCAGCAACCGCGAAAGCGTGTTAAGGGCGGTAACATTTCCTGTGCTGTTCATCATAGGTAAACAGGACGCTGTGATCCCCTGGAACTCCGTGTTAGAACAAACGAAGTTGTGCAAGGAGCCTGTGGTATTGATGTTAGAGAACGCGGCCCACATGGGCTTTTACGAGGAGAAAGAGAAATGCCTGAAAGCCATCCGCAAATTCGCGAGGGCCTGTTTCAGCAAGGAGTGACCCCATTTTGATTCTCCGGCAATTTTCCTACATTTGATAGAATGAAAGTTAAACTTCTCTTTTCCTTCTCTTTACTTTCCCTTTCCATTTGCGCTCAATCCCCTGCCTGGCAATGGGCCACCACCGGCGGCGGCAATTTCTCCGACAAAGGGACCGACATTGTGCGCGACGCTACAAACGGCAACTTATACATTACCGGATACTTCAATAATTCTGCGGCCTTTGGGGGGTATAACCTTCCCTATAAGGTCGACAGCAAAGAGACCTTTATAGTAAAGCTTAACAAGTACGGCAATTACCTTTGGGCGAAGCGCGGTACCAGTTATTACGACGACCGCGGCCTGGGCATGTGCCTCGATCCTTCAGGCAATGTGGTGGCTACGGGCACCTGCTGGAGCGACATCGAGTTCTTCCCTTATTATGTAGCGAACACTTCCGGCTACAGCGATGAGATATGGGTGACCAAAATAAATGCTTCAGGGGTTTTTCAATGGGCTGTCATCGCCGGTAATCCCGACGGGGATGACCATGGCTACGATGTGGTGTCGGACAAGAGCGGCAACCTGTATGTGACCGGTTTTATTTCCGACAATTGGGCGCAAGGCGGCGGCAATGCCGACTTCGGCTCCATAAGCGTTCCCATACCCAATGGCGATACGCTTTGTTTTCTTGCCAAGCTCAGCGCCGGCGGTACCTGGCAATGGGTACGCACTTTCGGCGGCGGCGAAGGAGAGCGCGACAATCGCATCGCGATGGACAGCATCGGCAATCTATACGTGGCAGGAGGATTCATTGGCAACAAGACCTTCGGCAGCACGACCATCAACAGTAATAACGTCGACATCTTTGTGGTGAAATACGACGCGAACGGAAATTTCCAGTGGGTGAAAACGGCAGGCAGCGCGCTCGATGACCGCGCGAACGCCATCACGATCGATCACAAAGACAATATCTATATCACCGGCGAGTTCAGGGATAAAGTAGGTTTCGGTGTAGATACAGTGAATAACTACGGAGGGCCCAACGGCCGGGATGCGTTTGTTGCGCGGATGCGGACCAATGGTTCTTGGGTATGGGCATCACGCGCGGGCTCCAACGATGGCGGAGACAGGGGAGATGGCATCATCACGAATAAGAAGGGCAACATTTTCGTTACAGGACAATTCACCGATACCGCTAAGTTCGGAAACACCACCATGATCAGCGGGGGAGGCTACCAAACATTTGTGTCGGCCATTGATACCGCTGGAAAATGGAAGTGGGCCTTGCAGGGCGGTGGTGTTTTGGAAGACCGCGGCAACCAATTGGCCATTGACGATTCCTGTGAACTTTATGCGGTGGGGTATTACCGTAACGCTGCGCAATTCGGAAATTATCCTCTCACCAGCACCGGGGCCCGCGACGCTTTCGTAACGAGCATCGGCAATGCCTGTTTCAATTATGTGGAACCGCCGCCTCCTGTTCCGGAATGCGACATCTTTGTTCCCAACGTATTCTCACCCAACGGCGACGCGAAGAACGACCTGGAATGTGTGCTTGGCAATTGCCTGAAGTCGGCGCACTTCACCATTTTCAACCGCTGGGGCGAAATGGTTTTTGAGACAACCGATTTCACTAAATGCTGGGACGGCACCTATAACGGCGAGCTTTGCAGCACCGCGGTATTCGTGTATTACCTCCTAGCGACTGACCTGAGCGATCAATTGGTGGTAAAGAAAGGAAACATTACCTTGATGAGGTAATTAGCGAATGCCGCTCATTGTCTCATTCGCTAATTGTCTAATTGCAGCTTCATTTTAGCAAGCACCGCGTCAAGCGTGGTATCTACCCTGTCAAAATCAGAATGGACCCTGTTGAGCGTTAAGAGTTCACCGAAAAGGGTGCGCATCTTTAGTTTATCGGGACTTTTTTCGGTGATGAAGAAGGCGTTCCAGGCGTAAAGCTTCTTTGTCCTGAAGTTAATGTCGTTGGTGTTGAGCGTATCTCCTTTCAGCTGGTAAGCGTAGGTGATGGCCGCCCAGGTAGAGCTGTCATCGTTCTCCTTTGTAAGCTCCTGGAAATATTTATCGTCGATACGGATGATATGCTTACGGCCACCTTCATTACTTTGGATCATCCATTCGCCCTCTATCGGGCCCATGGACCTCTTTTCGCCCGCGCAAGAGAACAGCAGCAAAGCAAGGGCGCAGGGGATAAGTTTTGTAAGCATTTTCGTTTTAAAGGAACCAAACCTACGAAATTTAGTTATTTGTTGGTTGGTGGATGGTTTTAGGGGCTTAGTTATAGGTTTTGGCTAAGGGGTTAAATGTTTCTAAACCCACAAACCATGACCAGGAACCACACAACAACAACTAAAAACCAGCGAACCAATAACCAAATGCCCTTGTGGATTTTCTATTTACCTTGCATCCTTGTTTCGGTTATTAGTTGGTTAGTTGCTGGTTTTGGGTTGTTGGTTAGCGGTCATGGTTGACCGGTTAACTATAACTGAAAACCGCAAAACCATAACTAAAAGCCAATAAACCAATAACTGATATTATGAAGCGCGTTTTCCTGATCTCTTTCTTTCTGATGGTGGTAGTAGCTGGTGCTTTTACTGTTCTCGGTGGTAAAAAAGGTACTTACGCCAAAACCCCGCTGGTGTTTGCCAAAGGCAGCACCTATGAAAAGGAATGGAAAAGAGTGGACTCCCTAATGAACAAAGGCCTGACAGCCAGTGCTTTACAGCTGGTGGAGGCCATCTATAACAAAGCCAAGGTCGACAATAACGCCCCCCAGCTGGTAAAATCCATCATCCACCGGATGAAGCTCCAGTCGTACGTGGAAGAGGACGCGCTGGTGAAGAACGTGAACAAGCTGGAAGAGGAGACCGGTAAGGCAAAATACCCGCTCAAGCCCCTGCTTCACTCCATGCTTGCTGAAAGCTACTGGAGCTATTACCAGAACAACCGCTGGCGCTTTCACAACCGCACCAAAACGGTGAACTTCAAGAACGATGACATCACTACCTGGGACCTTACCACGATCGTTGACCATTGCATCAAAAACTACGAGCTTTCCCTTCAGAATACCGATACGCTTAAGCGTACGCAGCTTAACATTTACGATGAGGTGATCGTGAAAGGTACTGCCGATGCCCGCAACTTCAGGCCTACGCTGTATGACTTCCTGGCGCATCGCGCTGTGGATTTCTTCATGAGCTCCGAGCCCGAGATCACCAAGCCCGCCTACAAGTTCGAGCTTAACAGCGAAAGCTATTTCTGGGGCGCTGACCCTTTCAGCAAACTGCAGATCACCTCGAAAGACAGTATGAGCATGAAGTTCTATGCCATCAATATCCTGCAGGACCTGCTCGCTTTCCACAAGAACGACCCCAATCCCGAAGCGCTCATCGACGCCGACCTGAAGCGTCTTTATTTTGTGAAGAACCATTCCATCGTGGAAGGCAAGGACACGCTTTACCTCGAAGCGCTTCGCGCCATCGAGAAGAAGTTCAGCAGCATTCCCGCTTCTACCGAGATCACCTACGCTATCGCACGCGTGTACCGCGACAGGGCCAACCAGTACGATGCCCGTAAGGGAGATGAGAACAAGTGGATGAACAAAGAGGCCATCGCCATTTGTGATGAGGCCATCAAAAAGTTCCCGCAAGCCTACGGCGCGCAACAGTGCGCTAGCCTGAAAGGCGAGATACAATCACGGTCAATGACCTATGTGACCGAAAAGACCAACCTGGCCGACAAGCCTTTCCGCGGACTGCTGAGCTACCGCAACATGAAGAAAGTGTATGTGCGTGTGGCGAAGATGGACATCGACAAGTATAACAAAGCCATCGAGCGTTATTATGGTGAAGAACTGATCAAACGTTATTTGCTGCTGCCTGTGGTGAAAGAATGGAGCGTAGAGATCCCCGACGACGGCGACTGCCAGCTGCACCATGCCGAGTTCAAGATACCCGAGCTTCCCTTCGGACACTATGTGGTGCTCATGGGCTCCGACAAGACCTTTAAGTACAGCGGCGAAGCGGTGGCTTACGCTTCCTGCTGGAGCTCCAACATCAGCTATATCAACCGTAAAAAGACCGACGGCACCGATGAGTTCTTTGTTCTTGACAGGGAAAAAGGAACACCGCTCGCCGGCGTTACCGCGCAACTGTGGTCGGAGAAATACAACGCTACCTTGCGTAACTACGAATATGTGAGGTCGGGAAAATATGAATCCGACAAGGATGGTTATTTTACCATTCCGCCCACCACCGAATACCAGTACTATCACATCGAGTTCATCAACGGCAATGACCGCCTTCAAACGGAAAACAACTTTTACCGTTACAAGAACTATCCGTACCAAAAGACCAAATACCCCAAGACCTTCTTCTTCACCGACCGCGCGATCTACCGCCCGGGACAAACGGTGTACTTTAAAGGCATCATGATCAATACCGATGGAGAGAGCAACGAGATCATGGCGAACTACAGCAGTACCGTTACTTTTTATGACGTAAACAGCCAGAAGGTGGCGAGCCTCGACCTTACTACCAATGAGTATG
>JANWJV010000022.1 GCA_025451785.1 Bacteroidia bacterium | reverse complement strand
GCACCGACTGGCTGGCCAGCGATGTGCTGGTGCAGATCAGCATGGGAGCGACGCAGATCGATCCCAAGAAAATGGACAACGTGAAGGTGGAGGCCGGCACCGGCTATTTCAAGAGCAGCTGGAGCGGCAGCGACATCAAACCCGAAATGGGCAAGGTGACCGTTACCAAGACCGACGATGGTGTGGCCTGGGGCAGTGTGTACTGGCAGTACTTCGAACAGCTCGACAAGATCACGCCGCATAAGACGCCGCTCTCTATCGTGAAGAAACTGTTCCTGCAAAAGAACAGCGATACCGGCCCTGTGCTTACACCTATCAATAGCGGCACCGCGTTACGTCCCGGCGACAAGCTGAAGGTGCGTATCGAGCTGCGTGTTGACAGGGACATGGAATATGTTCACATGAAGGACATGCGCGCGGCAGGCTTCGAGCCCACCAACGTGTTCAGCGGTTACCGCTGGCAGGATGGCTTAGGCTATTACGAAAGCACCCGCGACGCGGCAACGAACTTCTTCTTCTCGTACCTGCACAAAGGCAATTATGTGTTCGAGTACCCGCTCGTGGTAAGCCACAGCGGCGACTTCTCGAACGGTATCACTACCATACAGTGCATGTACGCGCCGGAGTTTACCAGCCATTCAGAAGGCATTCGCGTGAAAGTGGGTAAGTAAGGGAGAAAAGCGTTAGAGCTTAAGGTTCAGGTCGTCGCTTAGCTTGAGCTTGTTGGCGGGCGATTGCACGGGCCTGTTCTTCAGCAGCGCTTCCGCGATGATGAAATCCCTGGGGTGGGTGATCTTAATATTATCCGCGCTTCCGTCGATGAGGTGGATGGTCTCTCCAATGGATTCCGCTACAGTGGCATCGTCGGTGAAGGTGTATTTGTAATCCTGCTCGTAAGCTTTTTTGATGATCTCCGTTTTAAAGCACTGGGGAGTTTGAATGATGCAGTACTTGCTGCGGTCGAGCGCGATGCTGCGCGTGGTATCGATCTGGCGGATGGAATCGTTGAGAGGAATGGCAGGAATAGTATTGCCGTACATTTCAGCGGCCTTGTAACAAGCCACAATAAGCTTGGGGCTTACCAGGGGCCGTGCCGCGTCGTGCACACCAACCACACCTTCTTTCTCTGTTACCAGCGCAAGGCCGTTCTTTACTGACTGGAACCGGGTGTCTCCTCCTTCGGCGATCTTATGATCAACATTGAAGCGGTGCTCCTCGCAGAGCTTCTTCCAGCCTTCCACCTGGTCGTGGTGCAATACAAGTATGAGCTCGATGTCGAGGCCTGCTTCGGCAAAGCGGCTGAGCGTATGCATCAGCACAGGCTTGCCATCAAGGTTCATGAATTGCTTGGGAACAGAGGTGTTCATGCGGGTGCCAACACCCCCTGCTACGATGATCGCGTAACGTTTAACAGGTACTTCGGTCATTTCTTCAAAAGAGCATCACAGAATAAGCATGGCATCGCCATAGGTAAAGAACCTGTACTTATTCTTGATCGCTTCTTTGTATGCTTTCATGATCAGGTCATATCCTCCAAAGGCACATACCTGCATCAGCAGTGTGCTCTCCGGCGTATGGAAATTGGTGATCATGCAGTTCCCTACGCTGAAATCGTACGGAGGGAAAATGAACTTGTTTGTCCAGCCGCTGAACGGCTTGAGATATCCATCGGTGGAAACAGAGGTCTCCACGGCGCGCATCGAGGTGGTGCCCACGATGCAAACTTTTTTCTTCCTGTCTTTCGCCTTGTTCACAATGTCAACAGCTTTTTGCGGGATGTCTACCTGCTCCGAATCCATCTTGTGCTTGGTGAGGTCTTCTACTTCCACCGAACGGAAAGTGCCAAGGCCAACGTGCAGGGTGAGGTGAGCGAACTGGATGCCTTTCAGCTCCAGGCGCTTCAAAAGATCTTTGCTGAAGTGCAGTCCGGCAGTAGGAGCTGCCACAGCACCTTCTTTGCTGGCGTACACGGTTTGGTAGCGCTCCTTGTCCTCGGGCTTCGCCTCGCGGCGGATGTATTTGGGAAGGGGAGTATGCCCCAGCGATTCAATGAGGCGCTTGAATTCTTCGTAAGGACCGTCGAACAAAAAGCGAAGGGTCCTTCCGCGTGAAGTGGTATTGTCGATCACCTCGGCCACCAGCGAATCGTCGTCGCCGAAATAAAGCTTGTTGCCGATACGGATCTTACGCGCGGGATCCACGAGCACATCCCAAAGGTGGCTTTCGCGGTTGAGCTCGCGCAGCAGGAACACCTCGATCTTGGCGCCCGTCTTTTCCTTGTTGCCATACAGCCTTGCGGGAAACACCTTGGTGTCGTTCAGTACCATCACATCGCCTTCAGCGAAATACTTGATGATATCTTTGAAAACCTTGTGTTCGATCTTGCCGGTCTTCCTGTCGATGACCATCAGTTTTGATTCGTCGCGTTGCGCGGCGGGATGGTCTACCAGGAGGTCTTTGGGGAGGTTGAACTTAAATTGCGAAAGCTTCATAAATCTTACGGGATTAAAATAAGCTTGCGAATGTAAGCATTAAAACCATCGATAATCAAATTTTTTTCAGCTTGTTTTCAGGTTTTCGTCCAAGAGCTTTTTTTCGAGGACAGAGATATCGAAAGCATCCGTGAGATGATGAGCGCCGATCCTTGTACGGCAGAGGGCGCTGAGGTGCGCGCCGCTATTGAGCGTTTTGCCGAAGTCAACAGCCAATGAACGGATATAGGTTCCCTTGCTGCAGACCACACGAAAGTTCACCTTCGGCATCTCCACCGACGTGATCTCGAAAGTGGAGATGGTGATCTCCTTGGGCTTTATCTCCACCGTTTTGCCTTTACGGGCGAACTTATAAGCGCGCTTGCCATCCACCTTCACCGCCGAGAACACCGGCGGTGTTTGCAGCTGGGTGCCGGTGAACTTCAGCGCGGCTGCGCTGATCATTTCAAGGTTGATATGTTCTGTTGCGAACCTCGCGTCTATCTCCTCTTCCAGGTCGCCCGAAGGAGTAGTGGCGCCGAGCACAAAGGTGCCCGTGTATTCTTTCTCTTCCGCCTGGTAGCGATCTATGTTCTTTGTCTCTTTCCCCGTGCAGATGATGAGCAGGCCCGTAGCAAGGGGGTCGAGGGTGCCGGCATGGCCGATCTTCAATTGCTTTTCGCCGGGGGCCGCTTTACGCAAGGCCCACTTGAGCTTGTTCACTACGTCGAAGGAGGTCCAGTCCAACGGCTTGTTGACCAGCAACACTTTTCCGGCGGCAAGATCGGCGTAAAGCATTAAACGATGCTGAGGTGATAACCGGAAAAATACAACACGAGGATCACCGCGCCTACCACGATCCTGTAGTAGCCGAATACCTTGAAGCCGTTTTGCGTGAGGTAGCCAATGAAGAACTTGATGGCGAGCAGCGCCACCACGAAAGCCACCACGTTACCAAGCGCGAGTATGCCCAGGTTGGAGCTGTCGAGCAATTGCGGTGTTTCTTTGTAAACGTCGTAGAGGCTCTTTGCCGTCGCGGCGAACATAGTGGGCACCGCCAGGAAGAAGGAGAACTCAGCCGCCGCTTTGCGTGTAAGGCCTTGCGTTAATCCACCGATGATGCTGGCGGCCGAACGTGATACGCCGGGGACCATAGAGATACACTGAAAGAGGCCGATCACGAAGCTGCGTTTTACATCCGGCTCCCTGCGGCCTCCGCGCTCGTTCTTCTCAAAAAGCTTGTCGATGAAGATGAGCACCACGCCTCCTGCCAGCAGCGAGGCGCCTACTACCGCCACGTTCTCAAGCATGGAGTCGATGTGTTTTTTCAGCAATAACCCCACAATGGCGGTTGGGATGAAGGCAGCGAACAGCTTCACGTAAAAGTCAATGCCTTTGAAAAAATGTTTGAAGTAAATGACCACTACCGAAAGGATGGCGCCCAGCTGGATGCACACGGTAAACATTTTTACAAAAGGGTCGGCGGCGATTCCCATGATAGAGGAGCCAATGATCATGTGGCCCGTGGAAGAGATGGGCAGGAACTCGGTGATGCCTTCAATAATGGCGAGGATGATGGCTTCCAGGAACGACATTTACTCGTCCTTCGGCTTCTTCATGATGGCTACGATGATCGCGATGAAACCGGCCAGCATGGAGAGTGGGGCTATGGTGATCCTCCGTACGCTGAAGATCTCGGTGCTGAACTCCTTGGGATCTTCGGAGCCGCCGCCTGACATCAGGACAAGGCCGATGATAATGAGGCCGATGCCGATGAACAATATCGTGTAGTTTTCTTTGCCGAAAACGAAACCGTCTTTCTTTTTACTCATGGGTGCTTTATCAGGCGGTAAATTTAGTAATAAAGATCGTCACTGCTAAGCCGCAGGTATTTCGTAACGGCCAGGGCAGTGCTGATCCAGGCGATAAGGACGCCAAGCAATAGCACGATGCCGAACAATGTGGCCAGCATTTCAATGTCCTGCAGCTCGATGAGCTCGGGCAGCCAGTTCTCAGCGAGATACAGCACACCTACCAAAAGTCCGATAGCAACCAGCGCGCCGTAGATACCGTGCTGGATGCCTTTAAAGATGAAGGGTCTTCGTATGAATCCCTGCGTGGCGCCCACTAATTGCATGGTCTTGATGAGGAAGCGTTTGGAATAGATCGCCAGGCGGATCGTATTATTCAGGAGCACCAGGGCGATGAACATCAGCACCACGCTGAACACGAGAATGCCCAGGCTGATCTTGGTAACGTTCTCGTTCACGGCGCTCACCATGTTCTTGTGGTACACCATCTCCTGCACCAGCTTGGTGGCTTTCAGGTCCTTTTCTATCCAGGCGATGCTGTCGTTATTGGCGTATTCAGCTTTGAGCTTTACGTAGATACAAGGCAAAAGAGGATTGTAGTCGAGGAACTTGATGAAGTCCTCGCCGATGCCTTCCTGCAGGCGCCTGGCGGCTTCTTCTTTGTTCACGAACTCGGTGGAGCGTACATAGTCAGAAGCGTCGAGGGTCTTTTGGATGCGTGCGATGTCCACGTCTTTGGCCTCTTCTTTTAAGATCACCTGGAAGCCGATGTTTTCTTTCACTTTGTCGGAGAGCTTACGGGTGTTGAGGATGAACCAGCCCAGCAGGCCCAGCATAAGCAGCACCAGCGAAATGCTCACCACCGTGGTGAAGGAGGAGCTTTGCATGCGGCGGCGTGAATACCTTTCGGACATCGGAAAATTTAAAGGTAAAGGTAGGTAAAAGGCCTCCGGGTGGTCAAGGTGGTATGGCAACTTATTAATAACCGATTGTTCAAATCGTTGTCATTCATATTTTACTAAATTCGCAAGCATGGAATATGATTTCAGGGAAACGGAAAAAAAGTGGCAAAAGTACTGGGCGGAGAAGAAGACCTTTAAAGCAGATAATTCTTCAAGCAAGCCTAAGTACTATGTCCTCGACATGTTCCCTTATCCCAGCGGGGCCGGACTGCATGTAGGCCATCCCCTGGGGTATATCGCTTCCGACATTTTTTCAAGATACAAGCGCCTGAAGGGCTTTAACGTATTGCATCCCATGGGCTACGACTCCTTCGGGCTTCCGGCGGAGCAGTATGCCATCCAAACCGG
>JANWJV010000021.1 GCA_025451785.1 Bacteroidia bacterium | reverse complement strand
TAAGTTGGGAATGGAGTCGATACGACCGGCAAAAGTGTTTGGTAGTACAAGCGTTTCGAGGCTGTCAATTCCGCTAAGCTTTGAGAAGTCTTCGATCGGGTTGGCGGAAAGATCGAGGTGCTTCAGTTTTTTTAGAGTGGGGAGACTGGAGAGGCTGCGGAGGTCCATGCCCGAGATGTCAAGATTTTCGAGGTTGGGAGCCTGTGCGAGCGGGGCAAGGTTCTTTACACGGTTTCCGGCGATATTAAGTTCTCTGAGAGCGGTCAGCTTAGGAAGTTTCTCCAGTGAGTCGGTGACCGACGAAGGCATCTTAAGCACTTTGAGTGCAGGGAAATGGGAGAGTTCTTCAAGGTCATCCAGATGGTTATGTCCCAGGTCGAGCGACTCGAGCCTGCTGAAGGAGTGAATAGGCTTAAGCGTATTGTCAATACCGCAATAGCTAAGGTTCAGTTCTTTCATTCTGCCATCCTGTTCCAGGCGAAGCAGGTCGCGCTTGACCCGCTCCTTCTCGGCGCACCACGACTGCCAGTCGGGATCCTGCATGTCAGACAAAAAGCGAAATAGCTTGCTGTGAAGCGCTGACCTGAAGTCGTAAAAGTAAACACCCCGTGTGTTGAAATAGTGGTCGCGGGCTTCATAATCATCGGCAACGATGGCGCTGTCAGGCAACTGGAAAAGCTGTGGCAGGTTCTTAAAGCTAAGACCTGCAAGGAAGTATTTGTCGATCTTCTTGCTGCGGTCGGCCGACTTGCGGATGTTGAAGTCGGTGATCATCACATCCCAGTTGAACATGCAGCCGATCACGAGGATGGAGTAGAAGATCCATCCGTTCTTGCGGAACAGGAACCAGTTGCTGCGGCGCTTCGCCACCTTGATCCAGGTGGTGATGAGCCCGCTGAGAGCCAGCAGCAGGTAAACGTAAACGCCGATGCGTTTATAGCTAAGACCCGATTCAACGATATACATGTTGTTGCGGAAGGCGGTGGAGAAGATCATGAAGGCGTTTTGCGCGATCCAGAAGATCGCCAGCATTTTCAGGACATTCTTCCCCTGCTGGAAATTGAGCATTCCGCGGAAATAGAACAGGATGATGAGGGTAGCGGAGATGATGGAGGTGATGAGCATGCCCACTCCCTTGTGTACGAACTCCGAATGACTGATGCCTTCGGGCAAAGTGCCGTCGAACCACAGGTAGTAAAGGTCGAGCGCGTTCACGATAAGGAGCAGCAGGTTGAGTACCACCAGTAGCATGATGCCGGAGAGGCGTTCGGTCTCGATCTTGAATATCTTCCCGAAGATGCCTTTCTGCGCCTTTTCCTCGCTGAGGACATCAGAAGCATTTTCATCTACATCGGAGAAATAGCCCAGGCGGCGGTTATAAAAGAACCCATACATCAGTACCAGTCCGCCAAGCGTGAACGCGATCCAGGGAATGGAAATGAAGTCGAGGTTGATGTTCTTCATGAACTCATCGAACAGGGGGTTGGCCGATCGGTACATGAGGAAGAACAGGAGAGCGATCACGAAGGTGATGAGGATAAGGAGGAGGGTGACGTACACCGGCCGTCCCACTTTTTCAACGACCCTTTGCTTTCGGCGCTCCGCCCAATCGATGAACATGAATACATAAGAAGAACATACGGAGCAGAGGGTGATGAAGAGCGACATGAGGAACGATGATCGCGTATTCACGCTGATGCCTGATAGCAGTGCCAGTGAAATGACATTGGTGATGATGGATAGGGGGTTGCTGTACCAGGTGATGAAGAAGGAAGACACCAGCGAGCCGGCGGCGGCCGCTATCCAGGCAGGACTTTTAAGAAAGTTTTTGTTTTTGATCAGCAGTGCGCCAACGATAAAAATATTGAACACCAGGAAGTTGATGCCCTGCCATTGGTCATAGAACAAGTAGCTGTAGAGAAATACGGAGATGAGGAGGATCCAGTCGTTGCGTTTCATGGTCTTGTTTTTAGGGGTTTATTTTATGATCCTTAATTGGGCAGGTTGATCAAGAAGTTCGAGTCGTTTTGTATGGCGGTGCGCGAAGTAAAGGGGGATGAGTCCCAGGAGCCCGAATGAGCAATCGATGAGCTGCCAGTAAAAGGGGATGCCGCGCAATTGTCCGGCAATAAAAGCCAGCGGGAATACCATGAGACAGGCGATCATACCGAACTCAATGACCCAGATATTCTTAATGGGATCGCGGAAAGGGCCAATGAAGGCGGTGGCGATCACGATGTGTGAGAAGGCGAGCCAGTCTGTACCATAAAAGAAGAACGGGTGCTCTTCGTTTATATTTTTCAGCGCGTTGTACACTTTCTCTATCCATGGCTCTGCGGAGGAGGGGAGGAGGTGGGCCCATTGTTTTAGCAGGCCTGCTTCCCATTGCAGGGGGAATGCGGTGATGCCGCTTACTACGAGGGCTGCGGCGAAGAACAGCAGCCATCGGCGGACCTTTTTGCGGAGTTGTTTTTGTTCGGTGCTCATAGGTGGTTTTGTTTTAGCATTGGGAATGACCGGCTTGTGGAATCCAGGTCTGTTGCCAGCGGCCTTATGGTGATCTCCTTCTTTCCCCTGATCATTAGGTCGGCTCTGCGGAATTCAGCCGCTGTTTCACGAATGAATTGCGGGAATGTATAACCGCCGGCCTTGAATGCAGGACGATGGTAAAACCATACAATTGCAACGGTGCCTGCCAGGAGCACAGCCCTTGCGTTTACGGAGATGAATTGCGCGAACCTGTTCTTCTTTTTATAGAACTGCCCTAGGGTGAATGACTGGAAGTTGATGTGCATCTCTTCATCTTCCAGTATCTGGCGGCATAATTGGGTTAACAATTGTGAGCCGGTGGCCGCCATCAGGGCCTTGTAATACACTGCCGAAATGATCTCGGCGGTGAGTAGAACGATGATGGAGTTCTCGAGCGAAGCCAGTTTTCGAAGTCTGCGGAAAGTGGAGTCTACCCAGTGTTCTTTTATCCTGGCAATGCCATTCAGTTCCATGAACTTGCCAAGTACCCTGGCATGGTGCTGTTCTTCCCTTATAAAGTACCGTATGGTGTCGATATAGTCGTTGTTGTTGAAATCCTTAGCGTACTTCATCAGGTTGTGCCCTTCCGAGCTTTCGCCTTTTTGGAACTGCTGGATCGAACGCTCGATGGCCCGCAGTTCGGTTATGCTCAACGATTCGCCGATCGTCCATTGAATGTTATCCATGTGGTTTTGGTTGTTCTTGTAATAGTGAAGCCAATGGAGAAATGACATGGGAGGTTTCAGTGCTTTTAATTCTGCCTGCGGGAGCGGTTGTATCATGGGGTTTATTTTGGAAAGTACTTTGTGTTTCAAAGTTAAACGGTAAAAAAAATAGTTTATTGTGTCAGGACTTGTTCTGTCTAAGTAATTTTTCAAGTGCGTCGAGGTGCTCATTGAACGCTTTTCTGCCCACCCTTGTAACGGAGTAGGCGGTATTGGGCTTACGGCCGATGAACTGTTTCTTTACCTCTATATATTCTAGCTTTTCCAGCGCGGCGATATGGCTGGCCAGGTTGCCATCGGTGATGCTGAGCTGCTCCTTCAATACGTTGAAGGTCACCCAGTCGCTCACCATCAGCACCGACATGATGCCGAGGCGTACCCGGTTCTCAAAGGCCTTGTTAAGGTCTTCTATAGCGATGTTCTTCATGTTATTTTCTTTCGTATTTAAAGTACATCACGGTACCGTAAATAATATGCAGAACCCCAAAGCCGATGGCCCAGAAGAAGAGTCCGTAGCCGATGTAGACAGAAGCTGCGAGTCCTAAAGCGATCTCACAAATGCCCAGGTAGCGGATGTCATCCAAAGTATATTTGCTTGCATTCACCAGCGCAAGGCCATAAAATACGAGTGTGGCGGGTGCGACCAATGCTATCAGTCCATGATAAAGGAGGATCAGGCAGAAGATGCCGCCGGTGGTGAGGGGGATAAGCAGGTTGATGAGCAGTCGTTTAGATGTAGAGTCCCATATATTGTTACCATGTTTCCTGGAATTCCTTACGGTAAGGAAAATACCGCCGGCAAGAGAGGCGAGCAGTACCAGGGCCGCGTCATAAAAGAAGAACATCAGCAGATCAACGTTCAGCGTGTCATCCGACAGCCAGAAAAGATCGTAGTATTCAGCCTGGGGATTGCTCCGTGTGCTGAAAGCGTCCTGCAGATGATAATAAGCCGCTGCGGCACCTGCCAGGGCGAAGATCCCTGAAAAGACCCCCGATAGACCGCTCAGGGAAATGAATCGTGAGGAGCGTTCCATAAGGGAACGGATCTCGGTAAGGGTCTCCAATTGTTCTTTTTCTGTGCTCATTTTATGGATGTTAAAAGTACTTTGAAATGCAAAGTTATAACACTTATCAACAAAACCAAATAATTTGTCAAAAATCAAAAACTTTCCTAGTTTTATATCGTATGTAGTTCTCAGATAAAACCTCCCTTATTATGAAAAAACTCCTACTCAGCCTTACAGCCGTTTTAGTACTCTCCCAGGCAGCACTCGCATCGGGTTCCTGCCTCATGCGCGAGGTATCACTTTCAGAAAGGATCACTACCTCCAACCTCATCGTTGAAGGGAAGGTGATCGCCAGGAACGCCTTCTGGAATGCCAAGCACGATATGATATTCACCGCCAACACCATCGAGGTGTATAAGATCTTTAAAGGCAACGTCGGCACCAAGTTCGTTGAGATCGTTACCGAAGGCGGAACCATCGGCAACCAGATGATCGTAGTAGAACCTTCCCTCGAACTGAACATCAACGATATAGGTGTATTCACCTGCCGCCCCACCCAGGCTGGCCTGCCCTCCGCATACCAGGGAAAGGTAATGTACGATGCCACTGCCTCTTCGCAGGGCTTTTTGCATTACGACCTTGCCACCGGTACTGCCACCGATGTGTTCAAAAAGTATAACGATATAGGCAAAGAGATCTATTCTGTTATTTCTACCGCTGTTAACGCAAAGTATGTTGAGGTAAAAAGTTTCGACATCGCCAATTTTTCAAAAGCCAACTATAAGATGATGGCCCCCTCCATCAGCAATTTTAGTCCTACTACCGCTACCGCAGGAACTGCTACCGTGCTTACCATCAACGGAAGTGGATTCGGAGCCACCCAGGGTTCGAGCACAGTAGGCTTCAAGAACGCGGATGATGGCGGCAGCACGTATCTTAACCCCATTGCTTCGCAGTATGTTTCCTGGTCGGATACCCAGATACAGGTGCAGATCCCCTCTAAAGCCGGAACAGGTACCATACAAGTAACGAATGGAACTACTGCTACCAGCGGCAGCACCCTTACTATCGATTATGCCGAGATCAACCTTAACTCCTCCGCGAGTGGAACCCTGCTTGCTTACAACACCCGTCATATCGATATGAGCGGTAACGGCGGATACGACTGGCAGATGTTCACCGGTTTTGACGGCAATGCCGCGGCAAAAGCATCCTTCCTGCGCGCTTTCGATACATGGCGCTGCAGCAGTGTTAAGACCTATTGGACCAACGGCTCCACTACCAGCACCAACACGATCGCGCTCGATGGCATTAACATCGTACGTTTCGACGTTGGGAGCGAACTTCCCGGCGGCGTTCTTGGAAGGTGCACCAGCTATTTCTCGGGCTGTAACCCCGGCGGCGGCTTTCGCTGGTGGGTATCAGAGCTCGATATCGTGTTCGATGATGGTGCTACCTGGCAATACGGTCCCTCACTGCCTACAGGTTCTGAATATGATTTCGAAACCGTTGCGGTTCACGAACTAGGCCACGGCCAGCAATTGGGCCACGTGATAGACGGTACTGACTTTATGCACTATGCGCTTGCGAACGCAACCTCTAACAGGACACTTGGTACCAACGATATTGCCGCGGGTACTGATGTACACACCCGCAGCAAGACAGCAACAGGCTGTGGCGATCCCGCTATGAGCGACTACAGCTGCGGCGGCTCAGCCCCTGTAGCTGATTTCAGCGGAAACCCCACAACTATTTGTGCCGGCAGTACCGTTACTTTCACCGACCTGAGCACAAATACGCCTACTTCATGGACCTGGAGCTTCGCGGGCGGAACGCCTTCGTTATCCAGCTCGCAGAACCCCACCATTACCTATAATACTCCGGGAAGCTATAATGTAACGCTTACAAGTTCGAACACAAATGGCAATGACTCGGAAACAAAACTAACGTACATCACTGTACTTGCGAAACCTTCCGCAAGTTCAGGCGGTACGCAGG
>JANWJV010000020.1 GCA_025451785.1 Bacteroidia bacterium | reverse complement strand
TCGAAGGGTGTTCCCTTAATTCTCCGCCGTACTGGCAAAGCTCTTTTTCAGCTCCATGGCCGCAGCGCCTAACACAAGAAGGATGAGCAGCGCAGAACTGGCCATCGAGATCTTTTCACCCGAAGCATATTCGGTAGGCTCAAATTTGAACTCCACCTGGTGGTTGCCCGCCGGGATGCGCATGGCGCGCAGCACATAGTTGGCGCGGAAATGCGGTGTGATCTGTCCGTCAATGTAGGCGTTCCAGCCCGGACTGTAATAGATCTCGGAGAACACAGCGAGCTGTTCTTTGGCTGCTTGCGTTTTGTAAACAAGGCGGTTGGCCTTGTATTCTGTTAAGCTGATGGTCGCCGAAGGATCGGGGGCAGGAGTAAAGCCTGCCAGGTCTTGTTTGAAACCTTCGCTTACCACTACCGCGTTGCGTGGATCAAAAGTGGCCAGCGCGGCAATCTCTTTATCGGCATCGGCAACATAAGTAACATCGCGAACGAACCAGGCATTGCCCAGCGCGAAGCGGTTCTCAAGGGGAGGAGCGTCCTTATTGTAAATGATATACTTTGTATTGAGCATGTTGAGCACCGGCTGTTTGCTAAAGGCAATACGAATGGCCGAGTCAGTAGGACTTGACATGAGCGTATTGTTAATGGCCTGGATGCTGCCAAAGATGTGGTTCTCGATGAGCTCCTGGTAGCGCTTCAACTTAGCGCCGTGGTAGCCGCCAATGGACTTATGAAAGTAAGAAGTGCTGGCATCGTTAAAGGTGCTCAGCGACATATTGAGCACGCGGTAATCGAGGCTCTTGTCTTCGAGTATCTGTTTGTCCGCAACAGAAGGCGTGATCTGGTTCTCCACTTTTTTCTTGTCAACAAAACTATCGTGGTTGAGGTAACGCCAGCTAACACTTCCCATATCAACAACAATGATAAAGGCAAGGCTCGCGAAGAGGTAACGCTTGTCGAAATTGCTGCGGAAGTAAAAGAACAAAATGCCTCCCGCGAGAATGATAAGAATGAGGCTGCGGCCTGCGTCGGCCTGCAAAATGCTTTTGCGCGCTATCTCGGTGCCCACCATTATCTCGTCCACGTAAGCTTTTACCTGCTGGTCCTCAGCGGTAGGGTTGCCGCCTTTTATCTGGTCGAAGAGCTCCACGTCTTCACCGTTCTTTACAAAAGAAGTGAGGCTGCCGGGAGTAACGTAGTAAAGCAAAGTGATGCCGGCGGTGATACCGAAGGCCACGTAGAAGAGCCGCATCTTAGTTACAGGTTTTGAGAAGAGCGGAAGCTTCATGCTCTCTTTCATTACACCTGCTTTACGCGTAACCCGTTCAAGGGCCAGTACCGCCAGGAAGGGGAGCGTGAACTCCGCCAGGGTAAGGATCATGGAAACGGAACGGAACTTATTATAGCCGGGGAAATAGTCGAGGAAAATATTGGTGAGCCACATCATGTTCTTGCCCCAGGCAAGAGAGATGGACATGATGGTGCCTGCCAGCAGGAACCATTTCATCCGGCCTTCCACAATAAAAAGCCCAAGCACAAAAAGGAATACGGTAACAGCGCCCGCGTAGGTAGGGCCCGCGGTTCCGGGCTGTTCGCCAAAATAGGCATCCATGCTGGCCACGGTTTGCTTCATGCGCTGGTCAACATTCTTGGTGGCGTTCTTGCTCACATTGCCGATCGCCCTGTTGCCGCCTCCCTTTACGTTAGGAATAAGCAGGCTCATGCTTTCGCCTTTTCCGTAGCTCCAATTAGTAATATAACTTCTGTCGAGACCGCTGGTCTTGTCCTTGGGATTGTCGGTAAGCTCCGATCTGCTTCGTGTAGTAGATTTTCCATACACGTACGTGGACCAAATATTTCCCGCGCTGCTGGCAACAGCAAGCAAGGCAGCAATGCCGAACACCGCTATTGATTTGGCGAAAGGCATAAAAGCCTTTGTACGGATCACCGAAGAGAATTCGAAGAGGATGTATACGAGGATGAGCATGAAGAGGTAATAGGTGATCTGCAAATGGTTGGCGCAGATCATAAGGGAAAGGAAGAGGGCCATTAAAGCGCCGCCTGCCAGGTATTTTCCACGGAACAATAGCAATACTCCAGCGAAAGTAGGAGCCAGGTAACTGAGCGCCACTACCTTAGTATTGTGGCCGGCACCGATGCTTATAAAGTAAAACGAAGAAAAGGCAAAGGCTACTGATCCCAGGAAACCCAGCCAGGGATCTACCTTCATCACCAGCATCAAAATATAAAAACCAAAGAGCAGCATAAACAGCACATTGGCAGGGAAGGGCATTCCGAGGGTTACCGCGCGGTGAACATAGGCGATGAGGTTGGAAGGATATTTAACAGAGATCTGGAAGGCCGGCATACCGCTGAAGGCCGCGTTCGTCCAAAGGGGTTCTTCATGATAAGCTTGCCGGTGATCGCTGATCTCCTTCGACATGCCGTTGAATTCTTTAACGTCGTGCTGCATCATCTCTTTGTTGTTAAAGGCGGGCCAGAAATAGGCGGCGCTGATGAGGATGAACAGTGCTACAGCGGCAAGGTGCGGGAGGAACTTTTTCAAGGGTTTTCGGTGTTTATTTTATGAAGAAAGGCAAAGATAAAGCAAAATTTAATCTTAAATTTGCCATCCCTAAACAAAATGCCTCTCATGAGCAACGTATTCTCCTCCCAGATCAGCGATCCTTCCTTTATCAGCAAGTTAAGCGCCGATTTCAGCAATGCGCGGCCCTACCGCCATGTTGCGATAGAGAACTTCCTTAGCGAGGAAACCGCCAATAAACTGGTTAGTAATTTTCCTGATGACGCGGATATGTCGAGGCACTACAAGGGCCTTAACGAAATGAAGTCGGAAGGCTCTAATTTCTCGGCCTTCGATAACGCTTTTTCGGATGTAAAGACCGCCCTCAACAGCGAAGAGTGGCGCAAGACCCTTAGCACTATCACAGGCATCAGCGACCTCTTTTCTACCGATGATGCCATGGGCTCGGGCGTTCACCAGGGCCGCGACGGCAGCTATCTTGACATTCATATCGATTTCAACGTGCATCACCTCAGCAACGTTCACCGCCGCCTCAACCTGCTTATCTTTTTGAACAAGAACTGGAAGGAGACTTACGGCGGTAAACTGGAGCTCTGGAATGCCGACGTGAGCAAATGCGAAAAGGAATTTCTTCCGCTCTTTAACCGCTGTGTGATATTCGAGACCAACGAGATCTCCTACCACGGTTATTCCAAGATCACTATTCCGAAAGGGGAGAGCCGCAAGTCCTTCTTCTGCTATTATTATACCAAGCTAGGCCAGGGCATTAAATACCACGATACCATTTTTAAGGCGCGTCCCCAGGAAGGCACCATGAAAAAGGTGAAGACCACGGTAAAGGAAACGCTGAAGAACAACGTGAAGAAGACCCTGAAAAAACTGGGCATTAAATTCTGATCCTTCCCTAAGCTTATGGGCACCTACGAACGTCCGGCCAACGACGAGACCAATAACGTTACCATTCAGCGCTGCGAGTACGCGTATGAATATGCCAATCCCTTTATAGCGGGCAAAAAGGCAGTTGACATTGGCTGCGGACATGGTTTCGGAACTATATTGATGTCGAAGGTAGCAGCCCAGATCACGGGCCTGGATTACAGCACCGAAACGATAGAAGAGAATAAGAAGACATATAAGGATATCCGCAACATGGACTTCAAAAGAGTTGAAGTTCCCCCGATCACGCTTCCTGACAATACTTACGATGTGGTGACCGCTTTCCAGTTCATAGAGCATATCCACCAGCGTAAGGAATTCCTTAAAGAAGCGCTGCGCATTTTAAAGCCCGGCGGAACTTTGCTGGTGACCACACCCAATATCAAAAAGTCACTGGCGCGTAATCCATTCCACGTTCATGAATATACTTTTGATGAGATGAAAAGCGAACTGGCAGGGCTTCCGGCCACGTTCCAGCTGATGGGTTTGAAAGGAAATGAGAAGGTGAATAATTATTACGCGGCCAATGAAAAGTTCGTGCGTTCGGTTTTACGCTGGGATATCTTCGGTTTGCACAAAATACTTCCCGCCGGCTTGCTCATCAAGCCTTATAACTTCATCACCAAAGTGATGCGCAGGAATCTCAAGGAAAAAATGGATGTCACCGCGCAGATCAGCACCAAAGATTTTCATTTAGACGCGAATGACCTGGACTCCGCCTGGGATATTTACGTTATTGCGAAGAAGAATTGAATTGCCCCTCGACTCCGCTCGGGGTGACATCTCTAGCGGTCATGGTGAGCGGAGTCGAACCATACCGCCCTCAATCTATTTTTTCCTAAGAATATAAGTAAGGCTGGAGTAATTATTGCTGTTCCTCTTCGCCCAACGATTCGACTTCCATCCAGTAAAGAAGGCGCTCGGATAATTCATCCAGCTGGTACCCTTGTATTTCTCGCTCAGTAAGTTCACATAATAGGCATCAAACTTCATCGGAAGTGTTTCTTCAATGCTCATGCCGTGCTTTTCAGCAAGTGTACGGATGCTCTTTTGGTTAAAGTGATAAAGATGTCGCGGCACATCGTAAGCATCCCAAAACTCACCGTAACGTTCGCTGTCGATGCTGTCAATGTTAGGAAGAGCGAGAATAATGCGGCCATTGTCCGCGCAAAGCTCCTTCAGCTTTTCCATGGTTTCGTTCAGCAAATGCAAATGCTCCAACACATGCCAAAGCGTGATCACATTAAAATGGCCTTTCCTGTTCTCATTGAAGACAGAATCAAGCACCGTATTACCGACCTTACTTATCGCGGCGGCCCTTGCTTCGGCATTTACTTCAATACCGGCAACGTCCCAACCGGCTTCTTTAGTGGTTTGTAAAAAGTAACCCGTACCGCAGCCCACGTCGAGGATCTTTCCTGTTTTGCCGCCATTTAAACGGGAGATAAGGTTCAGCTTTTGCTTCAACGTACGTTTCCGTACCTTATGGTAAAGCTTATAGATAAGGGTCCTGGAAGTATCGGAATGGGAGATATACGCCTCGGCCTTATAAAAGTGGCCAATATCCTCAGCTTTTGGCCGGGGGTTGGTAAAAACAAAGCTGCATTTCCCGCATTTTACGATGTGGAAATAGCGTTTGGAAACGGTATAATCCCGGCATTGAATGTGCTCCTTAAGGTCGGTACCCCCGCAAACAGGGCAGGAGGCAAGGGTCTCAAGGGGGAGGGTAGTCAAATCCATAGCGCACAAATGTAGGATTTCCCAAAAGATTTTATATTTGCACTCCCATTTTGTCCGATGGTGTAACTGGCAACACGTCTGATTTTGGTTCAGAAGAGTCTAGGTTCGACCCCTAGTCGGACAACATCAAAAGAAAGCCTGGTAAATAAACCGGGCTTTCCTGCTCTATAGGCATGCGCTTCAAACTCTATCTCATCCGCAAGACCAAGGCCCTCTTTATCCGTATGCAATTGCATAGGATAGTGGAGCCCTTCAGTGGCATGCTGCTCAACCTGGCCTACCTTAGCAAGATCTCTAAATTCGTAAAGGAGAACAAGAACACAGAGTGCAATGATTTTTATTCTTCCAAATGGAATTACGAAAAGCGCTATAAACTCTATGAGTACATTTTAGGAAAAGAGAAGCTTACCGAGCCTCTTACGTACATGGAGTTTGGCGTTGCCGGCGGACTTTCGTTCAAATGGTGGATATCGCATAACAAACATCCGGAGTCGAGGTTCTATGGCTTCGATACTTTTGAAGGCCTTCCCGAGAACTGGGGCCATTTCAAGGCTGGCGATATGAGCACGGGCTCACAGTTCCCTGAGATCAACGATGATCGCGGCACTTTTGTGAAAGGTCTTTTTCAGGACACACTGCCACCCTTTCTGAAAGAGAAAACACCAAGAGGAAGATTGCTGGTGCACCTGGATGCGGATCTTTACTCCTCCACGCTCTACGTTCTCACCAGCATGGCGCCTTTCTTAAAGCCTGGCGACATCCTTATGTTCGATGAGTTCACTGTTCCGCGTCACGAGTTCCTTGCGTATACTAATTTCCTTCAGAGCTATTACCTCAAGTTCGATCTCATCGCGGCACAGAACAATTATTTCTTCGTTGCTTTTAAAATGAAATAGGTACGGATAACGGATCTTTTACGGATTTTCGAATAACAAAAATGAAACTACGCGATATAACCGACCATCTTGAATCCATTGCTCCTCTCTCGTATCAGGAGAGCTATGATAATGCCGGGCTTATTACCGGCAACAAGGAGATGGATGTGAAAGGCGCCTTGCTTTGCCTCGATAGTACCGAGGAAGTAATTGATGAAGCGATCAAATTGAAATGCAATTTGGTGATCGCGCATCATCCCATAGTTTTCTCAGGTTTGAAGAAGTTCAACGGCAACACGTATGTGGAGCGTGTGATCATAAAAGCCATCCAAAACAACATCGCCATTTATGCCGCGCATACCAATTTGGATAATGTTACCGGTGGAGTGAACACTAAGATCGCGGAGAAGCTCGGACTGAAGAATGTGAAGATACTCGCGCCCAAAAAAGGCTTGCTTAAGAAGCTTGTTACTTTTTGTCCGGCTGATAAAGCGCCCAAGGTTCGCGAAGCTTTGTTCGCTGCCGGCGCGGGCATGATCGGAAATTACGATGAGTGCAGTTTCAATACCCTGGGCAGGGGCACTTTCAGGCCAGGCGAAGGAAGCAATCCTTACGTTGGCAAAAAAGGCAAGCGGCAGGAGGAAAATGAGCTCAGGATAGAGGTCATCTTCCCGGGACATATCGAAAAAAAGCTCATCGCGGCGCTCATCAAAGCCCATCCTTACGATGAAGTGGCGCATGATATCATTGCCCTCGACAACGGCCATATCCGGGTAGGTTCCGGCATGATCGGGGAGCTGGCAAAGGAGCAAGAAGCCTTGAAATTTCTTGAATTTCTAAAGAAAACGATGAAAACAGGGGCTATCCGCCATACCCGGGTATTGCCAAAAAAGGTAAAAAAGATAGCGGTTTGCGGTGGCAGCGGCAGTTTTTTACTGAAGGATGCTATAGCCGCCGGGGCTGATGTTTTTGTGACCTCCGACTACAAGTATCACCAGTTCTTTGACGCTGATGGAAAGCTTATTATTGCCGATATCGGCCACTATGAAAGTGAGGCCTTTACCAAAGAATTATTTTATGACATCCTGAAAGGAAATTTTCCTACATTTGCACTCCATTTATCAAAAATCAACACCAATCCTGTTAATTACCTCTGAAAATGAGCAAAAAAAGCAAAGCCGACGATAAAGCAGACATCCCAGTAGAGGAAAAGCTGAAAGCTCTTTACGAGCTGCAGCAGATCGATTCAAAGATCGATAAGATCCGTACCGTTCGCGGTGAGCTTCCTCTTGAAGTAAGGGACCTGGAGGATGCGGTAGCCGGCCTTGAGACCCGCGTTCAAAACCTGAACGATGAGCTGAAGGCGATGGAAGATGGCATTGTGGATAAGAAGAACGTGATGAAGGATGCCGCGGCCGCCATCAAGAAATACGAAGGCCAGCAGAACAAAGTGCGTAACAACCGCGAATACGATTCCATCACCAAAGAGATAGAGTTCCAGAACCTGGAGATCCAGCTTTCTGAAAAGAGGATAAAGGAGTTCAAAGCGAACATCGTTACCAAGAAAGAGATCATCGAGATCTCGGAAAAAGAACTGAAGGAGCGCAAGACCGACCTTAAACATAAAGTGAGCGAGCTCGAGGATATCGTAGCCGAGACACAGAAAGAAGAAGAAGGGCTTATCAAGAAATCGAAATCAGCCCAGTCCATGATCGAGGACCGTTTGCTGAACGCTTATACAAGGCTTCGCAACAACGCTAAGAACGGCCTTGCCGTTGTTACCGTACAGCGCGATGCTTGCGGCGGATGTTTCAACAAGATCCCGCCCCAGCGCCAGCTCGACATCAGAACCCATAAGAAGATAATCGTTTGCGAACATTGCGGAAGGATCCTGGTAGATGCCGAGATCGATCCCGATTATGTAGCTCCGGTACCTGTTATTGTACCTGGCAAAAAGGAAAGCAAAAAGGAAAAGGCGAAAGCTTAACCCGACCAAGCTTAAAAGAAAAAGCCCTGACGTTTTCGTCAGGGCTTTTTTATTGGGCTTCAACTTCGCTCAGCCTGACCAAACTATGTCACACCGAGCGGAGTCGAGGTGTTAATATTTGAAACCCATGGTGATGAGGAAGCTGCCTGAGGTGATGTCGTTCTTGGCAGGGTCAACCATGCTCTTGTTATAGAGGTAGTAGTTCTCCGAATATTTGGTGAGCACATAAGCGAAGTCGATGAAATAGCCCTGCTCACGGATGCCGATGCCAGCGGTGTAGCTGGTCCTCTCCACGTTGTTCTTAAGGCTGGTCTCGTAGGGGCTGCCGTACAGCGCGTAACCGGCCCTGAAGCTGAAGGGGTCGAGCCTCCATTCAGTACCTATACGGATGTTGCCGGTAGCGGTATAAGAGTTGGCCACCACGTTATTGGCGTCGAAGAACACGTTGGGAGAAGAGTGCAGTGATGCGCTTGAGTAATCCACGTATTCATAGTCGGCGCTGAGCAGGCCTTTCTTAGCGATGATGAAAGCCATGCTGCCGATGGCACGCATGGGAGTGGTGAGCTGGTAATCAAAAGAACCAGAAGGCGACTGAGCGGTATAATGATTTCCGTTATCGAAGTTGGAGCTCATGCTGCTGCTGTACTCGTCGTGCAGGTTAAAGAAGGTAGGTGTATGCACCGCGCCGCCGATACGCATCCAGTCGCTGGGACGGAAGATCATACCGAACTTAAAGTTGAAACCGGTACCGCGGGTGGTGAGGTCCTGGCTGAAGCTGTAGTTCTTAAAGCCGGGGATGGTGTCGCGGAGATCTACTTCTTCGTACGTAGATTGTTCGGTATAACGGATATTGTCGAAGCCGAAGGTGGCGCCGATGTAAAGCTTGTCGCTGTAGTTCCCGCCGAAGCTGATAAAGGTCTCACCCATAGAACCGCCGGTCTCAATGGTCTTGCGCTGGTTGGTGCCCGCGAAAGGAACGGCGCTGTAATATTGTGTAGGGTCGCCCTGAATGGTATCGATCAGCCAGGTGTCGAAGGCAAGCCCGTCGCTAAAATCATCGAGCTCATCGGGCAGCAGGCCGTTGGCGCTGTTAAGATAGGTGTCAAGCATCGAGCTTTTGTTGTTGTCGCCCTGTATGCTGATGTTATTGTTGAAGTTGGCGGTACGGTTATAGCCGAACGCGAAATTGGTGTTCTTCCATCCCGGCTCATCGCTGTCGGGCCTGGTATAGCTGGTCACGATACCGATGTTGCCGAAGTTGAAGTTCAGTTTGCTGTCGCTGCTGCCTGAGCCGTTGAAGCTTGACTTGGTGTTGATGTTGTAGATGGAAGGAGTGAAAGTGAACTCCGTTCTCTTGTACATCGCGATACCGGCGGGGTTAAAGCTCAGGGCCGAGATGTCGGCGCCAAGCGCGCCGAAGGCGCCGCCCATGGCGTTGAACCTTGCTGTGCCACCGAAACCGAGCTGTGAATAACGCAGGGCATCTGATTCGTTCTGTGCGACGGAGAGGAAAGAGCACAGTATTCCTCCTCCAAACAGTAGTAGTTTGTTCATTTTTGTATTTTATTTGTTTGTGAATTAGTGTCTCCTGCCACCGCCACCGCCACCAGAAGAGGAGCGGCTTCCGCCACCTCCGCTGCTGCCGGATGAAGAACGGCTTCCGCCGCCGCCACCGATGTTGCCACCTGATGAACGGCTTCCGCCGCTGCTGCCACCGCCAACGTTACCATTGGAACGGCTGCCACCGCTGTTGCTTTTGTTCTCCCAGCCTGAGTTCGACTTGGGTGCGTCGTAGGTCTTGGCCGGACGGTCGTAAGACTTAGAAGGAGCGTCGTAGGTTTTGGCAGGACGATCGTAGTTAGTGTTGGTGTTACCACGGCTGTCGTTATTGTTGCTGCCGCTGTTCCAGCCACGGTTCTCGTTGCTGTTGCTGCCGGTATTACCGGTATTGTTGCTGGGCGCGTCCCAGTTCTTGGTCCTGCCTGTGTTGCCGGTATTGCCGGTGGTAGTTCCGGTGTTTCCAGTATTACCTGTGTTGCCAACGTTTCCACTGTTGCTGCCTTTCCAGCCTTCGCTGGTACGGTCGCTGCCGGAGCTCATTCCGCCGGTGTTGTTGATCACCTGGCTGTTATTGGTGCCGGGCATATCGTAGTTCTTCCTCCAGGAGTTGTTGTCCATACCGTTGTTGGTAGTAGTAGTGGTAGTGGAAGTCCTGTCGGTAGTGTTCATATCAGTAGTACGTGTATTGCCTGATACGGTGCCGCTGCCGGTATTAACAGTTCCGGTGTTGCCGGTGCTGGTAGCGGTCTTGGTCCTGCTGTCCATACCGGTGTTGGTGAAGTTAGAGTTAGTAGAAACATTCCTCTTCGCGTCAACCATCACAGCATCTTCATATTTCTTAGCAAGGCTGAACTCGCTGATGCCGCGGCGGGTGTAACCGTTGCCGGTGCCAGAGCTTCCGCCGTTCCTGCGGCCGTAATAGTGACTGTTATTATCGTTGCTATTGTAGTAGTAGCTGTTTTGGCTGCCTGCCCAGTAACCGTCGTTATAACCGTTCCAGTAAGAACCGTAGCCGTAACCATATCCGTAACCATAACCGCCGTACCAGCCATAATAAGGCCTGTGGCATCCCCAGCCGTAGTAATTGCCCCAGCCGTAGCCCCATCCCCAGTAATGACTGGGATAGTAGCTGTAGCTATAATAAGAAGGACCCCACCAGCTGTAGCCGAGGTATACGCTCATGCCCCAATGCCAGGGATTGTAATCGTACCAATAAGAGTTGGTGTAATAGTTATCGTAATATCCGTAACCATAGCAGGGGTTATGGAACCTCCTGATACGTACGGCATATCCGTAATCGTAATAATCATCGTAATCGAAATTATTGTAGTAGTTCTTGGTCACATAAGTATTCCCGTTCTCGTCGGTATACTTTTGAGTAGTGCTGTAGTCGGGATCGCTTTTGCGGGCGTTCTCTGAAGAAGTGCCGCTGGAGCGGGCATAATCGTCGGAGTTAGAAGAACCGGTGCTGTTTCCGGAGGAAGGTTTTGTAGTGCTCTCGGTAGTAGTGGTGGTGGTGGCGGGAGCGTCTTTCTTGTCCTTTGACGAGTAATATACATCGTCGTCGTAGCGTCCTTTAGCGGTATTTTTCGGGCCCATGCAAGAGGTTCCGAAGAGAAGGGCGATGAGGGACAGGGTGGTCAGGTTTTTCATGATTTCCTCGTTTATTGAGTTAATTTGAAGGATATTTTTGTGATAAGTTTAATTACTTTTGTGTGTATCTGCACGAAATTTACAAATAGCATGCCAAACCGCGAAATATGAGTAAGGAATTTTTTAGCCGGACTGAGAATTATTCTGAATGGTACAACCAGATCGTGGAGAAGGCCGACCTGGCCGAACACAGCGCCGTGAGGGGCTGTATGGTTATTAAACCTTATGGCTTTGCCATTTGGGAAAAGATGCAGGCGGCGCTGGATAAGATGTTCAAGGACACTGGGCATGTGAACGCCTATTTTCCCCTCCTCATACCTAAATCGTTCTTTAGTAAAGAAGCCAGCCATGTGGAAGGCTTTGCCAAAGAGTGTGCCGTAGTAACGCATTACCGCCTTCGTACCAGCGACGATGGAAAAGGAATAGTGGTGGATGAGAGCGCAAAGCTGGAAGAAGAGCTCATCATAAGGCCTACTTCTGAGACCATTATCTGGAATACTTATAAGGGCTGGATCGAATCCTACCGCGACCTTCCTTTGCTTATCAACCAGTGGGCTAACGTAGTGCGCTGGGAGATGCGCACCCGTCTCTTCCTGCGCACCGCCGAGTTCCTGTGGCAAGAGGGCCATACCGCGCATGCTACTGCCGAAGAAGCGATAGCGGAAACGGAAAAGATGCTCGACGTGTATGCCGACTTCGCTGAGAACTGGATGGCGGTACCTGTGCTGAAAGGAGTAAAGACCGCGAACGAGCGTTTCGCCGGCGCGATAGAGACCTATTGTATTGAAGCCCTCATGCAGGACGGGAAAGCCTTGCAGGCAGGCACCTCGCATTTTCTTGGCCAGAACTTTGCCAAGGCATTCGATGTGAAGTTCACCAACAAGGAAGGAAAGCTGGACCATGTGTGGGCCACCTCCTGGGGAGTAAGCACCCGCCTGATGGGCGCGCTGGTGATGGCTCATTCCGATGACCAGGGATTGGTATTGCCTCCCAAGCTGGCGCCGTTCCAGGTGGTGATCGTTCCCATCTACAAAGGCAACGATCAATTGCAAACTGTTTCGGAAGCGGCCCTAAGGATCAAGAAAGAGCTGGAGGCTAAAGGCATATCCGTGAAGTACGATGACCGCGACACACAGCGCCCCGGCTGGAAGTTTGCGGAGTACGAGTTCAAAGGAGTTCCTGTGCGCATTGCCATCGGCGAAAGAGATGTGCAGAACGGAACGGTTGAAGTGGCACGCAGGGATACAAAAGAAAAGGAGAGCCTTCAGCAAACTAATATAGGGGAGAAGATCGCGCACCTGCTTGAACAGATACAGGACAACCTGTACAAAAGAGCGGTTGACCGTCGTAACGAACAAACGAACCATGCTTCTTCTTACGAGGAGTTCAAAAAGATACTCGATGAAAAAAGCGGTTTCGTTTATGCCCATTGGGATGGCAGCGCTGAAACAGAGCAAAAGATAAAAGAGGAGACCAAGGCAACGATCCGCTGCATACCTCTTAATAATAAGAAGGAGAACGGAACGTGCATCGTGAGCGGCAAACCTTCTTCACAAAAGGTCGTATTCGCAAGAGCCTATTAAAACCAGCACGCATGAAAAAGCCCAGTCAAAGGGAAACCATCATTAAAACGCTCAAGACCAAGTCGGTCATGAAGCAGGATGTTTACCGGCAAACCATGAATGTTTTTAATGAGCTGAAGTCAGTAATAAAAGAGGTAGTTGCCGAAATGAAGAAGGAAGTGGAGGCGACCGACAAGCGCGTGCTGATCGACTACCGCGACCGCAGCGAGTTCCAGGTCGAGCTGAAGGTAGCCGGCGATGTGATCTTTTTTCACATGCATACCAATATCTTCGAGTTTGACAAGAGCCATCCCGTATGGAAGACCTCCTACGTTAAAGAGAACGAGTTCAATTCTTATTGTGGGATGATACAGGTGTACAACTTCCTCGCTGATTCTTTTAAATACAACCGTATGAACGACGTGGGCTATATGGTAGCCCGTGTATTCATAAACAAGGATGCCCATTTTTTTGTGGAAGGTAAACGCCAGCTGGGATTTCTCTATAACGATTTTGTGACCACCGCCATTGACCGCCAGGCTTTGACAGCCATTGTGGAGTCGACCATTTTGTACAGCCTCAACTTCGATCTATTCACTCCGCCTTTCGACAGTGTAAGAGAAGTTACGGTTTCAGAGATACAGGAGGCGAGCAGCAGCCTGCAGATCAAAACAGGCAAGCGCCTCGGTTTCCGCTTCCTTGCGGATACTGATCAAATGGAATGAGTTAAACCTTCGCGGTCTTCCATTTGCCCTTTGAAAAAAGCCAAAGGGTAAACAAACCCACCGAAGTTTCGGAGATAAGCACCGCCCAAAATACGCCTGACTGTTTCCAGTTGAGGTGAATGGCAAGGTACCAGGCCAGCGGTATTTGGATAAGCCAGAAGAAAACAAGATTGATGCGCGTAGGTGTTTTGGTATCGCCCGATCCGTTGAAGGCCTGCACCGCCACCATCCACCAGCCATACACAAAGTAGGAGTAGGAGAGGATCCTTAACCATTCAGCGCCGATAGCGATCATATGTTCTTCCTGGGTAAAGATGCGCATGAGCGATTCGTTGAAGAAGAAATACACGACGGAAACAACGATCAGGAATCCCATATTGTAAATGCCGATCTTCCAAACCGAAGCTTCCGCCCGGTCGGGCTGCCCCGCTCCGAGATTTTGTCCTACAAGTGTTGCCGCCGCGTTCGACAATCCCCAGGCAGGCATCAGCGTGAACATCATCAAACGCACTACGATCGTACAGCCCGCCACTACATCGCTTCCAACGTCCGAAAGGATACGCATTACAAATATCCAGGAGGTCATGGCCACTAACATTTGCCCTATGCCGCCGAGCGAGGTCTTGAAGATACTCCACATCATGGTGGCATCCCAGTACACCTGGTTAAGTGCCACCTTAATATGTTTGCCCGCATTGAAAAGGGTCCATAACTGTATAAGCACACCGGTGCCTCTTCCTATATTGGTAGCGATAGCCGCTCCTTCGATACCCAGAGCAGGGAAGGGGCCGAGGCCGAAGATCAGTACCGGGCAAAGAATGATGTTGATACCATTGGCGATCCATAGCACGCGCATAGCTATGGCGGCATCACCCGCGCCGCGGAAGATGGCGTTAATAACGAAAAGTAAAATGATCACCCCATTGCCGCCCAGCATCCATTGAGTGTAGCGGTACCCATGCTCCAATGCCCATTGGTCGGCGCCCATTAGCGCCAACAGGTCCTTAGCGAAGAAAATTCCCGCTAAGGAAACGGGGATAGACATTATTACAGAGAGTATGATCGACTGCACCGCCGCTTTTCCTGCTTCTTCCTTGTTCTTCTCACCGATCCTTCGCGCAACAATAGCGTTGACAGCAGTTGAAAGGCCCATGGCCAATGAGTAGAGCAGGAACAAATAGGTTTCAGTAAGGCCAACAGTTGACACTGCCGAGCGACCCAGTTTGCCAACAAAATAAATATCCACCAACGCAAAACAGGACTCCATTAGCAGCTCCAGGATCATGGGTACCGCCAGCAGAAAAATAGCCCGCTTGAGGCTAACCTGGGTGTAGTCGGCCTCAGTGCCTTTAATGGCGCTGATGAGTTCTTTCCAGACAGAAGTTTTCGTTGTGGACATTTGGTTTGCAATAAAAAACCAGACCTGATGGTCTGGTTTTTTATATTTTGTAGCCCGTAGGGCAATCCAATACCCCTTTCAAGCCCTCACAAATATGCCAGTTTCATAGGGGATACTTGCTTTTGGTACTTTCTTGTTTTCCCTTGTTTTCACACATTTTGTCACTCGGCTGTCACTTGTAAAAACAAAGGTCTATATTTGTGCAAACAAAGGAAAACAAAAGCAAACCCCCATATACCATGAGTGTAAAGCTAAGAAAAAGAAAGAATAGCGATGGGACCACATCACTGGTTCTGGATACCTACCACGGAGGCAAAAGGACTCGAGAGTTTCTTAAAGAGTTGAAACTGCTGAAGGTTACCTCCCCTATTGATAGGAAGGAGAACCGGGAACGGCTTGATCTAGCTGAGCGGATCAAAAATAAAAAGGAGCAACAACTACAGGGGGATGAATACGAGATAGCCCCCACCTTCAGGAAGAGCATTGACTTCATTTCGTTTTTTGAAAGCTATCTCACCAAGTACCTCAAAAAAGACAAACGGGTGATGTCAGCATGCTTCGAAAAATTCAAGGAGTTTATGAAGGCGGAGGGAATAACATCACTCACTACAAAACGAGTGGATGCAAATACGGTCACTCGTTATAAGGAGTACTTAGAAGAGAATCTAAATGGCGAAACCCCTGCAAACTATTTTAAGAAATTTAAAAAGGTACTAAGGTATGGTATAAAGGAAAAAATATTTTCAGAACAAATTTCAGCTTTACTTAGTTCAAAGGACAAAGAGATGACAGTAAAGCGGAATAGCGGCATTAAAAAGGAAATACTTTCCTTTGGAGAAATAAAAACTCTTGCAACCACAAAGGCCCCACACGAGGAAGTGAAAAGAGCTTTT
>JANWJV010000019.1 GCA_025451785.1 Bacteroidia bacterium | reverse complement strand
GAAATGAGAAATGAGAAACAGGTCTCACATCTCGTATTTCTCATCTCTCATTTTCAGCGCAAAGCGCTAAGAAGCAGGAGCACGATCTCAGGCCATAGTAGATCAATACTTACCCGATGCAATGAAATATTTATTTACCAATAATTAATATAAATACGTTATGACTAAGATCGTCCCTAACCTGGGCTTAAGCAAGCTCCGGGACTCAGAACTGGAAGCCTATACACAAGACAAGATAGACCGCATTAACGGACTTACTGAATTCGCGGCCGTAAACCCAAGTACCACCGTGGTAAATGACAAACTGAAGGAATATGTTCCGGCACAGCAAAAGTCCCTCAATGGCTCCACCGACGATACGGCGGTAAAAGACCAAAAGCGCCTGGAGCTGGAAAGCCTTATCACCAGCCAGGCCTATAACTGCGCCAGTATCGCCAATGGCGACCTGGTACTGTTCCTTAAAACCGGCTACAAAGCCAAGGATACCAAGGGAACACCTACCGGCCCATTACCACAGGTAACGGGCTTTGAGCTGAGCTTCGGTAATAGCGAAGGAGAACTGTTGGCCTCCTGGACCCCGATAGCCGACGCGCAGAACTTTACCTTACAGGTGTTCAGCGATATCAATAAGCCGGAGGAAAGCCTCATCAAAGAATTCCTGGTCGGGAAAATAGGAAGAGGCAAGGAGCCGCTCCCCGGCTTGCCCTCAGGCCAAAAGGTGCTGGCCCGCGTACGTGCCAATGGAGGCAGCACGGGATTCGGCCCCTGGAGCGACCCGGCGGAGAAGAGAGTGCCATAGGAGATATGAAATGTGAAAGTTGAAATGTGAAACGGGTAGGAAAATGAGGAAGAAGAGATGTGTATCCTGTTTCACATTTCTCATTTCATATCTCATATTTAATTTAATTTTACCTCCGACTAATACCCCTCCAATGGACATCATCCTTCAAACCAACAAACTCACCAAGACCTTTGCCGGCAAAGGCCGTCAGAAAAAGAAAGTAGAAGCCGTAAAGGGCGTTGACCTGCAGGTGCACAAAGGGGAGATCTTCGGTTTCCTGGGGCCGAATGGCGCCGGTAAGACCACCACGCTGAACATGCTTACTACTTTGCTGGCTCCTACCAGCGGCGAAGCAACAGTGGTGGGACACGATCTGTTAAAGAACCCTCAAAAGGTGCGTGAGCATATCGGTTATGTTTCGCAAGCCGGCGGTGCCGATACTTCGGCAACAGCAAAGGAAAATCTTGTATTGCAGTCGAGACTGTATGGAATACCTTCCGCGGAAGCGTTTAAGAAAGCGGAGATGCTGATCGATCGTTTTCAAATGAAAGAGTTCGGCGACCGCAAGGCGCGTACCTATTCCGGCGGACAACGCCGCAGGCTAGACCTTGCTTTGGGAATCGTGCACAAACCCGTTCTTGTTTTTCTCGATGAACCTACCACAGGGCTCGATCCTCAGAGCCGCGCTTATTTTTGGGAAGAGATAAAACGCCTGAAGAATGATGGTATGACCGTTTTTCTTACCACGCACTATCTTGAGGAAGCCGATAACCTCTGCGACCGTGTTGCCATTATCGATCATGGAGAGATCGTTGCGGTGGATACTACACAGCAGCTTAAGAAACAAATAGGGGCAGAGAGCATTACAGTTGGCTTTTCTAACGATGCCGCTACCGAAAAGGCAAAAGCAGCGCTTAGCGGTCAGAAATTCATTGAGAAACTTTTCCCTCAGGAGAATAAACTTCACCTCTATGTGCAGGACGGCGGCAGCCTGATGCCTGAAGTACTGCGCATCCTCGACAAAGAAAACATTCAAGTACAAACCATTGGATTATCCAAGCCTTCGCTGGATGACGTGTTCCTGCAAAAGACAGGACGCTCATTGAGAGAAGCAGGAGTGTAAACATAATAAGGCTTCGACTCCGCTCAGCCTGACAGCTAAGTCACACCGAGCGGAGTCGAGGGGTAAATCGCTACAAATAAACCTATGAAATTTCTAAAAGACCTCTGGTACCTCTTCGTTCGCCACATGATGAAGACCCTTCGTATGCCGCTGTGGCTTTTCATCGGGCTCATGCAACCTGTGCTTTACCTGCTGTTGTATATGCCCTTGCTTAAGAATATGAGTGGTGGCGCGGGCATTCCCGCCGATGAGATCGCGAAAATGTTTGTACCCGGTATGCTGGTGGTGATGGCGATGGGGCAACTTTTCGCCGGTTTTTCTTTTATCGATGAGATACGCGTAGGCATCATCGCCCGTTGGCTGGTGTCGCCGGCCTCCAGGCTCAGTATCATTCTGAGTTTGGTGGGAAGCCAAAAGATCACACTTTTCTTACAAGCATCGCTGCTCGTTTTCATTGCCTTTTTGTTCGGGCTTCATGTGCCTGTGCTGGGATTGGTACTTACAATGGTAATGGTGCTGCTGGTAGGAGTCGCGATGGCTTCGCTCTCTTATGCTATTTCACTGGCCACGAAAGACGAAAGCGCCTTGGCATCGATCACCAACACCTTTTATCTCCCTATCATGCTGCTCTCCGGCATTATGCTTCCCATAAGTGTGGCGCCACAATGGATAAAGACGGCAGCCTTGTTCAATCCTTTTTATTATGCGGTAGAAGGTGCGCGTTGCCTCTTTGATGGTGATTACGGCAACACGATGGTGCTGAAAGGCTTCGGCGTAGTGATCGCGCTGTGTGTGCTTATGATATGGTTAGCGCTGAGGGCGCTGAAGAAAATGGCGGCTTAGTTCTTCGCCTCTACTACCGAATATTTCTTCATGAACTCTTCTGCCTTCTCCACGATCTCCGAAGATCCAATGAAGAAAGGCGTGCGCTGGTGCAAGCTCTTGGGCTCTACTTCCAGGATACGCCTGTAACCATCGCTGGCTTTGCCGCCAGCCTGCTCCACGATGAAGGAAAGGGGATTGCATTCGTACAGCAGTCGCAGTTTTCCGTTAGGCGCTTGTGAAGTGGTGGGATAAATGAACACACCTCCATAAAGCAGGTTACGGTGAATGTCGGCCACCGCTGAGCCGATGTACCTGGATGAATAAGGCCGGTTGGTAGATTTGTCTTCTTCCTGGCACCATTTGATGAACTTCTTAACACCATCGGGGAAATGCACATAATACCCTTCGTTAATGCTATAGGTCTTTCCGCTCTTGGGGATCTTCATATCAGGATGTGAAAGGCAAAACTCGCCGATGGAAGGGTCGAGGGTGAAGCCGTTTACGCCTTTGCCAGTACTGTACACCATCATGGTGCTGGAGCCGTAGATCACATAGCCAGCTGCCACCAGTTCGGTGCCGCGCTGAAGGAAATCTTCGAGCGTGCCCGGACCACTTAGCGTGGTACGCCGGTAAACAGCGAAGATGGAGCCTACGGAAACGTTAGCGTCAATATTGGAAGAGCCATCGAGGGGATCGAAAGCCACTACGTATTTAGCGTTCTTGCTTTGCTCGTTGGCAACGGGAATGAGTTCCTCGTTCTCCTCGGAAGCGATGGCGCACACTTCGCCGCCCGCGGTAAGGGCCGCGATGAACTGCTCGTTAGAGAACACATCCAGCTTCTTTACCTGTTCGCCCTGCACGTTGTTATCCCCAGTTTCACCAAGGATATCGGCCAGGCCTGCCTTGTTCACCTCGCGGTTAATGATCTTGGCGGCGATGCCAATGTCGCGCAGCAGTCGCGAAAGCTCGCCCTTTGAATACGGGAAATCGTCCTGCTTCTCAATAATGAACTGTCCGAGTGTTTTTACCTTGCTCATATACTACGAATTACGAATTTGTATCGAATTACGAATATAGTAATAATGACCGAACGCTGAAGTGCCTGTTTTCTGAATTCTTTTACCTTTGGCCCAATGGATATTAAGATAAGAAAAGGCTATAAAGAAGACCTGGTAGCCGTACTGGCGCTGGTAAAGGAGCTGGCCACTTTTGAGCGTGCCCCTAACGATGTGGTGGTAACGCTCGAGGATATGGAGAACGATGGCTTTGGCGATAATCCCATCTTTAAATTTTATGTGGCTGAAGCAGATGGCAAAGTGGTGGGTATGGCGCTCTATTATATAAAGTACAGCACCTGGAAAGGGAAATGTATTTTCCTTGAAGATATTTATGTGACCGAAAAGTATCGCCGGTTTAAGATCGGACAGAAGTTATTTGAAGCGGTGGTAAAAAAAGCGAAGGAGCTGAAGGTGCGCAGGGTGGAGTGGCAGGTGCTCGACTGGAATACCCCCGCCATCAAATTCTATGAAGGTTATGACGCCTTGTTCATGAAGGAATGGCTTAACTGCCGTTTAACGGAGGAGGGTATTGATCGTGTATCCCAAATTGCAAACTCGCAAACGAGCAAATAGGCAATTGCTTTTTTGCCCATTTAACAATGAAAATATTCAAGTTCGGTGGTGCTTCGGTAAAGGATGCTGATGCCGTTCGCAACGTAGCGAAGGTACTGAAGCTGTTTCCTTCCGAAAAGCTTGTGGTGGTGGTATCAGCCATGGGCAAGACCACCAATGCCCTGGAGCGTTTGGCGGATGCTTTCTTTTATAAAAAAGAAGATCCGTCGAAGGTCCTGGAGGAAATTAAAAAATATCATTTCGATATTATCGGTGCTTTGTTTCCTGAGAAGGGCCATCCTGTGTACACCGACATTCACAATACCTTCGTGGAGCTCGACTGGGCCATTGAAGGAGAGCCAAGCCATTCGTATGATCATGAGTATGATCAGATCGTTTCCATGGGCGAGATCATTTCCTCACGCATTGTTGCCGCTTATCTCAACGAATGCGGACTGAAAGCGAAATGGGAGGACGTGAGGGATTTTGTGAAGACGGACGATAGCTATCGGGAAGGGAAGGTTGACTGGGATCAAACGTTGAAATTGGTTGCGGATAATTTTAGGACGGATGGAGGTGTCGTCATCACACAAGGTTTTTTGGGTGCCACTTCCGAAAACTTTACCACCACCCTTGGCCGTGAAGGCTCCGACTATACCGCGGCGATCCTTGCTTATTGTCTCGGTGCTGAGTCGGTCACCATTTGGAAAGATGTGCCCGGTGTGTTGAACGCCGATCCGAAGTGGTTTGATGAAACGCAGCTCATTTCGCAACTGAGCTACCAGGACGCGATCGAGCTTTCGTATTACGGAGCTACTGTGATCCATCCCAAGACCATAAAACCCCTTCAGAACAAAAGCATCCCCTTGTATGTACGCTCTTTTGTGAAACCTGAAGAGAAGG
>JANWJV010000018.1 GCA_025451785.1 Bacteroidia bacterium | reverse complement strand
GCATATCGTGGTATCCTTGCTTTTCGTGCGCGTCGGGATTGATGGAGATCATCACGCCTTTCTCGAGGCAATAGCCGATCCATCGCCAGTCGATGTCGAGACGGTAAGGATGTGAGTTGAGCTCCATCACCACCTTGTTGGCAGCGCAGGCGTCGATCACTTTTTTATGATCGATCGGATAACCTTCCCTTGATAACAGCAGGCGCCCGGTGGGATGGCCAAGGATCGTGGTGTAGGGATTCTCTATTGCTTTGATCAAACGCGAAGTGGCTTTTTCGATGTCCATTTTTAAGATGCTGTGTACAGAGGCAACCACAAAATCGAAGCTCTTAAGTACATCTTCGGTATAGTCAAGCGAACCATCGTAAAGAATATCGCTTTCTATTCCTTTGAATATCCTGAATGGCGCCAGTTTCTTATTGAGCTCATCGATCTCTTTTTGCTGCGCTGCCACCCGGTCGGGTTTCAGGCCATTGGCATAAAAAGCGCTTTGTGAATGGTCGCACATGCCCAGGTACTCGTAGCCGAGTTCTTTGCAGTAGCTTGCCATTTCTTCCAGTGAATGCAGGCCATCGCTCCAGGTGCTATGGTTGTGCAGGATTCCGCGCAGGTCTTTTACTTCGATGAGCGTGGGAAGTTTATTTGCTTTGGCCAGTTCTATCTCCTTAAGGCCTTCGCGCAGCTCGGGCTCAATGTACTGCATTCCGTTTGCTTCGTAGAGCTGGGCTTCTGAGGCAAAGATTGTTGAATGTTGAATGTTGATCTTTGATTTGTGTGCGTCGGATCCGGTTGTTTCGAAGAGCTTGGAGTAGAACTCTTCTTTGCCGCAAGTAATGACCTCCGTTTGTACAGCGGCGCCTTCGGTGAGGGCTGATAGATCAGTGTTCTTTTCGTTCACTGCCAGCACTTCCACCTTTGTAATGATCTCGCATTTCCTTCGCATATCGCCGGTAAGGGAAACCAGTTCCGTGCCCAGCTTTTTCTTTAGCTGTTCTACCAGGTTCAACGCGTATTCTTCAACAGATGCGTAATGGAACTTTCCGGCATTGGCCCTGCTGAACTCGATGGCCTTCATCACCTGGGCCTGCGTCTTTTCGCCAAAGCCTTTTAATGTGATCAGGCGGTTCTCTTTGCAGGCGTACAACAGCTCGCCGGGACTTTCAATGCCCAGTTCGTTCCAAAGTTGTCCCACCTTTTTTGGGCCAATGCCTTTGATGCCAAGCATCTCGATGACCCCGCCCGGGGTTTTATCTAAAAGCACCCGCAGCTCTTTTGTTTCGCCGCTGCTGTTCAGCTCTATTATCTTTTGGGCAATGCTCTTGCCGATGCCTTCTATCTTTTCGAGCTCTTCGAGCGATTTGCCGGCCAGGTCGATGCCGGTCTTATCCAGCTTATAGGCGGCATTGCTCAGCGACTTCACTTTAAAAGGGTTCTCATTATGCAGCTCCATGAGCTGGGCGGTGAGCTTAATGGCCCTGGCGATCTCTTCGGTGGTCATACTTTGTAAAGTTAAGGGGTTTTTGAAGTCCAAAAAATTCAATGACCATTAAACCTTTAAGGATCTGCGGCATCTTACCGGCAAAACCAAATTAAAACACAAGGATATGAAAACTGTGAAGACTGTAATAGCCGTATTGCTGATGATGTTCGCACTCGGCTCGATCGCTCAAACCGCCACCCCCCATACCCGTCATCGCCAGGTAAACCAGCAGGGCCGTATTATTGAAGGCGCTCATTCGGGCGAGCTTACCCGCAGGGAAGCCGTTGGCCTGGAAATGCAACAAGCCAGGATCCAGCATGATAAAAAAGTAGCCAAGAGCGATGGAGTGGTAACACGCGCCGAACGCAGAAGGCTGCAGCGCGAACAGAACCGCGCGAGCCGTAACATTTACCGCCAGAAACACGACGCGCAAGCACGTTAATCGCGGCGGTTCGTAACGTTTATATTATTAACAGGCATGGAATCGTTTTCGCTGAACAGCTCGTTCAGGTTGAATATCTTCTGAAAACGCTCCATGCTTTTTGCTGCCCTGCGGTCAGAGTAGGCGAGCTTCAGCAAAACCTTTCTCTCGTCTTTTAATACAAGGCAAATTTTTCGGTTCAATGTTCCCTGGTACACGTGCTTCAAAAGGAACAGGCCTTTGAATTCCAATGCAGGAATCGTCTCTTCGCTCTTTTCCACCAGCAAGTACTGGATCATCTTCAAGTCATAACCATCGAAGCGGATGAAGCTGCCGAAGGCTTGCTGTATGAAACGGAAGGCAATGGTGAAGGGAATGATGAAGAGGAGCCCCGGCAGGGTATTTCGCAGCTGGCCTGTTACGATGAGCTGGATCACAGGTGTTGTGATCATGGCCACCAGGAACAGGCAGGATAAAAAAGAAAATACAAAAGTGAGGAACGCTGCCGGCGGGCGCAGTCGCAGGATGCCTGCTGAGTATGATCGCCGGAAAGGAAAACAAAGGGCGGTAAGCACGAAAAGGGTTTTTATGTGGTAGCCCAGCCACTGAAACGTGAACATCCGCTTAAGAGTGCCTTTAAAGTTTCCTGCGTTCATGGCGGGTTGAAATTACAATTCTAATTTATCTTTGCCGCATGAGAATGCTCCCCGCACTTTTTCTCTTTCTCTTTTTGAGCGCTTCCGCGCAAACCAGGAAGGTGTATACCACCACACCAAGCTATGCGGAGATCATCAGCACTTACGAGGGCTTTGACAAGCAAAGCGAACAGATGCAGCTGATCACCTGCGGCCTGACCGATATCGGAAAGCCCTTGCATTTGTTTGTCATCAGCAAGAGCAAGGTCTTTGATCCGGCAGCACTTCGTTTGGCAGGCAAGCGTGTCTTCCTTATTAATAACGGCATCCATCCCGGTGAGCCCGACGGTGTTGACGCGAGCATTGAACTGGTGCGGACATTCCTGAAAGAACCCGCGAAGGTCCCGCAGGATGTGGTGATCTGCATACTGCCTGTTTATAACGTTGACGGCTGCCTGAACCGCGGAAAGTATTCGCGTGCCAACCAGAACGGTCCTGAGGAATATGGTTTTCGCGGCAACGCGCAGAACCTCGACCTGAACCGCGACTTCATTAAGGCCGACGCGATGAACACAAAGTCCTTCATTGAACTATTTCAAAACTGGAAACCGGATGTGTTAATCGATACACATGTTTCTAACGGCGCCGATTATCAATATGTGATGACACTTATTTCGACACAGCGCGACAAGCTCAATCCCACGCTTTCAGCGTATCTCACCGGCGAAATGCTTCCCTATTTAAACGAGCAGATGAAGAAACGCAAGTACGAGATGTGTCCTTATGTAAATACCATGGGCGAAACACCGGAGAGCGGACTGGTGGAATTTTTAGAAACGCCGCGGTTTTCCACCGGCTATGCGGCACTCTTCAATACGTTGGGCTTTGTGGCCGAGTCGCATATGTGGAAACCGTATAATGACAGGGTGTGGGCTACCTATGAATTGCTGATCTCGCTCAGCGAACTTATCCAGCGCGACGCGGTAAAGATCGGAACACTGAGAGCGGTGGCGGAGAAGCAAGTGACGCTGCAAAAAGAATTTGCGCTCAATTGGGAATTGGACACCACGCGTTACAGCATGATCCCATTCAATGGATACGAAGCAATTCACAAGCCGAGTACGATCAGCGGCCAGCAGCGATTGTTTTACGATCGCCAAAAGCCTTTTACGAAGCAGCTGCGTTTCTATGAGCACTTCAATGCCGCGGACCGGGTAAGCAAACCGGCTATGTATATTGTGCCGCAAGCCTGGGCAAAGGTGATCGAGCGGCTGGCCTGGAGCGGGGTGGAGATGAAGAGATTAAACAATGACACTGCCATCAGCTGCGAAGTATATTATATAGAAAGTACCGAGGGCAATCGTCCGTACGAAGGCCATTATCCCCATAGCAAAACAAAGCTGAGGAAAGAGAAACAAGTGCTTAAGTTCTATAAAGGCGATTACATTATCCGTACCGGGCAAAGTACCGACAGGTTTGTCGTTGAAACGCTGGAGCCGGCAGGCGACGATTCTTTTTTCGCCTGGAACTTTTTTGACGCGGTGCTGCAGCAAAAGGAGTGGTTCTCCGATTATATCTTTGAAGAAAGAGCGGAGCAACTATTAAAGGAAGATGCGAAGCTGAAGGCCGACTTTGAAAAAAAGAAAAGTTCCGACCCTGAGTTCGCGAAGAACCACTGGTCGCAGTTATATTTCATTTACCAGCGCTCGCCTTATTACGAACCTTCGCATAAACGTTATCCGGTAGTCAGACTGAACGATTAGTATCATTGCCCATGCATTCCGCCTTTCTTCTTCTCGGTACCAATCTGGGTGATAAACCTGCCAATCTCCGAAAGGCGAGGGAGGTCATTTCGAAAAGGATAGGTAATGTCCTCAAAAGTTCCTCTGTTTACGAAACCGCCCCCTGGGGCATGGAAAGCATGGAAAGCTTCCTCAACCAGGTCATTGAGGTGGAAACCGGCCTGGGGCCACTGGAATTGATGAAAGCGCTTTTAGAGGCAGAAAGGGGCCTGGGCCGGGAACGGGTTTCCGGCAAGGTAACGGAGCGTATCATCGACCTTGACATACTCTTTTACGATGACCTCATCCTGGAGGGACCCGACCTCGTGATACCCCATCCCCGCCTGCATTTGCGGCGTTTTACGATGGTGCCCCTGGCCGAAATTGCCCCCCTGTTGAAACACCCTGTTCTGGGCAAAAAAGCAGGGACCTTATTGGCCGAATGCGAGGATAAATTAGCCGTTAATTTGCTGAAAAATAGCAGTTTAGGCTAGGGGGCATAATATTTCATAAAAGCTTTCAATATTTGAAAAAATAATTATTTTTGTGCCGCAACGGCAAACAGCCGTTTTGAAACGACAAAGAATTAAAAAGAAAAAAATGAGAAACCTGACCTTTAAAACTTTAGGATTTGCTGTGGTGGCAGCTGTTGGCTTTACCGCCTGTAACGGCCTTGGCAAGATGGTGAAAAACGCGAACAAGGTGACGTATTCAGTTACCCCGAGCCCAATGGAAGAGCATGCTGATAGTGTTGCAGTGTCTATTTCCGGCAAATACCCGCCCAAGTTCTTCGCTAAGAAGGCGGTGCTCACCGTTACTCCCACTATCAAGTGGAACGGCGGCGAGAAGACCCTTAAGCCTGTTACCCTCGTTGGTGAGAAGGCAGTAGGTTCAGGTACCAAGATACCTTACGCTACCGGCGGCAACTTCAGCTATAACGATAAAGTGGCTTACCAGCCCGAAATGAAAGTGGCTGAGCTTACTATCAAAGCAACAGGTGCTGTTAAGAAAAAGACCAAAGAGTTTCCCGCAACCAAGATCGCTGATGGTACCATCATCACCCCCATGCTGATCAAGAACGACGAGAAAGCGCTCTGGGGCAAGGATAACTTCCAGAAAGTGATCCCCCGCAACATTACCGCTAACATCTATTACGTGGTGAACCAAAGTACTGTTCGTCCTGCTGAGATGACCAGCGAAGAGATGAAAGCGATGAAGACCTTCATCGAAACAGGTGTGAAGAAAGGCTATACCTTCAAGAACATGAACGTATCGGCTTACGCTTCTCCCGACGGTGAACAGAGCCTCAACGCCAACCTCGCCAACGAGCGTGCGAAGTCAGGTTCTAAAGCCATGATGCCCGTGTTCAAAGACAAGAAGACCAAAGTGGAAGCAGGTTCTGCCGAAGCTTTCTACAACGTGGTAACTACCGCTGAAGACTGGGAAGGTTTCAAAAAAGCAATGGAAGCTTCCAGCATTCCCGATAAAGAACTGGTGCTCCGTGTGCTTACCATGTACACCGACCTCGATCAGCGTGAGAAAGAGATCAAGAACATGGCGAAGACCTATACCGAGATCTCTGACGGCATCCTTCCCAAGTTGAGGAGGTCAGTAATGACCCTCAACGCTGAGGAAATGAGCCGTACCGACGCGCAGATCTCTGCACTCGCTACCACTACTCCCGACAGTCTTTCAGTAGAAGAGATCCTGTACGCTGTTACTCTTACCAAAGACGTTAACACCCAGGCGCAGATACTCAAGGCTGCTGACCGTATTTACTCTACCGACTGGCGTTGTGTGAACAACCTCGGTGCTGTATACCTCATGCAGAACAAAGTTTCTGACGCGGAAGCTCAGTTCGCTAAGGCCGACAAGATCTCCGCTAACAACCCCGTTATCCAGAACAACATGGGTATCGTTTCTATGTGGAAAGGCGACCGTAAGGCAGCTGCTGAAATGTACAAAGCTGCAATGGCCGGCGGACCCGAAGTATCTTATAACATGGGTATTGTTCAGGTGAAGAACGGCGAATACGCTAACGCGGTGACAAGCTTCGGCAGCTACAACGACTTCAACGCGGCACTTGCCAAGCTGCTCAACGGCAGCGGCAACGACGCTTCCACTACACTGGACGCAGGTGCTGACAAAGACGCCGCTCTTTCTGACTACCTCAGGGCGATCATCGCTGCTCGTTCAGGCAACGCTGCCGGTGTGATGAGCAACCTCAAAACCGCTATCGGAAAAGACGCTTCTCTGAAGGCTATGGCCAAGGACGACTGCGAGTTCCTGAAATGGAGGAACGAAGCTGACTTCAAAGCGATGACCAACTAAGAAGAACGCTAAAGATCATATGAAAACGCCCCGGCCCACGCGTCGGGGCGTTTTTCGTATATATAAGGGCGAATACGGCCTGATTTTTGTAATTTTGCGATAATAACGCAGTATATGATGTTTCGCTACCAATTTTTGATGCTCAGCCTCGGTTTACTTTTCCTGGGCTTCAGGCCGCACAATAATACTTCGCCCCAGCAGGTACAGGATACCCTGGTGGGCAATAAGTCCTATTATATTGAGATGAAGCCTGTAGTGCGGCACTCCAAAGGCATGGACAGCGAGGATGTATTACTGGCAGGTGCTTTCATTAAAGTGTTCAATGAGCAAGGACAGATCGTAGCAGCTTTCGAGACCAGCAAGAAAGGGAAGAGCCTGATAAGGCTTCCCCTGAACAGGAGGTTCAGTATGGAGATCGGCAAAGCGGGTTTCGTTTCCAAGCGCTTAGAGATCAATACGAAAGTTCCACCGGAGAAGAAATACGTTTACAGCTTCCCTTTCGATATCGATATTTTCCAGGAGGTAAAAAAGCTGGACGTGTCGGTGTTGAAGAAGCCCGTTGCCAAGATCACCTATATTGCCATGGACGAGAACTTTGGTTACGACATGGACTATACCAATAAAGTGAACACGGAGCTGAAGAAAATGTACAAGGAGTATTTCAAGCTCCAGAAGGAAGAAGAAGACGCGAAGAAGATAGGAGCGGCTGGAGTGACAGGTAAAACCGGAAAGTAGTTCCCAATTTTAGATCTTCGATCGTAGATTTTTGATTTTGCCGAACAGGTCCCAGGTAAGGATCCCAACTGATACCGCAATATTTAATGAGTGCTTGGTTCCCAACTGAGGGATCTCGATGACCCCATCACAAGCATCGATCACTTTTTGGTCCACACCTTTTACTTCGTTCCCGAATACCACAGCGATCTTTTCAGTTTCTTCCGGTTCAAATTCGTCAAGCTGAATGGCGCCCTCCGTTTGTTCGGCGGCATATACTTTATAGCCTTTAGCGTTTAGTTCCTCTATTGCATCGAGCGTTGTAGAGAAGTACTTCCATGCTACCGTATCTGTGGCGCCCAATGCCGTTTTATGGATATCCTTATGTGGGGGCTGCCCCGTAATGCCGCAGAGATAAACGGCCTCCAGCAAAAAAGCATCGGCGGTACGGAACACCGAGCCTACGTTGTTCATGCTGCGCACGTTATCGAGGATAAGCACCAGCGGGGTCTTGTTGCTCGCTTTGAACTCTTCCTGTGATTTACGCTGAAGTTCTTCGTTTTTTAGCTTACGCATGGTGCTAAATTAGCGAATTAGCGGATGAGACGATCAGCGCCATTCGCTAATCCGCTAATTGTCTGATTCGCTAATTAACAATGTTAAAAACTTTACAATAATGCTTCGCGGCCTCTTTGTATTTTTACCTTCATGGCCATGAAGAACCGCAGCATGATCAAGAGCGCTACCGCCGAGGTGGAAACGCCTTTGATGAAGCAGTACAACACCATCAAGGCGAAATACCCTGATGCGCTGCTGCTGTTCCGCGTGGGCGATTTTTATGAGACCTTCGGTGAGGATGCCGTAAAGGCCGCGGCTATCCTGGGCATTGTGCTTACCAAGCGTGCCAATGGCGCCGCTTCCTATGTGGAGCTGGCTGGCTTTCCCCACCATTCCCTCGATTCGTACTTGCCCAAGCTGGTAAGGGCCGGTCAGCGGGTGGCGATCTGCGATCAGCTGGAAGATCCCAAAATGACCAAGACGATCGTGAAGAGGGGAGTGACCGAACTGGTAACACCGGGTGTTTCTTATAATGATAAGACCTTAGACCATCGTGCCAATAATTTCCTGGCAAGTGTGTATATAAATTCAGGAGGAGCAGGTATTTCCTTCCTCGATATTTCTACCGGCGAGTTCCTGGTAGCGCAGGGCTCCGTTGAATACGTAGATAAGCTATTGCAAGGCTTCCGCCCGAACGAAGTGCTGTTCTGTAAGGACCAGCGCAAGCAATTCATCGAAGCCTTTGGAAGTAAGTTCTATACCTATGGCATCGACGATTGGGCCTTTACCCCGGAGTTTGGTAACGAGAGCCTGTTGAAGCATTTTGGCACCAAGTCGCTCAAGGGATTTGGTATCGATATGCTTGACCTTGGAATTATAGCTGCGGGCGTGATCCTGCACTATCTCAACTTTACGGAGCATGATAAAGTGAAACACATCGCGGCCATTTCACGCATAGAGGAAGATAAATACGTTTGGCTCGATCGTTTTACCATCCGCAACCTGGAGCTGTTCGGTTCTCCCAACGATAATGCGCGTACACTCATTGATGTCATCGATCATACCGTTTCTCCCATGGGCGCCCGTCTTTTGAAACGCTGGCTGGCATTGCCTTTGAAAGACAAGGCCCCGTTGGAGGAAAGGCAGGAAGTGGTGGAGTATTTCATGAAGCACCGCGAGGAAAACGAGCTGGTGGGCAAACAGATAGAGGCTGTGGGCGACCTGGAGCGTATCATCTCCAAAGTGGCTACCGCCCGCATCTCTCCCCGCGAAGTGGTACAGCTCAAACGATCGCTGCAAGCCATCGCGCCGATAAAGGAAATTTGTGAAAAGGCGTCCAATACTTTCCTGAACCGTGTGGGAGGCCAGCTTCACCTTTGTAGTGAAGTGATCGATCGAATTGAAAAGGAAGTGCGTCCTGACGCGCCTTTCCTCGTTGCTAAAGGGAACGTGATCGCGGACGGAGTGAACGCCGAATTGGATTCACTGCGGAAGATCGCCTTCTCCGGAAAAGATTACCTGTTACAGATCCAGCAACGCGAAAGCGAGGCTACCGGCATTCCCTCGCTCAAGATCGCTTTTAACAATGTGTTTGGTTATTACCTTGAAGTGACCAACGCCCATAAGAACAAAGTGCCTGCCGAATGGATGCGCAAGCAAACTCTTACGAACGCTGAACGTTATATCACCCCCGAGCTGAAGGAGTACGAAGAGAAAATATTGGGCGCCGAGGAAAAGATACTGGCCCTGGAAGCAAGGCTCTATACCGACCTGGTGATCGCCCTGGCCGATCACATCGCGCCGGTGCAGCTCAACGCCATGCTTATCGCGCGTCTCGACTGCCTGCTCTCCTTCGCCAACGTAGCCCAGCGCCATAATTATGTACGGCCGGTCCTGACCGAGGACAAGGTACTCGATATCAAAGAAGGCCGTCACCCTGTCATTGAACAACAGTTGCCCGTGGGCGAAGCCTTCGTTGCGAATGATGTATATCTTGATACCGATACCCAGCAAGTGATCGTCATTACTGGTCCTAACATGTCAGGCAAATCAGCTTTGCTCAGGCAAACGGCCCTTATCGTTCTGCTTGCGCAGATGGGTAGCTTCGTTCCGGCGAAGGCGGCGAAGATAGGCCTGGTAGATAAGATATTCACCCGCGTGGGCGCTTCTGATAATATCTCTTCCGGCGAATCAACCTTCATGGTGGAGATGAACGAAACAGCGAGCATCCTCAATAACCTTTCTGACCGGAGCCTGATACTTCTCGATGAGATCGGTCGTGGTACCAGTACTTATGATGGTATCTCCATTGCCTGGGCAATCGCCGAATTTTTGCACGAGCAGCCTTCGGCGAGGGCGAAAACACTTTTTGCGACACATTACCATGAGTTAAATGAGCTTTCCAATTCTTTCCCGCGAATTAAAAATTATAACGTAGCGGTGAAAGAAGTAAAGAACAAAGTATTGTTCCTCCGAAAATTGGTCCCCGGCGGCAGCGAGCACAGCTTCGGTATCCATGTGGCCCAAATGGCCGGTATGCCCAAGAAGGTGATCGATCGGGCCAATGATATCCTTAAGAAGCTGGAACGCTCACGCGACAGCCAGCCAAACTCGTCTGCAAAGGTGAATGCAGAAAGCGATGAGATGCAGCTTAGTTTTTTCCAGCTCAATGACCCGGTGCTGGAGCAAATAAGGGAAGAGATCCAAAGTACCGACATCAATACCCTCACTCCCGTAGAGGCGCTGATGAAGCTGAACGAGATCAAGAAGTTGATCGGCGGATGAGACATTCCCTCCCCTTCCCAAGGGGAGGGCCAGGGAGGGGTTGTTACCTTTAATCGTTTATGTATGTAAATGCGCCTCCGGGCCAGAATGGAAACGTATTATCTTTTAGCAGAGAACAAGGACAAAGGCATTAAACAGCTTTTTGAGCTTTACTCAAAGGGTTTGTATGGATATGCTAGCCGTAAATGGGGCATGGAGGAGGACGAGGTCTGGGACCTTATCTATAAGTCGTTTTACAAGGCTGCCGACCAGGTGGCTACCCACACTTTTGAGAACGAACAGCGTTTTGCGGGTTTCGTCTTTAAGATATTCATCAATAAGCTGAGAGACCATGTGCGGACCAGGAAAAGACAAGAGATCCTGCAGCGCACCGAACTGAGCGAGAACATTGAAAGCCCTGAGGCCATACAGGAAGAAGCCAGTGAGCCGCTCAAAGCCCTGCAGCATGAGCTCGACAAACTGGAAGACTGGCAGCGTATCCTGTTGCTGATGCGCTCACAGGATGTTGCTTACAAAGAGATAGCGCGCTATGTGAACAAGCCCGAAGAGCAATTGAAGACCTATTACGCGCGGCTAAAAAAACAACTCACTGAAAAATTGAACCCCGCCAAAAACGAGAAGAATGAAAATGCAAGCTCACAAATTTGACCAATTGATGGACCAGGCCTTCCTGGCACTCGATCTTGAAGATCCCAAGAACGACCTGGTGCTCCAGGGGGTTTCACGCAATGTGATGGGCAATGGGCTTGTTACAGTGCCATCGGGCAATTTCCTTAAAACGATGATAGGCAAGATAGGGCTGAACACTATTCTGGCCTTTATCGGAAGCGTGACACTGATCATAAGCGCTTACACCTTACTGGGCAGCTCGGTGAAAATGCCTGAGCCGCTGAAACCATCTGCCGCAACGCCGATGGAAACTATTGTTCCTGCTGAAAAAAAGCAAAGTCCGGCGATCTCTTTGCTTCCTTCAGAAACAAAACCCCTGGGAAAGAAAACCAGCGCCACAACAAATTCTTCGATGCCGGCACAGGTCATCCTTCTTCCCGATAGTCCGGTTAAAGCGCCTGTAGATAAGATGGAAACTCCCGGCAATAATAAGGAGATCATTCCTGTAACAGCTACTAACGACAGTATGTATGTATTCCCGAAGCTGACCGAACAGGAGATAAAGACGAACAACAAACAGAAGAAGAAGATGGTAGAGCAGGCCGCAAGGTGCGATAAGAGCAGGTATGCAGCCATTCCAGCCGCCAGCAAATTCTATATGCACAACTCGGAAGTGACCAACCAGGAATACCGCACCTTTATTTTCGACCTGCTGATACAGGGTAAAAAAGAAGAGTTCCTGAAAGCAAAGCCCGACCAGCATCAATGGGTAAAGGAAACCGATAGAAAGTTTTTCAGCCCGATGGAGGAAAATTATTTCTCACACTCGGCCTACGATACTTACCCCGTGGTGAACGTGAGCAGGGAAGGGGCAGAGATGTATTGTGAGTGGCTGGAGCAAGAGGCGAATAAACTTTTGACCGCTGCAGGCAAGCCTGCGCTTCAGATCGGCCTTCCTACCGATAAAGAGTGGATCTATGCCGCGAACAGCGGCATCGCGGACGCTCACTATGCCTGGGGTCCTACCGACGTGAACGATACTTATATCTCAGCCGACAGGAACAAGGCCAGTAATAAAAGAGGCTGTTTCCTTGCCAACTTCTGTTTAAGGAAATACCACGGTGACCTCGATAGCATGTCGGCCTGCAATGCAAAGGCCCACAAGCAAGCCTATACCACCGCCGGAATGATGCTGGGAGAGGGCACCGCCACGGCGCCTGTTTACTCGTATAACGCTAATCTTTTTGGGCTTTATTGTGTGTGCGGTAACGTGGCGGAGATGGTGACCACGCCCGCCGGCCCCGGCACCAAAGGCGGTGGCTGGAACAGCGATGAGGAACATATAAGGATCGACGGCGACGATGAATATGCAGGTAGAAAGGGTCCCTCGCCCTTCATTGGTTTCAGGGTCCTCGTAAGATAAAAGCGTTGTTGTACTAGCTTTCTTGGGGTATATTTGCAGCCCCATGAAAGTCCCGAGGGTACATGCCCTTATCCTTATGCTTTTGCTCCTGTTGTCGAAGCAGCTCTCCGCTTCCATTGGCGACAGCCTGAGCACTTCTTTCCTAAAGAGTTCGGGTACGTATGAAAGCCCGCTAAAAGAAGGCCAGTCACTTCAGAAGATCGCCGACAGCCTTCGTAAGGCGGGGAATAGCCGTGAACGTTTTGTTTTCCTTAACAGTCTCAGCCGGACGTATGGCGAGCGAAAAAAATACTTTCTCCAGGCCTTCAGCCTTAACCTCCTGGGAAGCATGTACAACGCGGCGGGGAAATACCAGGATGCGGTGAACACTTTTAAAGCGGCGGAGCTGCTTTATCGCAAAGACAAAGAAAGCGATCCCGACGACGTGCATGCCGGTATTTCCAATGTGTACATGAATACCGGGAATAGTTTCTTTTACCTCGACGACAGCGACCGTTCTCTTTATTACTATCGTAAATCGTTAACGGAGTTAAAAAAGAAAAAGAATTTCGTTAAAAAAGACCAGGAACGCCTGGCTCTTATATTTAATAACCTGGGTATCGGCTATTCTAAAAAGAACGATGCTGAAACAGGCCGTTATTATTTCAGGCAGGCCCTCTTGATCGACGCTCAATTGGGCGATAGTATGCGCATAGCCAATGTGACCTGTAACCTGGCGGCCATCGAAGCAAAAGCTGGTCGAAGCGACAGCGCTTTGAAACTACTTTTCTCAGTGAAAGATTTTTATGAGCGCCAGGGCGATCCTGAAGATAAGGCCTATCTCTACAGGGAGATCGCCGAGAAGTATTATCAGAAGAAGGATATTTCCCTCGCGAAAGAATACGCCTTTAAGGCCATCGCCAATACCGATACCAACGAATACTCGAACCTCCTGGTGCAAAGCTATGATATACTGTACCACGCGTACCAGAAGGCGGGAGACACAAGGAACGAGTTGAAATATTATACAAAGTACAATACGGTGCGCGATTCGGCGCGGCAGGATGAAGTGCTGCATTCGCTGCAGAACAAAGAGATGCAATTGGAGTTCGAGAAAGTACGGCTGACCGACAGCCTTACCGCCGCCAATACCATCCGTAACCGCGACCTTAAGATAGAACAGGAAAAGCGTCAGAACTATTACCTCATCGGCTTCCTGCTGCTCGCGGTCATAGGTCTGGGCATTATTTACAACCGCTTTAAAGTGACCAACCGCCAGAAGAAGATCATTGAAGAGCAGAAGAAAGAGGTAGATATAAAGAACAGGGAGATCATTGAAAGCATTAGCTATGCCAAGCGCCTGCAGGAGGCCATCCTGCCATCGGAAACTGCGCTTCGGTCAGTGTTGAAAGAGCATTTTGTTATCTATCGGCCGAAGGACATTGTGGCCGGCGACTTCTACTGGCTGCATACCATTGGCGCGCAGCAGAAGCCGGAGATCGTATTGCTGGCGGCTGCCGATTGTACGGGCCATGGTGTTCCCGGGGCTATGATGTCAGTAGCCTGCAACAATGCCCTGAACCGCACCATCGACGAATTCAAAGTAGGCAGTACCGGTGAGGTGCTCGACGCGGTGAAGAAGCTGATCGTGGAGAACTTCAACCGTAATGAAAGCACCATTCGCGACGGCATGGATATATCGCTGCTGGCTATCAGCAGGCGTACCAATACGGTGGAGTGGAGCGGGGCGAACAACCGTTTGCTGTATCTTCATGAGGGAGCGCTTATCGAGCTGAAGGCGGACAAGCAGCCGGTAGGATATTCGGAGAAGAACGAAAAGTTCAGTACGCATAGCCTTCCTCTTCATGCCGGCGATGTTTTTTATTTGCTTACCGATGGTTTTGTGGACCAGTTTGGCGGCGATAAGAACAAAAAGATGGGGATCAAATACCTTCGTGAACTTCTTGAGCTGAACAAGAACAAAAGCCTGGAAGAACAACGCGATGTATTGGAGAAGGCTTTTGTGGATTGGAAAGGAAGCAATGAGCAAATTGATGATGTGACCTTAATAGGTGTTAGGATTTGAATAGCGAACAAGGAACACGCCTGCCTGCCGGGCAGGCAGGGAATATTGAATTTCGAAGGCTGCTGCCCAGGCTTTTCTACAGCCTGGTACCAGCGTTTTTACTGGCCATAGTTTTTTATCTCAACATTTCACTTTACTATCAGCCGCGATTCGAAAATATCGACGGCAAAGAGATCAATGCCGATCTCCTTGGGCAATTGAAGTTCCTGGAAAAAGAACTTCACAATGGCGCCGGCGGGGAGATGCAGGGAGTATACCCCGAAGGCTTTGTGTTTATGAACGTTTTGTATGGCCTTGCCTGGTGCGATATGGGCAATGGCGCGGAACCCGGATCGAGCCTGCGTAAACAGGCACTGAAGGAATCAGCCTGGGCATACAGGGAGATCATTCGCGATGGTTCCGCTACGTTCGACCGGCACCAGCTGCTGCCCTCGGGCGCTTTTTATTTCGGCTGGAGCAATTACCTGCTCGCGAAAAAACTGGGACTTCAAAAACCCGGGGAAAGGGACACAACAGAGGTAAATTTATTTGACGACAACTGCGATCTTATCGCCTCGGTACTCGACAGCCTGGATACGCCCTATCCCGAATCGTACATTGGCATGGCCTGGCCTGCCGATGCCATGCTTTGCCTGGCGGCCCTGGCGGAGCACGACAGGATATCAAAGCCATCCTATGAAACTACGATGAGCGATTGGATCACCAGGGTGAAGCAACGCCTTGATTCCAATGGGCTCATTCCTCACCAGGTGGATCCCGAAAGCGGCAAGCCGCTGCAGAACGCGAGAGGCTGTTCACAAAGCCTGATGCTTTGTTTTCTTGGGGCGGTCGATTCCGTGTTTGCCCAGGAGCAGTTCAGTATATACAAAGAGAAATTCCTTGATTCGCGTATGGGTCTGCCGGGAGTTCGCGAATATCCCAAGGGCACCAGCGGCAGCGGCGATGTGGACTCGGGCCCGGTTATTTTTGGCATAGGAGGCGCGGCCTCGGTGGTGGGTTTGCGCACGATGGCACTCTTTAAGGAAGAACCTGCCGCGATCGGCTTGCGCAACAGCATCGAAGCATTTGGTTGCGGCAAAGGAACTGAAGAAAAGAAATATCTTTTCGGGATTCTCCCCATGGCAGATGCATTTATTGCCTGGGTGAACGCGACCGAGATAAACCAAGAGCAGGCCTTGCAAACCGATAAAGGATGGAAGGGTTGGTTCCAGTTCTATAGCCTGCTTGTTGTTTTGCTAATGACGTATTGGTTGTGGAGGATCTGGAGGAGCATAAAAAACAGAGTTCATTAACTTAGCCCCATGAAACGCAGCGAAAAAATACTTGCCTTTGTTATTGCTTTCGCGCTTTTCCTGAAGTTCATGAACATTCCCGGAGGCAGCGCTCTGCTGGTGTGGGCTTCTTTTTTCCTGGGAGTTATTTATTATCCTTTTGGCTTTGCCTTTCTTAACGGCATCCCTTTAAGAAACATTTTTACAAAGTCTTCTTATAATGGTCTCAGTCCTTTCAGGATCGCGGCTTCCATCGGCACCAGTATGGCCATGTCAGCGTTGTGCTTCGGCCTCCTGTACCGTTTTCAATATTGGCCGGGAGGGAATAACCTGCTTCTTGCCGGCACAGTACCTTTGCTTGCTGCGCTGGTAATAGCGTATCGAAAGAAGAGCGGCGAGTTGTTTTACAGGATGGTGATCACACGCGGCGCTGTACTTGTTTCATTGGGAATAGTGTTGTTGCTCACACCGCCTTCTGTAATTGAGCGCATCCAGTACAGGCATTATCCCCGCTACCTGGAAGCGCGGAAGATGCTGCGTGCTGACCCAGGTAACCTTGAGCTGCAAAAGAAGGAAGAGCTGGAGTTCATGCGCATGACGCTCGACCCTACCGCTTTTGCGCAATGGGAAGAGATGAGGAAGGAGCGTGAGCCCAGCCCGCTGCTCCTGCAGGCCTGGACCGAAGGTGTGATGAACTGCTCCATTGAGTTTTATAGAAAGGGACGTTACGTATTTACCGGCAGTTCTTCCAGGGAGGAAGGTGTATTTGCTATCCGCGACAGCATCATTAACCTCGATCGCAACAATATCGGTAACCTGGGCACCTCTCTTAAAATGGTGGTTCGCAGCGTGCGTGTTGGCGATATTTCCAACGGGGGTTTCCGGTCATACCTCTTGCAGCTCGACCGCAATAACCAGGTGATACAGGGCTCTGTTGTCTTCCGCGTTACGGTGGATAACCGGCAGATGAGGTATTGAATTCAGGCGGAAGTTTTATCTTTCCAAAAAAACTCTTCCATGAACGACCAGGAAAGGGACGACAAGGTCCTTCAGAACATCGCCGTTTCCTATTTGCTTTTGCGCAGGGCCATTGGCGTGCTTGGCATATTGTTTCCCATCGTTTTGTTTATGGGCTGCCTCTTTGCCCAATACTGCGATCCCTGGCAGAGCTCCATCAGCTGCTATTACCACACCATTATGCGCAACGTTTTTGTTGGTGTGCTTTGGATCTTCGGGGTCTTCCTGTTGTTCTACCGTTACGATACAGCCGATAACTGGCTCACCACCATCGCCGGCGTATGTGCCGTAGGCATTTCGGTTTGTCCTACCCTGGTGGATGAATGCGGCTCCTGCGGCTTTAGCTGTTACCGCAGCGAAGGAGTAGGCTTAATGCACTTGATCTTCGCTTCGTCCTTCTTTCTTATCCTGGCTTATATTTCCATTAAGCTTTTCACCCGCACCAACCAGGTAAACCCCGACCAAAAGAAGTTAAAGAGCAACCGTATCTACCGGCGCTGTGGCTGGACAATGGTGGCCTGCATTGTGCTCATCGCGGCTTATATTTTCCTGCTCGAAAAACGCTTTCCGGAACTTGAAAAAGGACACCCCGTGTTTTGCTTAGAAACACTGGCTCTCTGGGCCTTTGGCAGGTCATGGATCAGGAAAGGCGACATCACGCTAAAGGATATCGTGGTATATCCCGCGAAGATGCTGGCGAAGATGTT
>JANWJV010000017.1 GCA_025451785.1 Bacteroidia bacterium | reverse complement strand
CTTCCCGGAACATCGTATTACCGCCTCAAGCAAACTGATTTCGGCGGGCTAACAGCTACCTATTATTGGGTTGCGGTTGACGTTGAGTTCAGTATTTATCCCAACCCCAACTCGGGCGACATGTTTTATGTGGATGTGCCCGCGGCCTATATAGGACAAAATGTAGAGGTAAGCCTTTACGATATCATCGGCAAACGTATTTACACCGCGTCCTTTAACCCCGCAAGCCCCGTGCTTACGGTACGCCCAGCCCACCCGCTTCCCCAGGGCATTTACCAGGTTACGCTCCACAGCGATGCCGGTCCCAAGACATACCGTCAAAAGCTGGTGATCCAGTAATTACTTAACAGTTGCAGGGTTTTTGTAATTTGGCTGCAATGAACCGTAGCTTTATCATTTTCCTCTCCTCGCTTTTTTCGCTACAGGTTTCCGCGCAAACGGATAAGCGCCTCGACAGCCTTAAAAAAAGCATTCCAGTAAAATGGCTCCTGACCCAAAATGATTCTGAGCTTGTTATTCGCAGGAAGGACACCGTGTGGCTGATGATGGACATGCGCATGAACGCCCCTGCACGCACAAAGGAGACAGAAGAGCAATACATCCAGCGCATCAAAAAATACGGGAAGAAGATCATTCCTTATTATGTCTTTCGTGCCGAACCGCTCTGGAGCATCGAAAAAAGAAAAGAGGTGTTAAAGCAGAACCGCGAGATCGAAGACGCGATAAACAAGCTCCCTAAAAAACATAACATCGAACGCCTGCGCGACAATTACCTCAGCGCAAAAGGACACGATTATTATGTGCCTGTCACACGCAGCGATAGCATAGCGGTGAACACCTGCCTTGCGGAAAAAGCAAAACTTGAAAAGAGCAAAACCCCTTTCCCCGACTACAATACTTCAAGGCTCAGCCTTTTCAAGGTGATGGAATACGGTCATGAAAGCGAGTTGAACGCGCTGTGGCCTTTCGAAGCTTCGAAGGAAATGAGCCTTATAGACCGCAAACTGCGCGAGATCCTATCTATAGAGTAAACGCTCCGCTTTATATTCTCGCCTCAATTCATTAACTTTGTTGTAATGAGGCCAAACAAACTTTTAATTCCCTTTCTTCTTTTTACTTTTCTTAACGCGGGCGCTCAGCCCTACCTTACCCGTGTTGACAGCGTAAAGGTGAAGCTGCTTGGAAACCCGATACGGAATCCATGGGCCGGGGGCCTCAACTTCTGCCAGTTCTCCGCCATCGACCTCGACCAGGATGGCATCAAAGACCTATTTGCTTTCGACCGTACCGCCAATAAGATCAATACCTACCTTAATAAAGGAACAGCAAATACCGTGGATTATGTTCACGCGCCGCAGTATCAAAGCAAATTCCCTCCCATACATGACTGGGCCCTGCTGGCAGACTATGATAAAGATGGCCGCGAAGATATTTTTACCTATAACCTGGGCGGAGTAAGCGTTTACAGAAACGTGTCGACCAGCGGCAATTTGCAGTTCCAGCTGTTCAAGAGCGATATCCGTTCGGTATACAATGCCACCTGCTCGGGCTCTTCCCTTATATTATATGTTAGCGCCATTGATATCCCTGCCCTAACCGACATTGATAACGATGGTGATCTTGACATCTGCACCTTTGATGTGGGCGGAAGCAGGGTGGAATACCACCGCAACAACAGCATGCAGAAGTACGGGATCCCTGACAGCCTCGACTTTTGTTTACCTACCGCTTGCTGGATGGGCTTTGCCGAAGGCATAAGCTGCTACAACCTCTCCTTCAATATTTCCTGCAAAGGCGCCGCAGGCTATGACCCTTCGCTTACGCATGATGTGCACGCTTCTTCCTGCTTGCTTTGCCTCGACCTTAACGGCGATGGTGACAAAGAAGCCATCATTGGCGACGGGGGCGGTGTATGCAATGGACTGTACCAACTCGATAATATCGGCGATAGCATTACCGCACTGGCCTCTTCCACTTACGATCAAACATTTCCTACCTATAATGTTCCGGTCGACCTCGGCACCTTTCCCTGCGGGTATTCAATTGACGTGAACAACGACGGAAAGAAAGACCTTATCGCTTCCCCTAACGCGATCAACGTATCGGATAACTTCGAAGGAGTTTGGTATTATAAGAACATCGGAACTAACAAAGCACCCGTGTTCAGCCGTCAGCAGCGCGACCTTTTACAGGACAACATGATAGAGACAGGCGAAGGCGCCTACCCTGTGTTCTTCGATCATGATGCCGATGGTCTCATGGATATTGTGATCGGCAACTACGGCTACTACGCGAGCACCGGAGGATATCCGTCACAAGTATCTCTCTATAAGAACATCGGTACCGCCACCGATCCTCAATTTGATCTTGTGACCAGGGACTACGCCGGTTTGAAAACAACCAATATCAAGAACATCAACCCCTGTTTCGGCGACCTTGATGGCGACGGAGACCAGGACATGATGCTGGGCGATTATGACGGCAACCTTTATTATTTCGTGAACACTGCCGGCACGGGCAACACCGCGGCCTTCTCATTGTCGCAGGCCTTTTATAAGGATAGTGCCAATGCTGTGATAGACGTGGGGCAATACGCAGCTCCTCAGATCATTGACGTTGACCTCGACGGCAAATTAGATCTTTTGATCGGCGGCAACAGCGGCAAGGTGAGGTATTATAAGAACATCGGAACTACTTCTAGTCCCATCTTTGCGTTGAGGTCAAACTTCCTTGGCAAAGCGAGGGTGAACCAGGGTAATATTTACGGTTACAGCCATCCTTTTATGTTCAGCTACCAGGGCACTTACCGAATGGTGATCGGCTCGCAAGTAGGCTGGCTTTATTTTTATAGTAACATCACCGGCAACCTGGGCGGAACTTTTACGCTGGTCGATTCCACTTTCCAGAATATATGGGAAGGCACGCTTACCGCTCCATGGGGTTATGATATTAATAACGATACCTATATCGATTTCATCGTAGGCAATTACGCCGGCGGGGTGAGCATGTATTATGGCCACTCAGGAGTAGGGATCGGTGAGAAGAACACAGAGAAGCTTTCATTCCAGTTGTATCCAAACCCGGCGAACACCAGCCTTAACCTGAGGCTTAACAACGCACCCGCGGGAAGAAAAAGCGTTAGCATCCTCGACCTTTTGGGCCGTGAGCTGCTGCAAACGGATATGGCGGAGACCTATAGTACCATCGACATTTCAGCCCTTCCACAGGGAACCTATTTCTGCCGTGTTGAAGACAAGCGCGGCCTTAGCGGAGTGCTGCGTTTTGTGGTACAGCGCTAATCTTTTTTTGGATATTGATTTCCGATTACATACATTTGTTAGTTAAGTAAAGTGAAAAAAACAATTTCCATAGCATTAATTGCTGTCCTGCTGTTCAACATCGCGGGCTTTCTTCTGGTATTCCAAAGCCAGGTAAAAGGTGTTAGGCAATCCATCAAAACCCGCGTCAAGAGCGGCATTCCGGAGAAAGAGCTTACTGTTATCTCCACCACTCCCGCCACTGCTTCTGAGCTGAAGTGGAAGGAAGAGAACAAGGAATTTGTTTTCAAAGGCCAGATGTACGACGTGGTGAGAAAAGAGGCCGGAGCCGATGGCAAGGTCACTTACTTCTGTATCACCGATAAACAGGAAACTGTGCTTTTCGCCAACCTCGACGAGATGGTAAAATCCAACATGGATTCGGGCAAGAACGCGCCCGCCAAGAACCTTTTGAAAATATTCCTTTCCGTATATTTTGTGCCGGACAACAAAGCCTCCCTGGTTTTAGAACCGGTGAATACCATTACCTACCATTATTCAGGCACACCTGTTTCTCCTGTGTTTGAAATAGTTCCTCCCCCGCCGAAAGGCTAGTTCCCTCCTCTTTATCAATTAAAAACTTGCCCGGGTTTTAATACCTGGTGCTATTTTTTGCTGTTATGGCCAGGCAATGCCCTTATGCGCGCACATATATATGTGTTGATGCATACGCCGGTTATTCCTGGGGAGAACACAGCGCATGTAATTGTTGTAAAACGATCATAAACACCAATATGAAAAAGTTATTTCTATTCACGATAGGAACCGTGGCCCTTGTTTCCGCTAAAGCACAAGCGCCCGGCGACACTACCCAAAAACAGATCAATCTGAATACGATCGAGGTCGCAGATGATTCTGTTTCAAAATCGGCGAAAGCCATCCTCACACAGCCCGCCTCTATCGTAAGACTGCAGGCAACGGAGCTCAAAAGAGGAAATGGTCTGTACCTCGACGATGCTATCAATGCCAACATCCCCGGCGTATTTATGCAGCGCCGTACCATCTCTGCCGGCCAGCAGTTCAACATCCGCGGCTATGGCAACGGAGCGCGTGGCACCAACGGTATCAGCAGCAACTTCGATAGCCAGGGCTGTAAAGTTTATTTGAATGGGATTCCCGTTACTGACGCGGAAGGCATCACACTGATGGATGACATCGACTTCTCCAACATAAGTGATGTGGAAGTACAGAAAGGTCCTTCCGGTACTTTGTACGGACTGGCCATTGCCGGTGCTGTAAAGCTCCAGGCTACCAGGCCCGAGAACGGCAAAGTTTCCATCGGCCAGGATTTCATGTTCGGCAGCTACGGCCTGCTGCGCTATGCTACCCACCTGCAAGTTGGCGGCGAACGCGCTTCTGTGATGGTAAACTATGGCCATCAGGAATGCGATGGTTTTGTGGTGCACACCGCGTCACACAAAGATTTTGTTAGCCTCATCGGTCAGTTCAAACCGAACGAGAAACAAAATATGACCATGTACGCAGGTTATGCCAACAGCTACGATGAGCGCCAGGGCGAATTGACCCTCGGCCAGTGGGACACCCTCAACTATTCGGGTAACCCCAACTACATCAATAACAACGCGCACTCACATGTAGTGAGCTTCCGCGCTGGCTTCGGCCATACCTATACCCTGGGCAAGAGACTTTCAAACACCACCTCGATATTCGGCACAGGGCTTGCCAGCGACGTTAGTTCTGCCGGCGGCTGGACCGACAAACGTCCTACCAACTTTGGCGTTCGTTCCACGTTCGACATGAACTTCAAGCTGAACGAGAAAATGGCCCTCACAGGCACTCTCGGCATCGAAAGCCAGGCACAGTTCTCACAAAGCATCGGGTACTCTATGGTGGTCGACAGCTTTAACCTTACCGGTTATCGCCTTGTTGGCGCCATTACCAGCGATGCTGTTACTGTGTGCAAAACAACTTCCATGTTCACTGAATGGACACTCCAACTGCCGCACGACCTCTCTGTTACCGCAGGCGCAGGCATGGCATCGATGGACATCGATTTCAGGAACAGGCTGTACAATGCCAACAACAACAACCCTTCAAAATATCCCAACCCTGCCCTGCAGCATTATGGCATGAACTATTCAGGCCTGCTTTCGCCTCATGTGGCAATTAATAAGGTGTTCAGCAAAAAGCTTTCGGCTTACGCTTCTTACAGTGTGGGTTACAAAGCGCCCACCAGCTCTATGATCTATATCTCTACCACTAACGAGATGAACACAGGGCTGAAGCCTGAAGTAGGAACACAAATGGAGTTTGGTACCAAAGGCGTGCTGTTTGGCGACAAGCTTATTTACCAGTTGGGCCTTTTCAACATCAAGTACGACGACAAGATGACGGCCATCGCTGTTCCCAACCCCACCAAGACCGCAACCTTGTACACCTACCTGGTGAACGCGGGCGGTATCAATGCCAATGGGCTGGAACTGCTGATCAAGAGCAACGCCTATAAGTCAGAAGGCTTCATCAAGAGCATCAGTCCTTTTGCGAACATGACCTATTCCGATTTCAAATATGTTGACTTCAACTACCAGAAGGTCGGAAAGAGCGTTACCAATGCTGACAGTGCTCTTATTTATGATTACAGCGGCCTTGCTGTGGCAGGCGTTTCTCCCCTTGTGTGGAACGCGGGTGTTGACATCGACACCAAGCCCGGCATTTATGCCAATGTTAACTATATGTACCGCGATAAGATGCCCTTCACTTCCGATGGGGTCAATGTGGCTCCCGCTTACGGACTGTTGAACGCCAAAGTTGGCTTCCACAGGACCTTCGCGAAGCACTTTGACGTGGACGCCTATTTCGGCCTTGTGAACATAACAGGGTCGCAATACGCTTTCCTGATCTTCGTGAACCAGCTGCCGGACGCTTATATCCCGGCTCCTAACGAGATGAACAATTACGGCGGGATCAATGTGAAGTACACTTTTTAATTGAATGATAGCGGCAACCCTGAAGGCTTCGTCCTTCAGGGGGCCGCTTATTAAAAGAATAAAAATGAAACACTCGCTTACCATACTTGGAGTAACACTGTTGCTTTGCAGCTGCGGACGCTTTGCGAACGAGGACAAGAAAGAGGAACACAAGGAAAGGATCGTTTGCATCTCCAAACAATACTCGGAGCTGATATGGGCGCTGGGCGCGGAACAAGATGTTGTTGCCGTTGATGTATCCAGCGTGTACCCGCCCGAAGTAAAGAAATTGCCGACCGTAGGTTATCACCGGGCATTGAGCCTTGAAGGCATCCTCTCGGCCAAGCCAACACTTATCATGTGCAACAGCCTCAAGTCGCTGGGGCCCGAGCACATCGTAAAACAATTACAGGACCTTAAGATCCCCATGAAGATGTTCGAATCAAAGAGCGAAGACATAGAAGGGACCAAAGCGCTCATGCGCGAAATGGGTGCCTATTTTCATAAAGAAGCGAAAGCCGATTCTCTCTGTACTAAACTGGACGCTGACATGAAGGTGGCCATGGAGAATGGCAAACAATATACTGAGAAGCCTAAAGTGCTGGTGATCCATTTCGGCAGGGCCTCTAACGTGTACCTCATTATCACCAAGAAAAGTACTGGTGGAAAGATGATGGAATGGGCTGGCGGCGAGATGGCCATTAGCGATTCATCAGGAATGCGACAGCTTTCGGCCGAAGTGGTAGCCAAGGCCGACCCGGATGTAATTCTGCTCACCGATTTTGGCTATGACCGTTTGGGATCTTCTGAGAAGATCGCTGAGCTTCCCGGCGTGGGAAGCACCAAAGCTGCTAAGAACAACCGCATCTATCGCATCGAGGAGCATGACCTGGTATACCTGGGGCCGCGCTCAGGCGAGAACATACTTAAGTATCAGAAACTAATACATGGAAACCAGCCGGTTCAATAGTCATTACCGGGGCATCTCGCTCATGCTGCTGATCATCCTGGTGATCACGGCACTGTTCTCCATGCGCTATGGCGCGGTGGACCTGAGCCTGGGCGAAATATTCTCTTCACTTGGCAAGTTCTTCTCCGGCGACAGCGATGGAAGCCTTAACGAGCGGATCTTTGCCGAAATACGTTTACCCCGTGCCATACTGTGTGTGCTGGTAGGTGCCAGCCTCTCCGTAGGCGGCACACTAATGCAGGCCCTTTTCCGTAACCCTATTGTTGAACCAGGGCTCGTGGGAACTTCGAGCGGCGCGGCTTTCGGAGCGGCCTTATATTTTGTGCTCGGCGCTTTGTTCGAATACAACGCGGGAGAGTGGACATTGCCTTTCGCCGCTTGCGCCGGCGGTATGGTAGCCACCATCCTGGTGTTCGTGCTTTCGCAATCGAAACAAACCGGAAAGAGCTCCATCATCGCGCTGCTGCTTACCGGCATCGCCATCAACGCTTTGTTCCTGAGCGGCGTGGGATTCCTTTCTTATATCGCCCGCGATCCGCAGGCAAGGTCTATCACCTTCTGGAACCTCGGAACACTCTCGGGTGCCAACTGGCATTCAGTCATCATCATCGGAACCAGTACTGTGCTTTGCCTGGTGTTGGCGCTTCGTTATGCCAAACAATTGAACGCGCTGATGATCGGTGAAGAAGAAGCGCAATACCTGGGCGTGAACATCAAGCGATTGAAGATGACCGTGCTGCTTATAAATGTAGTGATGGTAGCAGTGGCCACTGCCTTTGTAGGAGTAATAAGCTTTGTGGGATTGATCGTTCCGCACCTGCTTCGACTGTTGAAAGGATCTGACAACCGTTTCCTGATATTGAACAGCGCGCTGATGGGAGGTATTTTACTGAGCCTTGCCGACCTGGTAGCCCGCTTGCTATTGAGGCCCGCCGAACTTCCAATAGGCATTGTTACATCGGCTGTAGGTGTGCCTGTGTTCATTGTATTACTAAGAAGAAAGAACTATTATTTCTGATGTTAAGTGCTGAAAACATAACCTGTACCGTGGGAAGCAAGAAATTGCTCGAGGATGTTTCCGTACGCTTCGAGCCCGGCAAACTGCATCTTATCATAGGCCCTAACGGGGCAGGTAAGTCAACACTTATTAAAGTGCTTTGCAAGCAGCTGAATCCCGCTGAAGGAAAAGTATTCTACTCAGGTAAGGAAGTGGGCACTTACTCCGATGCTCAACTGGCAGAAGTTCGTTCTGTGCTTTCGCAGAACATAGAGCTCAGCTTCCCCCTTAAAGTTTGGGAGGTGGTGCTCATGGGAAGATACCCGCACTTCAACGGCAAGCCCAAAGCGGCCGATGAAACAGCCTGCAAGGAGGCGATGGACTTTTTTGATGTTACCGACCTGGCCGACAGGAATTACATGACATTGAGCGGAGGCGAAAAACAGCGCGTTCACTTTGCCCGTGTGGCAGCGCAGGTATGGTTCCCTGCCGAAGGCAAGGCCCGTTACCTCCTGCTCGACGAGCCCCTCACCTTCCTGGATGTGCATTACCAGTTCCAGTTCATGAACAAGATCACCGAGATGCTTGGCAAAGGCGACCTGGTAGTGGTAGGTGTTGTGCATGACCTGAACCTGGCAGCCAAGTTTGCTGATACCATAGTTCTGCTTAACAAAGGCAAACTGATGGCAGCGGGCAGCAAGAAAGAGGTATTGACAAAAGATAATATCAGGGCAGCGTATCGCCTTGAACCGGTTATTGTAGAAGAAAAAGATGGAAAGGGTACTTACCTTTTCTTCCAATGATATGAAAGAAATGGGAGAGAGTTCTTATAGGTTTTTCCCGGTCGGGGCCAAAATAGACCGAGGAATTTTTCATAGGAAAGGCTCTCTCCCTTACTTATTTAAAACAATGGGTGAGGGCGCTTGCAGGTTTTTCCCGGTCGGGGCCAAAATAGACCGAGGAATTTTTCATAGGCAGGCTGCTCTCCCCACCTTATTGAAAAAAATGAAAGAGGGTCCTTGTAGGTTTTTCCCGGTCGGGGCCAAAATAGACCGAGGAATTTTTCATAGGCAAGGCCCTCTTTCAATGTTATTCATGAAATGGGATGAGCGTCATTGCAGGTTTTTCCCGGTCGGGGCTAAAATTGACCGGAGAATTTTCATAGGCAAGGCGTTCTCCCAAACTTATTCAACCATTGGGCTGGGGCCCATCGGGTTTTGGGAGGAGGTTCTTGCGGTTTTTCCCGGTCGGGGCTAAAATTGACCGGAAACTTTTTCATAGGCAAGGCCTTCTCCCACCATTTTTATAACGGAATCCGAATCATTGTTGTACCTTCACTCGGTCTCCTCTCCGGAAGACTCCCATCTGCTTGTAATCCTTTCTATACAACCCGCTGGCCCTTTGCTTAAATCCCGGTGGCAGCGGAAAAACCGACTGCGTTTGTAACTCTTGCTAATACAAGCTTATGAGACAACTCACCATTAACCGATCGATCACCAACAGGGATAGCGCCTCCATTGACCGTTACCTTAACGAGATAGGTAAAATGCAGCTGATCAGCGCTGAAGAGGAGGTACGGCTTGCGCAGCTGATCCGCGAAGGCGACGCGGCCGCATTGGAAAAGCTTACCCAGGCGAACCTGCGTTTCGTGGTATCGGTGGCCAAGCAATATCAAAACCACGGGCTGGGTTTGGCTGACCTTATCAACGAGGGCAACCTGGGCCTGATGAAGGCGGCGAAACGATTTGATGAAACAAGGGGCTTTAAGTTCATTTCCTATGCCGTATGGTGGATCCGCCAGTCGATCATCCAGGCGGTGGCCGAACAGGCAAGGGTCATACGGCTTCCGCTCAACAAGATATCGGCGCTCAGTAAAATAAAAAAAGCTGTTGTGGTACTGGAACAGCAGCTGGAGCGCGAAGCCACTCCATCGGAAATTGCCGAGGTGATCGATATTTCAGAGGAGGAAATAAAAAATTCGCTGAGCGTTTCTGGAAAACATATCTCCACCGATTCTCCTTTCGCCAACAGCGAAGATCAAAGCAATCTTTACGATGTGCTTCACAACCCCGGCGACGCGCAGCCCGATGATAACCTGATGGCCACTTCGCTGGGCATCGAGATCAACAGGGCATTGTCGACACTCACCACAAGGGAGCGCGATGTAGTGACCTTGTTTTACGGATTGGGTGCCAATCACGGCCTTACGCTCGAAGAGATCGGTGAAAGGTATGAGCTAACGCGTGAAAGGGTGAGGCAGATCAAAGAAAAAGCCATCCGCAGGCTGAAGCACACTTCACGGAACAGAGCCCTTAAAGCTTACCTCGGTTAAACGAATCGCGAAGGTTATTCGGTAATAAGTACCTTTTTACGAATGCCTGTGAAGGAATTTCCTTCCAATAGAACTTCAACAATGCAAACGCCCGGAGGCAGGCCCCTTACCGGGATCTCCAGGCTCTTTGCCGCGTTGCCATTCTGAGCCCTTAGCATTTGTCCAAGGCTGTTATAAAGCCTTAGCTCGCTGATCACTGTTTGCTTAGCGCTAACTTTCAGCATTCCATTCTGCGCAACGATCTCTACCTCATCAGCTGCAGCTTTTTCAGCGATGCCTACCGGCACACAGCCATTGGAACTAAGATAACCGGTATGAAAGGTATTGATGCAGGAATTCATATAAGCCACTTGTCCTTTCGAGAACATGTTCCTGCAGCCATCCTCCGAATAATCCATGTAGTTCATGAACATCACCCCTGGGCTTGTTCCTGTACAAGCGTCGGTCTTAGGAAAGGTAGGGCAATTGGTGCTGAAGTTCGCCTGGTTGGGCGTATCGCCTATCCAATCGGTTCCGGTACAGGCACCGCTATCGTCGCCCCAGATATGTTTCAGGCAAAAGAAGTGACCGATCTCGTGCACAATGCTCCTGCCCAGGCCATAGGGATAATTGTAGGTCTTGCCTGTATGCATGTAATGGCAAACCACTCCATCGTCCTGGGGCATAAAATTACCGGGAGGAGCCGAATAGGCGGTGGAACCAGTAAGGTTGCAGATCCAGATGTTCAGGTATTTAGTAGGGTCCCAGGAATCGCTGCCGTTCATATTGGTACGTTTAACGGGATCGGGAACAGAGTACGAAGTGGGTGAGGCGAAAGAAGCGTTGGAGGTTTGTACGCGCAGAATTCCATTGGTAGCCTGTCCTGAGGGCGTACGCTGGGCCAGGCAAAAAACGATGTCCATGCCTCCTGAAGCAGCCTGGAAAGCGGACGGCGTATTTACAGTGTCCGCATTCTTCCGCTGAAAATCATTGTTCATGATCGCCAGTTGCTGGAAGATCATGGAGTCGTGGATGTTCTGGACAGCTGTATTCCAAACGATGTGGAACACTACGGGCACTACAAGTGTAGCCTGGCTTTTTGAAGCTCCCTGCAACTGCTGATCGATCTTTGCATGATCGATGGCTTGCGGGAGAATACCGCATGGTGCTTGTTGAGCGGAACTGGCGAAATAAATACCAAGGAGGGGTAAGAAAAGAAAACGGTGCTTCATGAAAGCATCAGGTTGTTTCACGAAGATACGTTATCAGGTCGGTAGAAACAAGTTGGGTGATGCCGGTCTCCCTTAACATGGTAACGATCTGCCCGCGGTGAAAGGTGCTGTGGTTCATGCAATGCATCACGATGCCCGAATTAACCGTTGTGTAATCGTTGCCCTTGCTGTCTTTGTAAGAAGTAGCGGCAGCGAAATACGCCTCATCCTTTCCTTTCACGTAAGTATCAAACGCTTCAGAGGTTTTCAGAAAGTCGTTGATGGCAGGTGACGAGAATACCGCTGTGGGCGGCCACTTAAAAGCGACACCCCGCAGGCGATTGAGCCAGGCCAGCTCAGCATCCCAAATGTGCATTACTGTTTTTCGGAGGGAGGTGAAACTGCTCTTTACTTCTTTATCCAGAATAGCAGTATCAAGCGGCAGCAATAAACCTGCAATGCGTTTGTTCGCCCAGAGATTGTAGGAAGTATACTGAGAAAGAAGTGAGAGCTCGCTCATTCGCTAATTGGCTAATCCGCTAACTAATCCCATCCCGATGCCAGCACATCGGCAATGTGCATGCACTTGATCGGGCTCTTTTGTTTCTTAAGATAACCCTCCATGTGCATGAGGCAGGAAATATCGGTAGAGATGATATACTCCGCCTGCACTTCTTCAGCGTTCTTCACTTTCTCCATGGCCAGTCCCACGGCAATGGGCTCGAACTTAACGGAGAAGGTACCACCAAAGCCGCAGCAGGTCTCGGTGTCTTTCATTTCGCGGATCTCCAACCCACGAACTTTTTCCAGGAGGGTTCTTGGTTCGCGTTTGATACCATATTCGCGAAGGCCGGCGCAGGAATCGTGATAAGTGGCCACGCCCTTCAATGCGGCGCCTATATCAGTGATCTTTAAAACATTCACCATAAAATCGCTGAACTCGTAAAGGTTCTTCTGCACCTGTTTGCACTCGTTGTGAAGCACCGAGTTGTGGAACATCTCTGAATAATAATTCTTCACAAAGCCAGTGCAGGAAGCGGAAGGTG
>JANWJV010000016.1 GCA_025451785.1 Bacteroidia bacterium | reverse complement strand
CTGAGTCGAGGAAAGCGCCGTGGCTGTTTAACCTGCCGAAGGTGACAGTGCCCAATAGGTCTTCCCACATGATGCTGGTCTCGTTCAGCTTCTTCCAGGTGTTTCGTGCCTGGCGGCTCTCGAACACAAAACAGGCATTTACCGGAATGGCATGGATGGCTTCGCTCACCGGCGACTTTACCTTCTTCACATAAAAATAACTGTAAATGCCTCCCGCGATGGCGGCGGCTATGATACTACCGAAGATGATCTTATTCCTCAAGGAAAAAGTCTTTTATTTCGGAGGCCAGTTGTTCATGGTCAGCCTTTTCGATCGGGTGCTCCGTATCATCGAGGATAAGCAGCTCCGCGTTGCGCAGCAGGGTGCTTATTCTTACGGTCTCGTCGCGTGTTACCATTCCATCGTTATCGCCAACAGCGATGATGGCTTTGTGGGTGATGGAAATAAAGTCGTTTTCCTTTAAAGGATTTTCCTTGCCCATACTGAGCATCATGCCCGCCGCTTCGTTCATGATCCCTTTCCAGTCTTGCGGGGCATGGCGGGCGGCCAGCGCGGCGGCAAAGGCGGGTACTTTTTCTTCGATCTTTCCGGGGTTCAGCATCTTCACTTCCTTCTCCGCAATGCTTTCGCTCCAGGTAAACTTAGTGGCCAGTGTAAATACCCTGCCGATCTTTTCCGGATGATGTTTTGCCAGGTAAAGCGCTACATAACCGCCCATGCTGTAACCGAAGATGTCGATGCGTGTTGTTTTGCTCTGCTCCATCCAGGCAAGCACATCTTCCGCAAAGCAGGCAATGCTGAAACCACCCTGGGGAACAGGAAGGCCTCCGTGCCCGGCAAAATCGATGCTGTGTACAGTAAAGTGAGGGGAGAGCAGGGCCTCCAATGGTCCGAACTGTTGTTTGGAGCCCAGGGCACCGTGCAATAAAAGGAGCGATGGCTTCATGCGCTGATCACGGTTTCTTTTTCGAAGTCGTGGTCCTTATAATCTTTCACTACACCATAAAGTGTATCACGTTCAATAGGGTGGCGTTTTACATTGCGGATAAGTTCCACCAATTGACGGGTGCTTAACTTAGGTTCCTGCTCCTCGCTGCCGGCCATGGTATAGATCTTTGTGGAATCATCGATGGTGCCGTCAATGTCATCCACACCAAACGACAACGAAAGCTGTGCGGTAGTACGGCCGATCATGGGCCAGTAGGCTTTTATGTGCGCGAAGTTATCGAGGTAGATCCGTGCCACGGCGTAATTGCGCAGGTCTTCGGTAACACCTGTCTCCGCGATGTGGCTCATTTGGTTGTCTTTGTTGCGGAACTTCAGCGGTATAAAAGTATTGAAGCCGCTCGTGCGGTCCTGCAGCTGGCGCAAGCGCTCCATATGATCGATACGGTTGGCATAACTTTCAATATGGCCGTAAAGCATGGTGGCATTGGAAGGGATGCCGTTGCGGTGCGCGGTCTCATGGATCTCGAGCCATTGCTCTGAAGTGCATTTGTCCTCGCATATTTCGTTGCGCACTTTGTCATCAAATATCTCCGCGCCGCCTCCAGGCAGGGAGTTGAGGCCGTTCTTCTTAAATATTTTCAAGCCCTCATCGTAAGTAACACCTGCCTTGCGGAACATGTATTCCAGTTCTACAGCGGTGAAAGCTTTAATATGCAGATCAGGGCGCATGGTACGTATCTTATTCAGCAGTCCGGCAAAAAAATCGAGGCCCAGCTTGGGATGTACGCCGCCAACAATATGCACTTCGGTAACAGGCTGCCCTTCATAGCTCTTTACAATGTCGAGCATTTGCTGTTCGCTGAGCTCCCAGGAGCCTTCCTTTTGTTTCAGCAACCGGGAGTAGGAGCAAAACTTGCAGTCGAACACACAGATGTTAGTAGGTTCGATATGGAAATTGCGGTTGAAATAGGTATGGTCGCCGTGTTTTTTCTCGCGAACATAATTGGCAAGGGTACCCAGGAAGCCCGCATCGCCTTTTTCATAGAGGAGCAATCCTTCGCCGGGACTGATGCGTTCACCCTTGATCACCTTCGCCGCGATGCTAAGCAGTTCGGGTCCGGGTGACATGTTTTCGAGAAGTTTCAAAAGGGCCATACGCAGCAAAGATAATAAGGGGCTTGGACAAAATAAGCCTTCGCCTGTATCGTTTTGAGGTTTGGCGGCATTATTGCTATGGCAGAGCTAAACTTTTCTTTGTATCTTCGTAACTATTAAAAAAGCCTGATTATGAAGCTTATGTGTGCGGCGGCAGCGCTTGTTTTCCCCTTTCTGGCCATGGGTCAGAAAAAGGACACCGTGAACCTGAAAGATGCCAAGGGCCTTAAACAGGGCCTGTGGATCAAGTATGAACCTGCCTCAGGTAAGAAGGTGTACGAAGGTATGTTCAAGGACGATAAGCCGGTGGGCGTGTTCAAAGGATATTACCTGGATGGGTCGGTAGGATCGCTGGTAGCCAATTACCAGGGTGGAAAGATCACCCGTAACAAGAACTTTCATCCCAATGGAAAAAAGAAGGCCGAGGGCAAATATGTGAACGAGCTCAAGGACAGCGTATGGAAATACTATGGTGTTGATGAAGTGTTATTGGCCGAGGAGAACTTTACGATGGGCAAGAAGAACGGAACCTTTAAGGTATATTATCCCAATGGTGTTCTTGCGGAAGAAAAGAGCTATAAGAACGATGTTCTGGAGGGAGTGTGGAACCAATATTACCAGGATAAAACAGTGAAGTCGCAGGGTAAATATGTTGGCGGCAAACTGAATGGTAAAATGAAGTTCTATTTCCCTAATGGAAAACCTTCGGTTGACGGTACATACCAGCACGATGTGAAGGTGGGCACCTGGACCTATTACAAACAGAGCGGTGAAGTAGAGAACACCGAAAAATATATTCGCGGAAAGCTTGTTGGCAACAAGGACAAGCTGATGCTCACTCCCCAACAGGAAGCAGAGCAAAAGCGTAAGTACGAAGAACAACATCCCCCCGACCAGCAAAAAGAGCTGCAAATGGGACCTCAATAGCATGAGCAAAAAAGGAAAGATATTGGTTGCGATGAGCGGCGGGATCGACAGTTCCGTTACGGCGATGCTTTTGCATGAACAGGGCTACGAGGTGATCGGCATTACGATGAAGACCTGGGATTACGCCTCCTCGGGCGGTTCCAAGAAGGAGACCGGCTGCTGCAGCCTCGATTCTATCAACGACGCCCGCACCATGGCAGTGAACATGGGTTTTCCGCATTATATTCTTGACATACGCAGCGAGTTTGGCGATTATATCATCGATAATTTTGTGGATGAATACCTGAAAGGCCGCACGCCGAACCCTTGTGTGCTTTGCAATACGCACATCAAGTGGGAAGCCTTGCTGCGCCGCGCCAATATGCTCGGCTGCGAGTTCATCGCTACCGGACACTATGCCCGTATCCGCGAAGAGAACGATCGTTACATTATTTCAAAGGGTTTGGATGAGACCAAGGACCAGAGCTATGTGCTGTGGGGGCTTAGCCAGGAGAGCCTGAAAAGGACAAGGTTCCCTTTACAGAACTACCGCAAGAGCGAGATCAAGCAAATGGCGATCGATAGCGGTTACGAAGAGCTGGCGAAGAAGAGCGAGAGCTACGAGATATGTTTTATTCCTGATAACGATTATCGCGCTTTCCTGAAAAGAAAAGTGGAAGGGCTGGAAGAGAAAGTGGACGGGGGGGAGTTTGTATTGGCCGACGGCACGGTTATAGGGAAGCATAAAGGTTATCCTTTTTATACCATCGGCCAGCGCAAAGGCCTGGAGATCGCTTTGGGTGAGCCTATGTTCGTTACGGAGATCATCCCCGAAACGAACAGGGTTGTGCTTGGCAAAAAAGAAGAACTGGAGAAGCAAAGCATGAGCGTTACCAAACATAACTTCGTTAAGTACGCGAGCTTGCCTGCTGATTTTGAGGTATTGACGAAGATCCGCTACCATGATCCTGGTATGATGAGCACGCTCAACGTGGTGGATAATAAAGTGGAAGTGCTTTTTCACGGCAAGGTATCGGGCGTTGCTCCCGGACAAAGCGCCGTGTTTTACGAAGGCAATGACCTGGTGGGCGGAGGCTTCATAGAAAAACCGGGAAAGAATTGATGCGTTCCATAGGTACATACGGCATTGTGCTTTTTATGATGGCAGTGACCGGCTGCAAAAAGGAAAAGAACAATTTGCCGGATGCGGGTTATTCCTATTTCCCTGACCAGCCCGGTACCTATGTGGTTTACGATGTGGACTCGGTGGTGTACGATGATTTCAATAATACCGTTGATACCTTCAGGTTCCAGATCAAGGAAACCATCCAGAGCATTTACCAGGACAACTCGGGCCGCCCTACCATGAGGATAGAGCGTTACAAGAGGAAGTACAATAAAAATATCGCTTACAACCTTATTCCCTGGGTATTGGTGGATGTGTGGGCGGCGAACCGTACGAATACAGCGGCGGAGAAGGTGGAGGAGAACATCCGCTACACCAAGCTGGCTTTTGTGGTGCAGAAAGAAAAGAAGTGGAACGGCAACGCGCAGAACACATTAGGACCTCAGGATTACGAGTATACCGACGTTGATGTTCCTTTGAGCATCGGCGGTGCTTCGTTCGACTCAACGCTTACCGTGCTTCAGCAGGACCATGAGAACCTTATTGAGAAACAGTATTATGCCGAAAGTTACGCGCGTAACACCGGCATGATCTATAAGAAGATCATCGATGTAACTTCGAATACCATTAATAGCCAGTACATCATGGACAGGATCACCTCAGGTTTGATCTATACGATGATCTATAACAGTTCAGGCCATCAATAGCGATATGAAAAAAACTTGCCTTCTTTCCCTTATTGTTCTTTTGGCATTGCCCGCGCTGGCTGTGAAGACCCGTTATTGGGTTCAGTTCAAGGACAGGAATGGCTCCCCGTATTCAACAAGCAATCCAAGTGTATATCTTTCCTCGAAGGCGATCGCCCGCCGAACAGCGCAAAATATTACGATCAAGACCAATGACCTTCCCATCAACCCCAATTATATTTCAGGCGTGCTCAGCCAGGGTGCTGTAACGCTGTTGAACAAATCAAAATGGTTCAATGCCATTACCATTTCTACCACCGACCAGGTAGCGCTGGGAAAGATCAAAGCGCTTTCGTATGTAGTTAAAGTAGATTCCATCGCTCCACTTAAGTCAATAGATGATTACAATGCGCCCAAACTGGAGGGCCCTGTATTTAATACAGCGAAGAAAAAGTCTATTGTTTCGGCAACTTCGGCCGCTTTGCCTTATGGGCCATCGCTCAACCAGGCCGCCATGATCAAGGCCGACTGTATGCACAACCTCGGTTACATGGGGCAGGGAATGACCATAGCGGTGCTCGACGCGGGCTTTGAGCGTGTTGATAGTCTTATCGCTTTCGACAGCCTGAGGGCCAACGGACAGATATTAGGAACTTGGGACTATGTTGCCGGCAATAGCAGTGTTTACGAAGATCACTGGCACGGCATGATGGTGCTTTCGAACATGGGAGGCTACATGAAGGACAGTATAGTTGGTACAGCTCCCAAAGCGAAATACTGGCTGCTGCGTACCGAGGACGCGGGAACAGAAACATTGATCGAAGAGGACAACTGGGTTTCGGCGGCGGAATTTGCCGACAGTGCCGGAGCTGATCTTATCAATACTTCTTTGGGCTATACCACCTTCGACGATACCTTGCAAAATCATACCTACGCAATGATGAACGGCAATACCACGCGTATCAGTATAGGTGCCGACATTGCCGTGAGCAAGGGAATGTTTGTTAGTGTTAGCGCCGGTAATGAAGGCAGCAATGCCTGGAAGATGATCGGCGCGCCGGCTGATGCCGACAGTGTACTTACAGTAGGTTCGGTGAACGGAGCCAGCGCTTCTTCGGGTTTCAGTTCACGCGGCCCCACTGTTGACGGACAAATAAAGCCCGATGTGGCAGCGCAAGGGGAGGGAGCCATTTGCGCCAACCCCTGGGCGAAGAACCACATCACTCCTGCCAACGGTACTTCTTTTGCTTCGCCGATCATGTGCGGCGGTGCCGCTTGTTTATGGGGCGCAAACCCTGGTAAGACCAGCCGCGAGATCTATTTCGCCATTATACAAAGCGCGAGCAAATATTCCACGCCCGATTCATTTGTAGGCTATGGCATCCCTGACCTCTGTAAGGCGCATACATTGCTTTCCACTATTGAGTATAATGCTATCGATGATAAACTAGAAGTATTCCCGAACCCATTTACGAATGATCTCCGCTTCAGCTTCTCTACCTCTTCAGGGCAAAGACTTAAAGTATCCTTGCTGGATGTCACCGGAAGGACCGTGCTTTTAGAGGAGATGACTGTTGTGAAGGGTACAGCGCAGCTCGGCCTCAGCGGCAGTAAAAACTTAAGTAAGGGAACCTATGTGCTTTCGTTGGAAAGCGAGAAGGGACGATATGCCCGTATCGTGATGAAGGACTAAGCCTTTACGGCGCTCACTTCAATTTCTATCAGCAGCCGGGGGTCGATGAGGCCCTTGACTTCCACCATGGTGGCGGCCGGCTTGATGTCTTTAAAGAACTCGTGATGCGCTTTGCCGATCTCTTCCCATTTTGAAATATCGGTAACATACATCCTGGTGCGAACTACGTCCTGCAGGCTGGAGCCGGCTTCCTTCAATGCCTTCTCGATCTTACGGAAGATGAAAACGGTTTGCTGGTAGGCGCTTCCTTCGCCTATCACGGTATCGCCGTCAACCGCGGTGGTGCCTGATACCTCTACGATGTTTCCAACGCAAACAGCGCGTGAGTAACCAACGCGCTCTTCCCAGGGAGAGATGGAAGCTATTAATTTTCTGTTGCTCATGGTATATAACGAAGAACCCCCTCTCCATTACGAGAAGGGGTTCCGTTTTTCATATGGTAAACAATTACTTGTTTACGGTCTTTGACAAGTCAGCACCAGCTTTGAACTTGGCTACTTTTTTCGCCTTGATCTGGATAGCTTTTCCTGTCTGGGGGTTCCTTCCTGTCCTTGCAGCGCGCTTGGTGATAGAGAAAGAGCCGAAGCCAACGAGTGCTACACGGTCACCTTTTTTCAATGACTTGGTGGTAGCGCTGATGAAACCTTCGAGCGCCCTTTGTGCGTTCGCTTTAGAGATCTTTGCTTCTGCTGCAATTGCGTCAACTAATTCTGCTTTGTTCATTTGATTTTAAATTTAATTTGGTTAAACAATTAGGTTGGTTAGTAAGAACCCAAAAGTAAGGAAATTCAATGTCCATGCAAGGTTCAGAGGTATAAAAGCCCTGTAATTGTTGATAAATAAGGGCTTTGTTGATAAAAATCCACTGAAAGGGCCGTAAACACTGGGCTTTCAAGGGTTCTTCACTTTCCAGTCGGAACCGATCCTTAGGCCCCGCAAGAGCTCTTCGGCGCTCATTTTTTTCTTGCCGGCGAGCTGCAGTTCTTCGATGCAGATGCTGCCACCCGCCGCGCCGATCGTCAAACCCTTCTCCGCGTTTATCTTACCGGGCACAGCTGAAGTATTGACTTCCATTGTGGCGCGATAGATCTTCAGGCTGAGCTCTTTTCCTTCGGGCGAGATCAATTCGGTATAGGCAGCAGGGTAGGGGCTTAGTCCGCGGATAAGATCATACACTTCTTTCACCGGCTTGTTCCAGTGTATAAGACAATCTTCCCTGAAAAGTTTCGGCGCTTCCCTGAGCGTTTCTCCTTTGGATAAAAGCTCTGATTGGTCTTGTTGCGGATAATTTCCCTGCTCAATGGCTTTCACTGTTTTCAAAACCAGCTCAGCACCTGTGATCATCAGGCGGTCATGCAATTCACCTGCTGTTTCATTTTCTCCAATGGCGGTTGTTTCTCTGAAGATGACCTTGCCGGTATCGATGGCCTGCTGTAAAAAGAAAGTGCTGACGCCTGTCTCTTTCTCGCCGTTCATTACCGCGCGATTAATAGGTGCCGCACCTCGGTACTGGGGAAGGAGGGAAGCGTGCAGGTTAAAGGTGCCAAGCCGGGGCATGGCCCAAACCACTTCGGGCAGCATACGGAAGGCAACCACTATTTGCAGGTCGGCATTCAGTTCACGAAGTTCAGAAAGAAATTTTTCGTCTTTAAGTTTCTCGGGCTGCAATACGTTAAGGCCTTTGCTGATGGCATATTGCTTCACAGGCGATCGTTGCAGCGCTAATCCCCGTCCGGCAGGACGATCGGGAGCGGTGATCACCGCGGCGATGCTGTTGCCGTTCTTCACAAGGGCATCAAGTGATGCCACCGCGAAGTCGGGCGTTCCCATGAACACTATCTTCACTTCCTTTCCTTTATCTCGGTTATTTTAACAATGGTTCCTGCCATACAGGTGCTTACGGCGCCTTTCAATATTTCGTACTTCACCCACACTTTGAGCTTATCCTTTTGGAAGGCGGTGTCCATTCCCCGGGGCTCAAGCTTTTTCTCATCATCCAGCTGTATCATCCATTTACAGGCGTCGAGCTCGTAGTATATCACCGTAGCGGCGGTATATCCTTCCTTGACATAATCAACAGGAGGTGCAGTAGTTGTGCGTTCTTCCTTTCCCCGTCCACATACTTTCTTGCAGCAACAGGAAGTGATAACAAGAGGCAGCGCCGCTACCGTCATTATCAGTGCAATATTCTTAAGTTTGCTCATGGTTGTGATTTAATACAGAGATGGTAAATTTAATAAGATTCCACAACCTCCTTCAATGACGCTCCACCGCATCAAGCTTTTGCTGGGCCCTGCGCTCTTCCTGCTCATCTGGCTGCTCTGCGACCTTTCGCCCGGCAAGCCCATGGTTACGCTTATGGCTGGGGTGGCGGCCTGGATGGCGGCCTGGTGGCTTACAGAAGCCGTACACCTGGCGGTTACGGCATTGCTGCCCATGGCCCTGTTCCCTATTCTTGGCATCGCCGATTCAAAGCTTACCTCGGTTCAATACATGGACCCCATCATCTTCCTGTTCATCGGCGGGTTCATCATCGCCTTTGCCATTGAGCGCTGGCAATTGCACCGGCGCATCGCGCTTAAGATCCTCATGATCGTAGGCACCAGCCCTTCCAGGATATTGTTAGGAGTGATGCTCACCACCTATCTAATGTCCATGTGGATATCGAACACGGCCACTGTAATGATGCTGCTTGCGGCTGTGCTCGCTGTTGTTTACCAGGTGGAGGAACACATTAAAGATGAAAAGGCTTCACACGGACTCGCGGCAGCCTTGCTTATCGGTCTCGCGTATTCTGCCACCATCGGCGGCATGGCCACCCTTGTAGGCACACCCACCAATATGATCTTCTTAAGGGAATACCACGATAAGTTCCCTGATAATACCGATATGAACTTCTTCAACTGGTTCATCATCGGTTTTCCTGTGTCTCTTGTATTTCTTTTTCTGGCATTCCTGGTTCTCAAAGCCATCTTTATCCGTAAGCAAAATAACCTGGTGCTCGACAAAACGTTCTTCGAGGATGGTTATAAACGCCTGGGGCCTATGAGCTACGAGGAAAAGACAGTAGGCGGTATCTTCTTCCTTACGGCAATACTTTGGTTTACCCGGGAGAATATTGATTTCGGGCCCTTTGAGTTTAAGGGTTGGAGCAGTTTACCGATACTCGCCTCACACAAGGATTTTATTTCCGACAGTACCGTTGCTATTGTGATGGCATTGCTGTTGTTCCTGGTGCCTTCAAAGACAGAGAAGGGGAGAGCCCTTATGACATGGAAGGAGGCAAGCAAACTTCCCTTTGATATTATACTTCTTTTCGGCGGCGGCTTTGCGCTGGCGAAAGGCTTTGAGCTGAGCGGTCTCAGCGACTGGATGGCCAAGCACCTGGGTTTCGCTTCCGGTATGAATATTTATCTCTTTATCCTGTTGATGTGTGTGCTGGTGACCTTCATCAGCGAGTTCGCTTCTAACGTAGCCTGTATACAGCTCATGATCCCCGTTTTGCTGGCGGTGCAAAAGGATATGGACGTACATCCCCTTATGCTTCTGATCCCGGCCACGCTTTCGGCCTCACTGGGCTTCATGCTTCCTGTGGCAACGGCACCCAATACCATTGTGTTCGGCACTCACCGTATACGTGTTAATGAAATGCTGAAGGCCGGATTTCTCCTCGATATTATCGGCATCCTCCTTATTACCATCGCAATGGTGCTCGCGGGGTACTAAACTGCCTGCTGCGTATTGCTTACTGGACTAGGCCTTAATGCCGATCACGAGGATGTCGTCGATCTGGTTGCGGCCGTTCTTCCACTTTTCGATCTCGGTCTCCAATAGCTCCGGCTGCTCACTGATGTCTTTCGTATGGATGTTGAGAAGCAGCTTCTCAAAATTGCTGTCGAGGAACTTCTCGTCTTCAGGCCCTCCGAACTGGTCGGCGTAACCGTCGGTATAGATATAAAAAGTATCGCCGTGCTGAAGTGGCAGCACATGCTTTTCAAAGACAGTCTCTTTCTTCGTCACAAAACCTACAGGGTGCAAGCCCACTTTGTATTTTGTGAGCTGGTTCTCCTTGATCATCACCAGCGGCCGCCCGGTGGAAGCAAATTCAACACGGCCATCTCCTTTACCGTTAGGAAGAGTGATAGAACATAACGTAATGTCCATGCCGTCCACCGTGCCGCTTTCCTTTTCATCTTTCTTGAGCGCCTGTACTACGCCCACATGTAACTTTTCAAGGATCACTTTCGGGTCACATATCTCCTGGTTGTTCACGATATCGTTCAACAGGTTGTTGCCTATCAGCGACATGAAGGCACCTGGCACACCATGTCCGGTGCAGTCGACGGCTGCTACTAATGTGCTGCCGTTCTGTTTGGTGAACCAGTAGAAGTCGCCGCTTACAATATCCTTTGGTTTGAAGAGAATGAAAGAACCAGGCACCAGGTCGTTGAGCTTTTCCTTCAGCGGCAGGATGGAGTCCTGGATGCGTTTCGCGTAACGGATAGAGGAGGTAATGCTGTGGTTCTTTTTTTCGATGAGCTTGCTCTGTTCTACCACCAGTTCTTTCTCTTCACGCAGCTCCTTGGTCTTATGGTTCACTTGCTCCTGCAGCATCTCTTGTGTCTTTTTCAAACGTCGGATCCGGTATTTAAAGAACCCGAATACAATGAAGATGGCAAATGCCGCCGAGCCGACCCTGAACCACCAGGTCTTCCAGAAAGGAGGCGTGATGGTGAAGCTGAACGTGGCAGGAACCACGTTCCATTTGCCATCGTTGTTGCAGGCGATCACTTTAAAGGTGTAGTTCCCTTCGGGCAGGTTAGAATAGGTGGCAAAGGATTCACGGATAGGATCGGTCCACTCTTTGTCAAAGCCCTGGAGCATATAACGGTACCGCACGTTCTTAGGGATGCTCAGGCTGATGCCGGCAAAGTCGAAGCTCAGGTGGTTTTGCTGGTATGGGAAGGTCATGTGCCTCGGAAGATAGTTTTCCGTGTCGGCACTGTCAGTATACTTCTTCATGTCGAAGTTCTCGAAGAAGAGCCGTATACCGGTGATGTGTGTGAGCGGTTCGGTCTCGTTTATCTTATCTTCGGCCGGATCGTAGATAAACACTCCGTTGATGGTGCCGATCCAAAGTTTTCCATCGGTATCTTTCAGGATAGAATTAGTATTGCACTCCACGCCGAAGAACCCTTCTTCCTTCCCGAAATGACGTATCACCAGTTTGCCGTTCTTGCTGAACTCGGTGATATCGAACTTGTCAACACCACTGTTAGAACCAATGAAAAGGTAGTTGCCGCCTGTACATCCAAGCCCGTAAATGGTGGCAGTAGGTAAGCCTTCGCTGCGTGTGATCTTTTGAACCCTTTTAGTGGAAGGATTGATCCTGCTGATTCCACCGAAGCTGCCTGCCCAGATATTGCCTTCAGGGTCCTCCACTGCCGACAGCACAATATTTCCGGCAAGACCTTCTGCTTCCGTATAGTTGTCGAACGAATAGCTGTTGTCCGATTCCTTTAACATGGCAAGACCGCCGCCCGATGTAGAGAACCAGACACGGTGTTTGCTGTCTTCCATAGCACCCAGTATACGGCTGCTCTTGAGCGGTGATGCGGTGGAGTCGGTATGGCGGAAGATGCGGAACGACTTACCATCGAACAGGTTCAGCCCGTTGGCGGAGCCAACCCAGATACGTTCTTTCGAATCCTGGAATACACTACGGATATTGTTTCCGCTGAGGCCGTTCTTGTCGTTGTAATTGATGAAATGTTTGCCGTCATAACGGTACACACCGCTGCCATAAGTAGTGATCCATATATTCCCGCCGGTGTCTTCCATGATGTCCCACACCTTTTCGTTGCTAAGGCCATTGCTTGCGTTAAAGGTCTCCCAGGTCTTGCCGTTAAAATGGCTGGCGCCGGCATCGTGGCCAAACCACCATTCCCCATTACGGGTCTTACACAGCGCGAGCACCATGTCGAGCGGAAGGCCGTTGCGTTTGCTGATGGAACTGAACACCGGCAATCCAAGCTTCACAGCGCCGCTTCCGTCGGTGCCGGTCCATATATTGCCTTCACGGTCTTCCATGCTGTAATAGCCGCCGTCGGCGCCAAGGCCCTCGTTCTTTCCGAAATGAGCCACCTGCCCGTCCTTGCCAATACGGAAAAGCCCGGTCGTCCAGCTAACGGCCCATAGATTTCCATGCCGGTCATAATTTAGATGCCGCACAAAATGTTTAAGACTGGTGGTAGGCAGCACAAACGTTTGCGCTTTCGTGTCGTATTTTGGGCCTTCCTCAGTATAGATCACCTGAACATAGTTGAGCGCGCCTTCTGTTCCAAAGTAAACACCGCCCAGTGTGGCTTTTCCTTCCGGGGTTTTTCCGGCCATTTTCGCCGCCAGCGTCGAAACAGTATTGCTGCCCAGCCCTTCGTCGGTAGTGTACCAGTAACTTCCTTTGCCCTCCGCCTCGTACATTACACCATTGGCATTGGTGCCATAAAAGAAATTGCCTTTGGGGTCTTCATAAATACACAGCACCGACTTGTCCTTGAGCGCCGGCACTTCTTCCAGCGTTTTGCCGTTGTAGATGAAGGCGCCTTTTTGAGTGCAAAAGCGCAAGTTGCCTTTGGAGTCGCGTGTGATGGAGTAGATAGGAACCTGCGGAAGGCCTTTCAAGGGTTCGGGGATATCGAGAAAACGTTTGTTCTTAAAAATGCTGAGGCCTTTGGAGGTTCCGATCCATAGCTGCCGGTCCATTTCAGTTATGAAGGTGACCAGGTCGTTCGAGAGGCCTTCGGCGGAGGAATAAGTAATGAAGTTCTTTCCGTCGTACGAGGTCAATCCGCCGCCATCGGTGCCGAACCACATAAAGCCATCGTGGTCCTGCACGATGCTATGCACCTGGCTTTGCGGGATGCCTTCATCGATAGAATAGATCTTGAAGTTATAGGATTGGGAGAAAGAAGCAGCGGATACTGCAAGGAAACTGAGTATCCCCGTGGCGCTTCTTTTCATCAGGCTCAGAATTGGTGATACGTGAAGTCAAGCTCCACCAGGTCGGCAAACTCCTCACCGGCTTCCAGCATATCGCTGTCGCCATTGGTATAATGCCATTCGATCTTCACTTTTTTGTTCTTGTTCTTGATAGACTCCAGTTTGGTCATGATGTCGAACAAAGGCTTGTAGGACGAGGAGTTGAAGTATTTCAGCTTGAACAGGAACACTGTTTCCGGGTTGGGGTTGGCGGCATACAGGTCGAGCCAGGCCATCACGGAACCATAAAATTCTTTGGTGTCTTCGGGGTACGACTTTCCGGAGATCTCGAAATGTGCATTCTTAGGGTCAAAGATCACACAGGGTGTATCAACGGTGGCTTCTATCCTCATGGAGTCCATACTCATGCAGTTTTATTATTCGAGATATAGATATCGAGTGTATAAAAACTGGTGTTCCCATCCAGTTTCTTGAAAGCGTAATCAATGCTGTCGCATTTACGGGTGATGCTGATCAGGCCGAGTCCCGCGCCCGATTTGTCGCTCAGGTGTGTTTCACTAAGCACTTTTTTATGCAGCGACTTAAGATCGCCTTTGCTCATGGTCTTTACGATCTCCAGTTTTTCCTTCAGAGCAGGTACCTCATTGTCGGTGATAAGGTTGCCGGTCTTAAGCGAATAACCATTCTCGTGCCTGCAAACAAGCACAAGGCCTGGTTTCAATTCGGTGCCTTCGCTGTTTACCGCGCCATATTTACGGATGTTCTGCATGCATTCTACCATGATGGAGAACACGCGTGCCCTTGTTACAATGTCGTTCATTTTTGCGTCAGGCTCGCGTTCGGCAAGGAGCAAAATGGCGTTCACCAGTTCCTGGTTGAAATCGCCTTTGAATGAAAGGATGATGTTCTCCCGTTCACATTCCTGCATCCAGTTGAAGAGCAGGGTGGCGTTATCTTGGGCTTCGACCATGAGGTCAGGGGTTAATTTGTTGCTTAAAAGTAGTACTTTTTCTGAAATCGGAAGGACTCTTTTTGGGCTAAAGCCCCATTTGTATAATGCTTACTGGCCCCGGCCTTAAGGCCGGGGCCAAATTAGGCACAAACCAACGGGCTTTAGCCCAACCTTTCTATTCTACATGGAGAACAAGGCCCTTGAGATAGGCCCCTTCCGGGTGAAAAATGCTCACAGGATGGTCGGGAGGCTGGGTGAGGTGGTGCATGATACGTACCCTTCGGCCGGCGATAATAGCGGAGGCCATCACGGTGCTTTCGAAAAGGTTTCTGTCCACAACTTGCGAGCAGGAAAAGGTGAAGAGGATGCCTCCGGGCCTGATCTTTTTGATGGCTTCTGAGTTCAGGCGCTTATAGCCCATCATAGCATGGTGCTTTGCGTCGCGGTGCTTGGCAAAGGCGGGCGGGTCGAGGATGATCACGTCGTATTCGTCCTTGCGCTTGTCAAGGAAATCGAAAGTGTCTTCAGCAAAATGCTCGTGCTTGCCACCCGGGAAGTTCAGCTCCATGTTGCGGGCCGTGAGCTCGATGGCTTTTTTTGAACTATCTACCGAATGCACCAGGCTGGCTCCGCCTTTGGCAGCATAAACGGAGAAGCCCCCTGTGTAGCAAAAGGTGTTCAGCACCGCTTTGCCCTTGCAATAGTGCATCAGCAGCTGGCGGTTCTCGCGCTGGTCGATGAAGAAACCGGTCTTTTGCCCACCTTCCCAGTCAATGATGAACCTACAGCCATTTTCGAGAACCTCGTTGGCACCTGCTTCGCCGCGCAAATAACCGTTCTTCGACTGGTATCCTTCCTTGGGAAGTGTTTCTTCGCTCTTATCGAAAACAGCTTTCAGGCGGTCGCCCATTATTTCTTTCAGGCCCTCAATGATATCTTCCTTGGCTATGTGCATACCGATGGAGTGGGCTTGCAGCACAGCCGTGCCATTGTAATAATCGATGATGAGGCCCGGCATGCCGTCGCCCTCAGCAAAAAGTAAGCGATAACAATTGGTGTTCGGATCATTGGTAAGGCCCAGTTGTTCACGGTAGTTCCAGGCCGAGAGCAATTTCTTTTTCCAGAGCTCCTTTCCGATCTCGGTCTTTTCGAAAGTGAAAACACGTACGGCGATGGAGCCTTGCTGGCAATGGCCTGTGCCGAGGTATTCGTCTTTGTTGTCGTATACCTCCACGATATCGCCTTCCTCCACTTCGCCATTTATCTTTTTGATGGCGCCCGAGAATACCCAGGGATGGAAACGGCGTAAGCTCTGGTCTTTGCCAGAGCTTAAAATTACTTTCGGATATTCACTCATTGGGCGATCACTACTTTTGCGGCTTTTTCAGCGCTGCGAATGTAGTAAATTCCATTGGGGAATTGAGAAGTATTGATATCGCTCTCACCCGCCGGCATTTTCCAGGAGGCTATTTGTTCGCCAACGGCGTTATACAAAATGACCTCTTGCGCGTTTTCAAGCCTAACCGTCAACTTTTCTTTTGCCGGGTTGGGATAAACGTTCAATGCCTCCTGTTTGCTGAACTCCGGCGCACCTGTACCCGACATCAATCCCATTTTCATCCCGTTACCAAAGCTTGTTACCCACATTTCGTTACTGTTATTGGGGTTGAAGAAGATACGTTCGGGCTGGCGGAAGGGATAGCTGTTCACCGCCGAAAAAGTAGGAGTGCCCGCGTTGATATTGCTGCTCATCCACATGCCCTGGTATTCGGTGGTGATAAACATCTGATTCGCGTTGGCAGGATTAAAGGTGCAGGAGGTAACACGGTCAAGGGTGCTGCCTGTAAGTTTTGTCCAGGTGGTGCCGCGATTGGTGGTCTTGTACAGACCGCCAAGGCCATTGGGCGCGCCGCCCCAGCCGCTGAACACCGAAACGTACCAGGTGTTTTGCTGCGCGTCGTTAGGGTCCACCACAATATCCTTGGTCCAGTAGCGCATGCCTGTATGCGTCACATTTGTCCAGGCATTGGTATTAGGGTCATAAATGAAACATCCCGAACTGGCGGTAAAGGTTCCGCCGCTGTTCCTGCGGCCTGAATAGGTTGCTACCAGTTTTCCATCGTTGAGCACCACGAGCGAAGCAGGATGCTTCTCTGTATTGGGCGGATCGGGGAGGAGCGTCCAGGTAGAAGTGGCCAAATTGTTAAGGTCGTTGCAGCGATATACGCCTCCAACACCAGCGCCTGCATTGTAATGGATAACGCTGGCATAAGCCCTGTTAGGATTGTTAGGATCAAGCGCTATCCAGAATACAGGATGGTTGAAGAGGTGCAACTGCTGCCATGAAGCACCGTTGGTGGTGGAATAAATGATACGGCCATTGGCATCGGTGGCGTCGAGCTGCGCGTCCTGCAGGCGCGTGCTCTGGTACATGTCGTGGATATTGGAGGTGCCCGCATACAAAGTTCCGTTGCCGCCTTGCGCGATACGATAGCTGGAATTGGCTGTTGTGCCGGTATAGTTGAACGACCATGATTGTCCGCCGTCAATACTACGCACACCTCGTATATCTGAAAAGCAGGCCCACATATTAGTGGCACTCATCCAATGTACCTGCCAACAGGTAGTGTTCTCCAATCCTGAGCTGTGATAATATTTTCCGGTAGGTGTATTGGCATTCGCGGCGTTCTGGTCGGCGGCATCGAGATAGATCTGCTGCCAGGAGTTACCACCGTTAGTTGTTTTGTGAATGAAACCAAAATCGGAGAACATCACATAACTGGCATTGTTAGCCGCTACTTCAAAACCAAAAGGACACTCGGCATAGCTCCAGCCCCGGTCGCCGCCCTGCCCGCACCAGCCGGTGTTGATGTTCTGGTTGCTTGCTGTATTGAATACTTTGGTCCAGCTGCCGCCTGCAGTGGTGGTTTTGAATATCACAGGTTCTGAAGCGGTATTGCTTCCGGCGAGATAACAAATGTTGGTGTCGTTCTCTGCCATCTCCACATACATGGGATAATCGTTGGCGGTAATGCCCGTCATGCGTGGCACCCAGCCACCCGTGCCGTAGCTGGCAGAATAAACACCAGCCATAAAGCCGTAATAATCAGAGCCTACTACGCCAACATAAATATCGCCCACATCGGCCGTAAGGCAATAGAAGCGGACCTTGTTGCCCATTTTAGCCGCGGCAAAGGAAAAGATGCGCTCGGTGGAGGGAAGGCCGTTGATAACCGCGGTGCTCCAGTTAGTTCCGCCGTTAGTGGAAACAAGAACGCCGTCGTTGGTGCCAACGTAGATATTATTGCCATCGAAGAAAACCCCGCCTACTACGTTGCCGGCGCCAGTATTAGTAGCTGTATGGAAAAGGGTAAAAGTTGTTCCTCCGTTATTACTGATATAGATCTCACCATAATAAGAGATGATCACCCGGTTGGGGTTATTATAGTCGGCGTGAATGGTAAAGGTCTCTTGGGTATTATCAGGGTTTCCGGTAAGCGTTGTCCATGTCACACCCGCGTCGGTGCTTTTTACAGGCACCACTTCGTTGTTGTCGTAGCTTATGCAATAGCGTGTAGCGCCATTGGTGAACTGCACTTTTGAGTTATGTCCGCCTTGCACCTGGTTAAAATGGACAAGGTTGTAACTGGTACCGCCATTGGTGCTCTGGAAGAGCTCGCTCATATCGCAGGCAACATACAGCTCGTTAAGGTTCGCCGGGTTAAAGCTGGGGGAGAAAAGAGCGCCGCCACCGCCAACGCCGCGGGAGCTCCAGGAACTGGGTTGAGAGTTAGAAAGAGTAGGCAGTAGGCAGTAGGCAATAAGCGGTAGTATGAATTTTTTCATTCTGTCCAGGTTTAGAAGATAAATGTAATGTAATTATCAAAGATGAACAAGAAAACGGTAGGGGAGTTTGGCGTCATCGCCGGCGTAGTCAACGCCGATCCTCGGGAAAACATGAATATTGTTTGCTTTGATCTTTACCCCGCGGTCCTCCAGCCATATTTTACTTCCCTGTAAATTGGTTCCGCTGTGTTGGGTTATGATTCCCAGGGCTTGAGATACTGTGCCAGGACCGGCCGAGGTCTTCGCATGCAGTTTTTCTTGTCCGCGTCGCTTCAATACAGTTGTAATTCCTTCAATGGGTTTAACACCGCGTATCAGCACCGCGTGCGGAACGTCTTTCTTGTTGGTCACGATATTAAAGAGATGGTGAATACCGTAACAGAGATATACATAAGCCTGCCCTCCTTCACCGAACATGATCTCTGTGCGTTTGGTGCGGCGGTTGTTATAGGCATGAGAAGCTTTATCGGTGATCCCCGCATAAGCTTCTGTTTCTGTAATGATGCCCGCCGTTATCTTGCCGCCGATCTTCGTAAAAAGATATTTCCCGAGGAGTTCCCTGCTGATCTTCACCACATCCTCCCTCAGATAAAAATCCTTTTCAAGCCGGTTCATTTGTTCAGCCGCAGTTTGTTCTTGCTGTCGTAGGAAATGGCTCCGCTGTCGAGCAGCCATTGCGCCACCTTCAGCGATTTTTCCTCCCTGAAGTTCTTTACCGAAGCTACCAGGTCCTGCAGGCCTGTGTTCTTTTTTTCGAGGATAGCACTAAACTGTACATTTATCTCTTCGAACTCCAGGTCGCTCAGTTCGAGCTTATTCCTTTCAAGACATACATCGCAAATACCGCATCGGTAGGCGTCCTTCTCACCGAAATAAGCCAATAGGAATTGACTTCTGCACTTATGGGATGAACCCGCATAGCTAAGCACTTGCTCCATACGAGCCGCGCTCTGCTTTTTCCGTTCGGTATAATTCTCTTTTGAGATCAATACGCTCTTTGCGTCGAGCCGGGCCTGGTTAAAGATCACCTGTGGCAGCTCCGTTTGCGGAACATAGGAGAGTATCTGCATTTTATCCAGGTACTTCAAATAGCTGATCACGGTCTCGCGGCTGGACGAGCTACGCCTTGCAAGTTCGTTCTCACTGATGGGAGTAAATTGTTCGAAGGTTCCGGAATAGGAGCGGAGCAGCATCTTTATAAAGTCATCGTATTTCTGATTGGCAACCTGGAACTTGTAGAGCTCCTCTTTGTTTACCGCGAAGTGTATCCTGGAAGGGGAGAAGAGGGCCTCGGTAAGCGTGATATAACCTTCACGCTCCAGGAACTTCAGCGCGCTGAACACGCGCAGTGTATTCAGCTCATAGGTCTTTGAAAAATCACTGATGTCGAACTCAAAACTTTCGCCTTCGCCACTGCCTACTGCCAGCTTTAAATAATTGGAGAGGCTTTGGTAACACTTCTTTATCTCATCTACCGGCGGAAAGCTGGTCTCCATATTGTGTTCCAGCTCCAGGCGGTCGCCTTCGTTGTATAAAAGAGTAGCGTACGACTTCTTCTCATCCCTTCCCGCGCGGCCTGCCTCCTGAAAATAGGCTTCCGGACAATCAGGAAGGTCCATGTGAGCCACAAATCGCACGTCAGGCTTGTCGATGCCCATACCGAAAGCATTGGTGCAAACCATTACCCTGCACTTATTGCCGGTCCAGGCGTTTTGTTTTTGTTCACGCATCTTTGGGTTTAACCCGGCATGATAAAAGTCGGCCGATATTTTATTGGCTTTTAAATAGGAGGCGATCTCCTGTGTCTTCTTACGGTTTCGCACATAAACGATCCCGGTGCCTTTTACCCTGTTGCATATCTTCAGCAAGCGCGCCAGCTTGTCTTCTTCCTTCAATACAATATAAGCAAGGTTCTTTCTTTCGAAACTTGCTTGTAGCAGGTTCTCCTTCTTGAAAAGTAATTTTTTCTGGATATCCTTCGCCACTTCAGGCGTGGCGGTAGCGGTGAGCGCCAGCACAGGCACTTTAGGTACCAGGTCGCGCAGCTCGGCGATCTTTGTATAGCTAGGCCTGAAATCATACCCCCATTGGGAGATGCAATGCGCTTCGTCCACCGCGATGAAATTAACCTTCATCTTCTTTACCCTTGCCTTAAATAGTTCGGTGCCGAGGCGTTCGGGAGAAACATACAGGAACTTATAATCCCCATAAGCGCAATTATCGAGCGCGATATCTATCTCGCTGCGTGTCATGGCCGAAGTGATGGCCATGGCCTTGATGCCTTTGGCCTTCAGGCCATCCACCTGGTCTTTCATCAAAGCGATAAGAGGGGAAACAACAATGCAAATACCTTCGCGGGCAAGCGCGGGAACCTGGAAGCAAACGGATTTGCCGCCTCCGGTAGGAAGCAAGGCCAAAACATCCCTGCCGGCGATCACCTCATTGATGACATCTTCCTGCAGGGAACGGAACTTGGTAAAGCCCCAGTATTTGGTAAGAATTTGTTGGATAGTAACCCCGTTAGCCACAGCTAACGAAGTTAAGAAAAAATAAAGCCCCTCTCTTTTAGGAGAGGGGTTGGGGTGAGGTTAGCCTCCGCCAAAAACCCTCTTCAAAATATCACTCACACGAGCGACCGGATCTTTACGGATCTTTTTCTCTTCGTCGGCAACGAGTTTAAAGAGCCCTACCAGCGCGCGCTGCGTAACATAGTCGTCGAGGTTGGGATTTTGCTTTTTTACGCCGGGCACCTTATTGTATTTGGTGATGATGGGTTTCCAATAGCTGGTCACGTTCACTTTTTGAAGCGCGGCCTTTACGATGGGGCGGAACTTACCGGTAAGCTCCACATTGGTCTTGTCTTGCAGATATTGAGTAGCCGCGTTATCAGCGCCGCGAAGGATGCCAAAGCCGTCGGCGATGGTCATTCCTTTGATGGCATCGAGGAACACAGGTGCCGCGCTCTTGGCGGCCTCTTCGGCGGCGCGGTTAAGCGTCATCACAAACTTGTCAACCTGGGGTTTCATCCCTATAGCTTCCACGGTGTTCTTCACCTGCATCGCCTCGGGCGGGAAGGGGATAAAGATCGCTGGATTCTTAAAATAGCCGTCGGCCTTAGAAGCCGCAGCGGTGGAGTTATTGGTGCCAACATTAAGGGCCTCTTTCAGGCCACCGATCACCTCTTCGTTGGTGAGAGGTTTGGTGCCGCCTCCGCCGTTCTTCAGCTGTTCCGCTTTTTTCTTGGCTTCTTCAGCCGCCTTGTTCAGGTCGAACTGTGCGTAAGAAGTGTTGGCGATAAATCCGATGGTAAGGATAGAAATGACAAGTTTTTTCATGGTTTTTCAGCGTTTCCGGGCAAACTTACAAAAATGTTGCCAGAGTTTTTTAATACTTAATTTTACCGTGTGAACGCGGAGATCATTTCCATTGGCGACGAACTGCTCATCGGGCAGGTAATAAATACCAATGCCTCCTGGATAGGCACCCAGCTTAACCTGGCCGGTATAAAGGTGCAGCAAGTGAGCTGTATCTCCGATAATAAGCAACATATTATAAGCGCTCTTAAAGAAGCCGAAGACCGTGCTGATATTATCCTTATTACCGGCGGCTTAGGTCCTACTAAGGATGATATTACGAAGACCACCCTTTGCGAGTACTTTAATTCGGGCATGGTATTTAACGAGCAAGCCTATAGGAATGTGGAGCGCCTGTTTAATGAACGCGGGGTGGAGGTGACCCCGCTTAATCGCAAACAAGCAGAAGTACCCGCCAACTGTAAGATGTTGCTGAATATCTATGGCACTGCTCCCGGCATGTGGTTCGAAGAGAAGAGTAAAGTATATGTGTCAATGCCTGGTGTCCCTTATGAAATGAAGTATATCATAACGGAACATGTGCTCCCGATGCTGAAGCAGAAGTTCAAGCTTCCGGCCATCATTCATAAAACGGTGCTTACACAAGGTATAGGCGAGAGTTTCCTCAGCGAGATGATAGCAGCATGGGAAGATAGTTTGGCTGAGGAAGAAATTAAACTGGCCTATCTCCCTTCGCCGGGCATGGTTCGCCTTCGTCTGAGCGCTTCGGGAGAGGACGCGAAAAAGCTGGAGGCCGCGGTAGATAAGAAGGTGGAAGAACTGAAGGTACTGGTGCCTCAGTATATTTATGGATACGAAGTGTATGGAGAAGAGAAGGAAGGCCTGGAGAAGATAGTAGGCGACCTCTTAAGATCAAAGAAGGCCAGCCTGGCCACAGCCGAAAGCTGTACGGGCGGTTATATCGCTCATCTAATCACCAGTATTGCCGGCAGCTCCGATTATTTTAAGGGATCAGTGATCTCTTATGCCAATGAGATCAAGATAAATGAACTTGGGGTTTCGGCTTCTGCTATTGAAAAGCACGGTGCTGTTAGCCAGCAGGTGGTTGAACAGATGGCGGCAGGTATCCGGAAGAAGTTCAATACCGACTATGCTATTGCCGTGAGCGGCATTGCTGGCCCTGGCGGCGGAAGCGCTGAAAAGCCGGTAGGTACCGTTTGGATCGCCATAGCGTCACCGAAAGGAATAAAGGCGAGCAAGCACCTTTTTGGCAATAACAGGGAACGTAATATCCGTAAGACCGCCCTCGAAGCGCTGAACCTTTTAAGGAAAGAAATTTAGGTTAAGATCCCTGTTGAAAACCTGTTAGGAGGGGCTTAATAATAAGCGCCGCACTCACTATCTTTGCTCCTTGTTGATAAGAAAAGATGGGCGCACCCCCCAATAGACTTCATGAACCCTTATTGATGATCCTCTCGGCAGCCATTGCCCTTTTTGTGCTGTCGTTCGTGAATACAGAGTTCTCGCTGGGTTATTATAAGACCCGCAAGGTAGACCTGCTCTCTGAGATAAGGAGCAAAGGTCTTTTGGCGAAGGTGCCCTTTCCTGATATTGTGGTTAACGATTCCCTCATCAGCAAAACCAATAAGGCCATCCTTCTGAAGAAGAAGGACAAAAGCAATATTGTACAGTTTGGGGATAGTATCGGAGGGCTTCACAATTTTTTTGCTTCCCTGGTACAAACTCAAAAGAACAAAGGCAAGACCCGTATCGGTTATTTCGGCGACAGCATGATCGAGGGTGACCTTATCTCGCAAGACCTTCGGAGCCTTTTGCAAAAAATGTTCGGTGGAAGCGGTGTGGGCTTTATGCCGGTTACCTCCATCGTAGCAGGCTTCCGCCAGAGCGTACGCCATACTTTTTCGAAGAACTGGACAGAGTACAATATGCTTGATAACAATGGCGCCGAACATCCCCTTGGGATAAGCGGGCACGTGTTTATTCCTGTTACAACAGCAGGCGGCGATACCACTGCCAATGCTGCAGGCAGCTGGGTAGGATTTGCGGGGGTCAGCAGAAAGTGCCTCGAGAAGTTCGAAAAAGTGAAACTGTATTATGGGAAGAGCGAAGCGCTCAACTATGTATCCTGCGGCAGTGGTGTAAAGCGTCTTAACGGCGACGCGGCGGTGAACGAGGTGTTACTTAACGAATACCCTGTGCAGAACATACGCGTGAACTTCATCGCGAAGAACAGCATGGATGTATATGGCTTCAGTCTCGAGAGCGACACGGGGGTACTGGTAGATAATCTCAGCTTCCGTGGTAATTCAGGTATGCCTTTAACTAAGATGTCGTACAACGTTTTGAACGGCCTCAACAAATACATGGATTATGATCTGCTGATCCTTCAATACGGGGTGAACGTGGTGAATCATAACGTTAAGGATTATTCGTTCTATGAAAAGGGCATGAACGCGGTGGTGAAGCATTTGCGCCTTTGCTTTCCACGAACGAGCATATTGGTTGTGAGCGCAGGCGATAAAGGCTACCGTAAGGATGGGGAGATGGGCACTGATCCCGCCGTGCCGCTGGTAGTGGAAGCGCAGAAGAAGGTAGCGAAGGACAACAACTGCGCGTTCTGGAATTTGTTCGAGGCCATGGGAGGGGAGAAGAGCATGGCACATTGGGTAGAGGGCGATACCGTGTATGCGAACAAAGATTATACGCATTTCAATTTCAGGGGTGCCAATCGTATCGGCACCTTGTTGTATAATAAACTAATAAGCGAATATTCTGATTATAAGAAGAAGCTATAGCGTAGTAACAGCACTTATATTCTGGTGCTCGGCCTGGTCGCAAACGCCGGACTCTCTTGTGCTGCCTGCCTTTGTCAACCAGCAGGCGAACGTATTGCATGGCGATAGCGCGACACTCGCGGTTTTCTATAATAAGCTTGCTAAGCTGAAAAAGAAAGAGATCAACCGCGTGAACCTGGTGCATATCGGTGACTCGCACTTGCAGGCCGATTTCTTTTCGGGCATGATGCGTGAGAACTTCCAGCGCGAATACGGTAATGCTGGACGGGGATTCATCTTTCCGTATCGTGTAGCGAAATCGAATGAGCCTCGCAGCTATAAGACCTCCACCAATGTGGATTGGGAGTATAAGCGCAATGTATTTTTGGACAAACCCCTGCCTATTGGTATTGGTGGGTTTACCATCGAGACCCGTGATACCAGTGCGCTCATCAACCTTAAAACGGTAAATCCGCCCGGGTTGGATTACAGCTTCAGCAAGTTCACGTTATTCCACGAGAAAGGGGAGGCGAGCTATGACTTTACGGTGTGCGATTCCCTGAATTGCGTTCGCGGATATATTGATGGCCGTAAGAAAGATGGGTTTGTTTCGGTGGCGAAACTGGAAAAGCCCATGAAACAATTGGTGCTGCACTGCAGCCAGAAGGACAGCCTGCAGCGCAACGCCCGCATTTACGGTATGATACTGGAGAATGACAGCGCTGGCTTGCTCTATAATATGATAGGAGTGAACGGAGCCGAGTACAGGCATTACAACCGTTCACAATATTTCCTCGAGCAAATGAGCTATCTGAAGCCTGACCTGGTGATCCTCTCCATGGGAACCAACGAAGGGTTCAATGCCAAGTTCGACAGTGCCAACTTTTACCAGCAGGTGGATACGCTGGTGAACAACATAAGGCTGCGTAATCCCGGGGTCAACATCCTGGTGACCACGCCGCCTGATTCTTACCGCAAGGTTCGCAAGGGCAAAAAGCGTTATTACGCCAAGAACCCGCAAATGCTGGCGGCGCGAAATACGTTGATAAGATACTGCACCAAAAACCAGATCGCCTATTGGGACCTTTACGAAGTAATGGGCGGCTACGGCTCCATGAACGCCTGGTACAAAGGAGGTCTTGTGGCCCGCGACCATTTGCATTTTAGTGCCAAGGCCTACCAGATGATGGGCAACCTGTTATACAAAGCCATTGACGATGGATACCGGCATTCTCAAAAGCATTGACCTTGAGAAGCTGTTAAGCCAGCTGGCTTACAACCCCAAGGACCCGCTGTTGTTCAACAGCGCTTTCTTCCTCATTTACCTGATGGTGTTCATGCTCATTTACCAGTTCCTGCACAAGCGAAAGCTAAGCAGGGTGGTGCTGTGCACGCTGTTCTCCTTCTACTTCTTCTACAAGGCTTGTGGCTTCTATTTTCTGCTCGTGATCCTTAGCGCCGTGGTGGACTTTAATTTGAGCAACTGGATCTATCGCGCTCAAACACCATCACGAAAAAAAGCCCTGCTCATCTTCAGTGTCTTCATTAACCTGGCCCTGCTGGCCTATTTCAAATACACCGACTTCTTTATCGAGATCGTGAACAGCTTTCATTTGAGGGAACCTATCAGTCCCCTGAAACTGCTCCTGCCCATTGGTATTTCCTTTTACACCTTTGAGAACCTTAGTTATACCATCGATGTGTACCGCGGCAAGTTCAAACCGGTGACCAGCTTCCTCGACTATTGTTTCTTCCTTTCCTTCTTTCCTAAACTGGTAATGGGCCCCATTGTAAGAGCTTCGGATTTTATTCCGCAAATACGGCAGGACATTGTTGTAAGCAAAGATGATATCAGCAAAGGTCTTTACCTTATTCTTGGCGGCCTCTTCAAAAAGGTGGTGATCTCCGATTACATCTACGTCAACTTCGTTCAATACATTTTCGACGCTCCTTCGCAGCATTCAGGCATCGAATGTTTGTTCGGCGTGTACGGTTACGCCATGGTGATCTATTGCGATTTCTCAGGCTATTCCGATATGGCCATCGGCATGGGCAAGTGGATGGGCTATACCATCAATATTAACTTCGACGCGCCCTACAAAAGCTCTAACATCACCGAGTTCTGGCGGCGCTGGCATATCTCGCTCAGCTCCTGGCTGCGCGATTACCTGTATATTTCGTTGGGCGGTAACCGCAAAGGCAAGTTCCGCCAGTACATGAACCTTTTTGTCACCATGCTGCTGGGCGGACTCTGGCATGGCGCTAACTGGAAATTCGTCTTCTGGGGTGCGATGCACGGTATCGCGTTAGCGATCGATAAAGTCCGCATCGAGTTCTCAGCAGGGAAATCAAGGATCAACGATCAACAATCAACGATCAAAAAGATGCTCGGCATCTTCTTCACCTTTCACTTTGTTTGCTTCTGCTGGATATTCTTCAAGGCTTCCTCATTCAGTGATGGTATCATTATCCTCGAACAGATATTCACCAACTTCAACGGCAAGGCCTTTATACCGATGATCACCGGCTATAACATTGTGTTCACCATCATGGCACTGGGTTATTTTGTACACTTCCTGCCCAAATCGTATGAGACCCTGTCGGAGTCCCTCATAGGCCGAATGACCGTAGTAGGCCGTACAGCCCTGCTTTTCCTGTTCATTTGGATCATTATCCAGGTCAAACAGGCAGAGCAGGTAATGCCGATATATCTACAATTTTAGTTAAGGGAAGTATCCTGCATACGAATTAACGAACAGGGTCCGAATGTTACGAATTGCAACGCATTTGGCCTCTGCGGAACTACGCGTTTTTATCTGCGTGACTCTGCGAGAAACAGAAGGCTTTTATTTTTCCACCTCTCCTTTAAATTTCCAGCGGAAGATATTCTTGTTGACAGAGGCTTCATACTTTACCTGGAGATAGAAAAGTAACCAAGTTCCAACAGAGGGTATCAATGGGAGCAAAGCCTCATTCTTTGTTTTCGATTCACTTATCAAAAAGGCTAGAATAGATACCAATCCTACGGTTAATGCAATACAAAGGATCCCTAATGCAATGATGTTTAGTTTAATTGTTACCTGGACCCTTGTGCCTTCTGTCTCTCTTAAAATTCCTCCAATGATTCGCGGGCGAAGGTCTCGTTTGGATCCAATTCGTTGCAGGTTGAAACTTCTGCCCGAAATGAATCCTTCATAGTTTTTATCGTTATTGATAAAGAGCCCTACCTCATTGTTTACATCTGCTGCCAGGAGGTCGGCCGCTTTATCAGGATCCATCTTGGTAATTATGCTGAACTCCGAACGGGGCTCGAGTTTGCGGAGAGCGGTGCTAAGGTTCATCGATCAAATGTACCATGTGATAAGGTTCTTTAATAGGGCATTGGCATTATTATTCATAGATTTGAGCTTATGAAGATTTTTTGTTTCAGACGCTCATTGGCTATTGTATTTGCCCTGGCTGCCGGTCTTTCGCAGGCACAGGAAAAGATAAAGACCCATAAGGTGACAATAGATACCCTTTGCAGGCTCGCCAAAGAGGTATGTTACGTGAGGGAGAATAACGAAACGATAAAGAAGGCGACTATAAATACTACTACGACGGCGAGCTTCAGTGCGAAGGTGAGTACAGGAATAACCAGCGGCACGGCAGTTGGGTGTTTTACCGCCCGGGAAACCTTGTCTTCAAAGGAGGTTATGAGGCCGGGGCCAGAACAGGTGAATGGGATTTCCTGCGTGATCGCAAATTGATAGCGAGGGTCTATTATAAAGGAGCGTTGAGGAACGGCCAGTGTGTGTCCTATTTTCCTGAAGGAAAGATCAAGTCGATAGATACCTATTTAGAAGGTGAACGGCACGGAGAATCCATCTCTTATTATAAGAATGGGAAGAAACGGACAGAGATGGAGTACAGGAACGACACGATCGTAAATGCTGTAAAGACCTATTACCGAAACGGGAACGCGAAGCTGGTGATCGATTATAAGAACGGACGGCCCTATAACATAAGAACCTATCTTGACAGTGCCGGACATTCCCTGGACAAGGGAAGCCTCACGAACGGTTCGGGCCTGTTAAAGCTGTATTTCGATAGCGATCCGGGACAGATCTCCATGGAGCGCGAATACGAGAACAGCCTTGAGCACGGGCGTTTTGTAATGTATCATTCCAACGGCAAGAAGAGCAGGGAAGGCCGTACCGAGAACGGTTACCGGATAGGGCTTTGGAAAGAATACAATGAGAAAGGGGACAGCATAGGCGGGCAGAACTACAGAGCCTCCCAAAAAATGCAGGTTCACTTCAATTATTTTTTTGAGGATGTTAACAGTGATGATGTATTTACTATCGTTGAGCAAATGCCTGCGTTCCCCGGAGGGGAAGTCGGCCTAATGCAGCTTATCAGGGGTAATATCCACTATCCGAACGATGCCCGAAGCTCCGGAATTTCGGGAACGGTATACGTCTCATTCGTGATAAGTAATATAGGAGAAGTGACCGAGGCAAAGATACTGCGTGGTGTCAACGCGTCACTTGATATGGAGGCCTTGCGGGTGATCAGGCTCATGCCTGGATGGGTTCCTGGCTTTCAAAATGGAACACCGGTAAGTGTACAGTATAATATCCCGATCAAATACACCCTCAAATAAGACCTCATAAAGGATTTGCTGGTTTCCCCGAAACCCCTATATTTGCAGTCCTTTTTACCCGCCGTAGCTTAGCGAAGGAGGGTTGAAAAATTAAAAACGATAGGAAACCATGTCAAGAATCTGCGAAATAACCGGAAAAAAGGCCATGACAGGCAATAAAGTGAGCCACGCGAACAACAAGACCAAGCGTAGGTTCAACGTGAACCTCACTATAAAGAAATTCTTCCTGCCCGAAGAAAAGAAGTGGATCGTCCTCAAAGTATCTACTTCAGGGCTCAGGACCATCAGCAAAAAAGGCATCACTACTGCCGTTAAAGAAGCCCGCGAAAAGGGATTCCTCAAGAAGAAATAGCCGTTATGGCTAAATCAGTAATTTTATAGCCCTGACATTTGTCGGGGCTTTTTATTTCAGATGCATACCCAACACTTTTTTTTCGATAAGATAAGATCCATAGTATTAGTCGTTCTCCTTACGAACGCACTAACACACACACGCACGAACGCACAAACAGCCCCCAACGATTACGACACCGATCTTCTTCCCAAGGAATTCCACAAAGGCCGCCGCGACTCGCTGCGCAAACTGATGCCCGATAGTAGTGTGGCAGTGATCTTCGCCAACCCCGTTCGCAACAGGGCCAATGATGTGGATTACCAATACAGCCAGGACCCTAACTTTTATTACCTCACCGGATTGGTGGAGCCGCACTCCATGCTCATCCTCTTCAAAGAAAAACAGGTACTAGGAAAGGACACCACTACCGAGATCATCTTTGTTCAGGACCGCGACCTGCGCCGCGAAGCATGGAATGGTAAGAGATTGGGAATAGAAGGAGTGAAGACGAAGCTGGGAATAAAAACAGTGTTTCTTAATACCGAGTTCGCTGATTACAATAAGATCGACTTCAGTAAGTTCAGAAAAGTGTATACCCTTAAGTTTTATGATGATGTGCGTGATGATAAAGAAGATCGCGGAGATCTTTACAGTCTCATTCGTCACTTCAGGATAAAGACAGATTCGAAGCGCAAGAACCTCGACGATTATCAATTGGGCCAGTACCTGTCGCAGTTAAGAGAGGTAAAGACCACCGAGGAGCTGATCCTCATGCGAAAGGCGATCAATATGAGTTGCGAGGCGCACCAGGAGTTGATGCGCTCGCTGCAGCCGGGTATGAAGGAATACCAGGCCCAGGCCATCGTGGAGTATGTGTTCAAGAAGAACGGGTCGGAGTACCCCGGTTACCCAAGCATTGTTGGAGGAGGGGAGAACTCCTGCATCCTTCATTACAATACCAATCGTAAAAAACTTTCAGGTAAGAATGTGCTGGTATGCGATGCTGGTGCCGAATACCATGGCTATACTGCCGATGTGACCCGCACCCTGCCTGTTGACGGAAAGTTCAGCGAGCAGGAAAAGATCATTTACAACATTGTGCTGGAAGCACAGCTGGCTGGTATTAAAGCTTGTAAACCCGGTGCTGATTTTCGCGCTCCGCACAAGGCGGCTGTGGCGGTGATCCAGAAACGCTTGCTGGAGTTGAAGATCATCAAGAAGCCCGACGATTACCTGACCTATTTCTTTCATGGCACCTCTCACTATCTTGGTTTAGATGTTCATGACGCAGGTCTTTTCGGCCGCCTTTCGGCCGGTAATATCATTACAGTGGAGCCGGGAGTGTATATCCCTGCGGGCTCCGACTGTGATCCCAAGTGGTGGGATATAGGGATAAGGATCGAGGATGATATCCTGATAAGGGATGAGGGAAACGAGGTAATGAGCTCCTGTGTGCCTAAAACGGTGGAGGAGATCGAAGCGCTGATGGCGAAGGATGGAATTTTTAAGAAAAACAAGTAATTGTCATCCTGAGCGTAGCCGAAGGGGGCTCAAAAAGGCCTTTTTAAAGGAAAATGACCACCCCCGACCCCTCCTAAGAGGAGGGGCGTTTTTAGCGGGTTCTTTAATAAAACGTTCCCCTCCTGGACAGGAGGGGACAGGGGTGGTGGATTATTTGGCGAATTCCCATAATAATTATACATTTGCAATCCTTTTAAAATTTAGAAGAAAACACAATGGCAAAGAAAGGCAACAGGATCCAGGTGATCCTCGAGTGCACTGAGCACAAAGAAAGCGGTAAGCCCGGTACATCGCGCTATATCACTACCAAGAACAAGAAGAACACCACTGACAGGCTGGAGCTGAAAAAGTACAACCCCATCCTGAAGAAAATGACCCTTCACAAAGAAATCAAATAAGCTGAGCTATGGCAAAGAAAGTAGTTGCAACACTCAAATCAGGAAAAGGAAAAGATTTTACCAAGGTGATCAAAATGGTGAAGTCGCCCAAGACCGGCGCTTATACCTTCAAAGAGGAGATCGTGCACAACGATCACATCAAGGATTTCCTGGCTTCGAAATAATATCGAACAAAAAACATTCAAAGGCTTCTTGTAAATAAGAGGCCTTTTTTATTTATGGGATTATTTGACTTTTTCGGTAAAAACAAGCAGCAGCTTGAGCAAGGCATCTTCACCACCAAGAAGAGCTTCTTCTCTAAGATCGCTAACGCGATAATGGGCAAGGCTACCGTGGATGCCGAGGTGCTCAGCAACCTGGAGGAGGCCCTCATTAGCTCCGATGTTGGCGTTGACACCACCATGAAAATAATGGACCGCCTGGAGAAACGCGTGGCGAAACAACGCACGGTGGACAGTGCTCAGTTGAACGAGATACTGAAAGAGGAGATATCAGCGTTACTTTCTGACGGCCAGCAAGGCGGCTTCGCGGTTTCGCCGGACAAAAAACCTTACGTGATCATGGTTGTAGGGGTGAACGGAGTAGGGAAGACGACTACCATCGGGAAGCTGGCCTATCGATTCAAGAAGGCGGGGCAAAGCGTGGTGCTGGGCGCGGCCGATACTTTCCGTGCCGCCGCGGTTGACCAGATAAAAGTATGGGGCCAGCGCGTGGATGTGCCGGTGGTCTCTCAAGGCATGAATGCCGATCCCGCCTCTGTTGCTTTCGATACCCTTTCATCGGCCAAGTCGAAGAACGCCGACGTGGTGATCATCGATACCGCTGGCCGCCTTCACAACAAGGTGAACCTGATGAACGAGCTCAGCAAGATAAAGAACGTGATGAAGAAGGTGCTGCCCGACGCGCCTCATGAAATACTATTGGTCCTCGATGCTTCTACCGGGCAGAATGCCATTGTGCAATGCAAGGAGTTTACGGCGGCCACCGATGTAAACGCGCTTGCGCTCACCAAGTTGGATGGTACTGCAAGAGGCGGTGTGGTGATCGGGAT
>JANWJV010000015.1 GCA_025451785.1 Bacteroidia bacterium | reverse complement strand
TCCAGCTATACGTATAGGGTCCTGTTCCCGTGGAGGCTGTTGCCGAAGCCGTACCATTGTTACCGCCGTTACAACTCACATTGGTGCCCGAGGCTACCGCCGCTATGCTGCCGCCGGTGTTGATGATGGTAACTGTCGCGGTGCCGGAGCAACCAGATTGATCTGTAACTGTAACTGTATAGGTTCCCGCAGTTAAGCCTGTGGCTGTCTGCGTACCTTGTCCGCCAGGATTCCAACTGTAGGTTAAAGTGCCGGTACCTCCGGTAGCAGTCACACTCGCGCTGCCGTTAGTAGAAGTACAGGAAGGATTGGTTTGCGTAGTGTTCAATGTAAGTGCGCCACCGCTTCCGCTCACCGCCACCGTTTGTGTTGCTATGTTGCAGGCAATACCATCGAGCACTGTAACGGTATAAGTTCCCGCCGAAAGGCCGGTAGAGGTTTGGCTGGTTTGCCCGTTGTTCCAGGAGTACGTAAAGTTGCCGCTGCCGCCACTGGCCGATGCGGTAGCTGTTCCGCTATTACCGCCGCCGCAGCCGGTGCCGGTAGAAGTAGCGTTAAGGGTGATGGCAAGCGTACAGTTGGGAACCGACAATGCAAGTGAAGCAAGGAAGCCGTTACCGGTAGCCAGTATTTCGCCGCCACTGCCGATGCAAACATCATATACAGCGCCGGTAGTAGCCGCGTTGGCAAGAGGTGCCAGTGTAGGACTGTACTTGTGAACTCCGTTGGTAGATCCCGCGTACACGTTGCCGCAGTTGTCAACCACAAGACCTGAGTTGGTGCTCACCGCGCCGCCGGGAATGGTAGTAGTGTTGATGATCGCTCCCGTTGCCAGGTTACGCTGATCGAGCTTCGAAGCGTTGGTGGTGTACACAAAGTTGGCGCTTGCCGCCACAATGTTTTGTCCTGAAGGTGTGCCGAAACCATTATAGGTGGGCGAAGAATACAAAAGAGCGTAGCCGTGTGAAACAGAATAGTTAACAGCAAAGGCAGGAGAACAAGAGATAAGGTTGTTCAGGTTCATCGCGAAGTAATTGCCGCCGGGCGCGAGGCACAGGGCTCTTACCTCCACACTCGCCGAGATCACCGTTGGTGTTCCAATGGTATTTCCCGTGCTCATGTTGATATTGGAAATATAACCGGTACCGGTACCGCCGGAAGTGATAAGCGTAGTGTAGTTACAGTTGAAGGAAAGCCTCCAGTATTCATAAGTACAGCCAGGTGTTACCAGCCATACCCCTACTCCTGCGGGACTTACCCTGGCAATAGCGGAGCAAGAGCCGCTGGTGATATAACAGTTACCGAAAGGATCACAAATAAGATCACCCACCCAGGTAGGACCGTTAGTCCAGGCCGAGTTATAGGTCCAGATGAGCGCGCCGGCAGAAGTATACTTCTGAATCTTGAAATTAGCGTTACCGCCGTAGATGTAAATGTTACCCGAAGCGTCTTTGCAGATCTCGAAAGCTTTATTAGTAGAAGGAAGCACGATGAAGATCGCCCAGGGATCCACAACAATGGCTTTGCTCTTGTCATACGAACCAAGGTCGAAACTCACCACGTTGTCCTCCACTTTGTACGAAGAGCTGATAGACGCACCGGTAGCATAAAAAGTACTGGGAGCGTGGTCGATCATTTCGCCAAGCGGCGTAACGATGTGGATATTGCCCTCGGTGCCTTTGTAAACTTTGTCGGCACCGGTGTATTTCATTTTCACTTTGCTAACATCCGCACCTGGATGCACAAGCAGCGCATATTTGATGCCCTGGTCTTTGTGGAACACATACTCCACATCAATGCCCGGGTAAAGTTCTTTATAGGTGATCTTGCGATAGGCCTTCACAAAATTGAAGTTCTCCTTCACATTGTCGGTAAGCGCGTAGTTGTAGTATTCCGGCGCAAGGTCTTCGGCGATCACCTTTGCGTTGGGGTTACAGCCCAGCCACTCCATGTGCACCAGGTAGCTGTCCATTTTGAAACGCTTCTTGTATTCTCTTTCCCACTCTTCTGATTCTTCCTCGTCCTTAAAGGGCTTGGTTTGAACCAGGTCTTTAGGAATATTAGGAACATCGTATCGTACGGTAAGTCCTTTGGGGCTGAAGTAAAGCTGTGTGCCCAGGTTGTCGACACCGTACAGAATATTTGAATTCCTGAGCTTGTCGCGGCCTTCGAACTGGCCCATGTTCTCTACAAATACTTTATGCTCGGCAGGATTCAGGCTCCAGTTAACATTGGCGGCCTTATTGTCGTTACGAGTGCTTTGGGCAGGGCAAAGAGCGCTAAATAGCGCAAAAAGCAGGAAAATGGGTGTTTTCTTATTCATTGGGGCTTTTCGTGGGGGACAAAAACCTATCAATAATACATATTTAAACTATCAGACGCAAATAAGAGGGGAATCGTTGCATCCTCAACACAGGAAAGCCTTAGCGGAGAAGGGTAATATTCCCCTTCTTGATAAAAGCCTCGTTCTTCTTGTTGGTGGCGCTAATATAAAAAGTGAATACCGCCGGGTCCACGGACTTTCCCCGATAGGTCCCATCCCAGGTCTTCGCAGGGTCATCGCTCTCAAACACTTTCTCGCCCCAGCGATCGTAAATGTTCAACACAAACTGGTCGACGCAATACTCCCAGCCCTGCAATGAAAAAACATCGTTCACCCCATCGTTGTTGGGCGAAAAAGCATTGGGTACTTCGTATTCATAGTTAAGGGCGCAGGGTGTTTCAACAATAACGGTCACACAAGCCTGATCGGTACAGCCATTGGTGTCGGTCACTGTAACGCAATAGAGCGTGGTCACTGTGGGAGAGGCAGTAGGATTAGGACAATTAGTACAACTAAGTCCTGTTGCCGGATCCCATGAATAACTTCCTCCACCCGATCCGTTCAGCACAGTACTACCGCCTTGGGCTATCGTTACGTTCACTCCCGCATTGGCAGTGGGCCCTCCTATTATTCCTACCGCGGCGGTCACTGTTTTGGTGCATCCATTCGCATCAGTTACGGTACAGGTATAGGTTTGCGGCGAAAGACCGGTAGCGGTCTGCGTGGTTTGCCCTCCCGTGTTCCAACTGTAAGTATACGGTCCTGCTCCACCGGTAGCTGTTACCGAGGCGCTGCCTCCTTTGGTACAAGTGGCCGATGTAGTAGTATCACTAAGGTTGAAGCCACCTCCCCCTGTAACCGAAACAGTAGCGGTGTACGTATTGCAATAAGTTCCTGCTGTAACGGTATAGGTTCCCGGACAAAGGTTGGTGGCTGTTTGAGTCAACTGGCCTCCCGGACTCCATGAATAGGTCCAGCTGGTGATCATGGTGGAGCCGTTACAAATACTTGTGAGGGCCGTAGCCGAAGCGGAGCCTGTGCATCCGCTACATCCAACCGAGGGCGTGGATGATGTGTTAACGGTTGTTTGACGGGCGATACCGCTCACATTGAACTCCGACACAAAGGTTTGTCCTGAAGCATATAATTTATTGCCTGGGCCAAGCTTCAGATCGAAGGGTGTATTGGGCACACTGATCGAGCTCACATAAGTAAGAGAGGAGTCAAACATGTCTATCGACCCCGCCCCGGTACTGCAATTACCAACCCCTGCCCAAACATTACCGCAGTCGTCGGTAGTAAGTCCGCTGGCAGCATACATTCCCCCGCCCGTATTTACCTGCGCGATGAACGCGCCGGTGACCTTGTTCCATTTTTTCAGGATCGCCCCATCGTAGGTGAACACGTACCTGGGCCCCGAAGCCATGCCGTTGAACCCATTGCATCCGACATTGTAATACTGGAAAAGAAAAAAGTTGTTCGACTCTACAAAACCATATCCTGTTGGCACCGAATAAGCGGGCGGCGCAAGGGCTGGTATGGGCAGCTTTAACAAAACATTATCGTGCGATGAATAGGTAGCGCTCTTACAAGGCATCATGTAACATATCGGACCAAACTGGTCAATGGAAAGAAACGTCATGTCATGTGTCACCTCGTTGGTGGCGAGTGTATTCACCGGTGTGATACTGGCCATGGTAGTATCAAGCATCGCGGTCTGGTTGAAATTGATCGGTGTATTGCCACCGCCGGCGATCACGATCTGGTTAAGGCAGCGGTTGTACTCTACCCTCCAATATTCGCAATACACATTCGCTATGGTGCCAGGGTACATGCCCGTTTGAATACCATTGCCGTTCACCTTCAGGATCCGTGAGCTGAAATATCCCTCCACTATATAAGAAGTACCGGTCACTTCATCCACCGCGAAATCGCCGTAACAATAAGAAGAGCCGTTGTATTGGCCGAATACAACCGGGCAATTGTAGGTCCACTGTAACACTCCCGCGTTGTTAAACTTCACTAACTGAAAAGGGGCTTTCGATCCATGCGCGTACACATTGCCGGCCTGGTCATAGTTCACGTCCCAGGCGCAGTTCTGAGTGAAGTTAGGATTGGTGGTCCAGGGGTCAATAATGATTGTTGAATTTTGATTTTGGATTGTTGACTGAAGCTTGAACGAAACTGTATTGCCGCTGAGCTGGAAGGCTGAACTTACTGGCTGTCCATCCTTGTAAAAGCTAACGGGAGCATGGTCGGTGAAGTCTCCGAACTTAGTGCTTATGATCATGTTGCCGCCTGCGTCCTTCCTCAACGCTTTCGCGCCGGTGTATCTCATTTTCACTTTCGAAACATCGGCGCCCGGATGAACAAGGAGAGTGTATTTGACTCCTCCCTTTTCCGGCAGAATGTACTCGATGTCGATGCCCGGGTACATGTTCCTGTAAACGATCTTCTTATAACATCCTGCCTTCACATCCTTCAGCGCGCCTGTGCGGCTTTCGCCATAGGTATAATAGAACGTTTGTTTTTCTTCAGGAACAACACGTACGTTGGGATCAGCGCCCAGCCATTCAATGCCAAGGCTCATAGGTTGGGAAGCTGAAGGATCTTTTTCAGGCCCTTTGCGCTCTATTCTCTCCCGCTGCTTCTCTGTCATCAACACCGGCTTCACATAATAATAACCGAAGCCATTCGCGTAGAACTTAAGGTCGATCCCTCCTGTGCGCGCACTGAACATAACCTGGTGCTCAGCGTTCAGCTGTTCCAGGTTCTCCACGAACACAAAATGCTCAAAAGGGTTTCCTGACCATCGCGGTCGCAAAGAGGGCTGGGCAGAAGCCTGGAGCCAATAGCCTGAGACAAGAATAAAAATGACGAGGTGTTTCTTCATGGAAGGCCGGGGCATAGGCATTCCAATTTTAGATAAAATCAACGTGAACTCCAAAGAATAAGGAGCTTTTAAGGAAAGTTAAGGGTTGGTCATTTCCAGATCGACACCTCTTCGAGATGGATCTTGTTGCGGAAGAAGTATTTGGTGCTCTTCTCAAAAGAGTCGGTATAGTCAGAAACGTAAAAGTGATGCTTGGGGCCTTTCTCCTTCGTAAGCAAGTCCTCTTTCTTCAGCAGCTCGCGTACATGTTCCGCCACCACTCCGGCCGAGTCGATGATGTTCACTTTGCCATTGTAATACTCTTCGATCTCCGGCTTTATTAGAGGATAATGGGTACATGCCAGGATCAGCGAATCGATCTTGCTAAGCTTAGGCCTGCTCAGGTAGGAGTTGATGATGGTACGGCTGATCTTGTTATTGAAGAACCCTTCCTCGATCATGGAAGCCAGCAGCGGCGTGGCCAGTGAAGGCGCTTCCATGTTCTTCCTTGCCGCCTTGATCTTCTTCGCGTAAACATCCGAGCGTATGGTGCCTTTAGTGCCGATCACCCCTACCCTCTTCAGTTTTTTGTCGCTAGTCACTTCTTCCACCACAGGATCGATCACGTTCACCACCAGCGCCTCGTCACCTACAAAATCCTTTACTGTTTCATAGGCCTGCGATGACGCGGTATTACAGGCGATAACAATGATCTTGCACTTTCGCTGCAACAGGAACTGACTGATGCGTATGGCGTAATATTTTATGGAGTCAGGCGACTTATCACCGTACGGAAGGTGCGCGGTATCGCCGAAATAGATAAGTTTCTCGTTGGGGAGTTTCCTGGTAATGGCGCTGGCAACAGTAAGCCCTCCGATACCTGAGTCAAAGATGCCGATCGGGTTTTGGGGCTTTTTGTTTTCGCTCTTCGTTGCCAATGCCTGCTGCTAAAAAAAACATCCCGAAAAAAAGATCGGGATGTAGAAGTGTTATTTGGGTTTCTTAGGATCCGTAGGATTGGTCTTGGGTGCCTCAGGCTGCTTGGCACCGGGAGTGATCCCGAGCTTCTTCACCACCAGTCCCAGCACATCGTCAGAAGGCTCGGAGTACAGTATGTTACCAGCGCTGGTATCGATCACGTATTTGTAACCGTTCTCCTTGGCCACTGTTTCGATCGCTTTCTTTGCCTTATCAAGGATAGGCTTCGTAAGCTCATCGCTCTTTTTCTGAAGGTCCTGCTGAGCGGAAGCCTGGAAATCCTGGATACGCTGGTTGAGGTCGTTGAGCTCCTTTTCCTTTGTTTCCTGGATGAGAGGAGTGTATTTGGCCTTGTTCTCAGTGTAATCCTTGTACTTGGTCTGCAGTTCGGTTTGCATGCTCATTACAGTGCTTTCCAGCTGCTTGTAATAATCCGTCTGCGACTGTTTAGCGGCCTTGGTCTCGGGCATCAGCGTAAGAAGTGAATCGAGGCTGATGTGTCCTATCTTCTGCGCCTCTGCCTGCATGTTCATCATTAGGGCCAGCACAACAATAACAGGCTTGATAAGTTTTTTCATCTGTGGTCTTTTTTATTTGGGATTTATTTGCTGCCCTTATATCCTAAGGACTCCAGCACCTCGTTGCTCTTGTCGTACTTGTCGTTGGCGTAAAGCATGGTGAGGTCACTTGATTTATCGAAGATCACCGCGTAGGTACCTTTTTCGGCGATCACCTTCACGGCATTGTATACTTTGTCCTGGATGGGCTTTACGAGCTCCTGGCGTTTTTTGAACAACTCGCCGTCAACGCCGAACTTTTGCTTTTGCAGGTCCTTGGCCTCTTTTTCTTTGGCGATGATCTCGTTCTCACGTTTCTTCTTCATATCCTCGGTAAGCAGGATCTGCTCGGCCTGGTAAGCTTTGTACAGTTTGTCGATCTCGGAGTACTTCGCCTCGATCTCTTTTTGCCACTGCACTGAGATCTTGTCGAGCTCAGCCTGTGCTGATTTATATTCAGGGATGTTCGCAAGGATATATTCGGTATCCACGTAGGCGAATTTCTGAGCGAAAGTGAGCGTTGTGGTTACAACGATCAGGGAAAGGGTTGCGATGACTTTTTTCATGATCTTGGTTTGTTTGTTTTTCCCCGAAAAACGGGGCGAAAATACTAATTTCTACCTAAAGAATTTCAATTTTTTGTACCTTATCCAAAAACAATGCCACCCGGCCTTTCATTACAGTTCCCCGATAGCCGCACCAATGGTGAAGTGGAACTGCGATTTTTGCATGGTTGGGAAGCCGGGAACATCGTCGAACCTCCAGCCATAGTCGAAGCCCAGCAGGCCGAACATGGGCAGGAAGATGCGCAGACCTATACCTGCCGAACGCTTCACACTAAGAGGGTTAAAGTTCTTAAAGCTGTTCCAGGAGTTACCCGCTTCAGCAAAGCCTAACGCATATACTGTTGCCTGTGGGTTAAGAGAGATGGGGTAACGAAGTTCCATGGTATACTTGGTGATGAAGGCGGCTCCCTGCGAAGGTGAAAGGCTCTGGTCGTCGTAACCTCTCAGCGCAATGATCTCACGGCCATCAATAGCATAACCGGTAAGGCCGCTTCCGCCGAGGTAGAAACGCTCGAAAGGTGAAAGGCCCACCCGCTGGTTATACATGCCCAGGAAACCGAAACCTGCCCGGGTATTGAGCACCAGGTTCCGCACATCTTTACCATCAGCCGATCGCTTATTGGTAAGGGAAGTGAACCATGAAGTGGTGAATTTCATTTTATAGAACTCTATCCAGCGGTTCCTGTCCTGTGCGCTGGCGGTAGCATAGTCAATGCCGTTCCAAAGTGAATGAGGAGGCGTGGCCTGAACTGACAGGCTGATGTTAGAACCCCTGGTCTCGAAAATAGGCTTGTCGATCGAGTTACGTGAGATGACACCTTTCAGGCTGAAATTGTTCGCCACACCATCGCTGAAAGTGAAAATAGAACCATACTTATTGATGACGTAATGCGCCATCGTGGCTTCAGTGTAAATAGAGAAATAGTCATCTGGCCACTTAAGTCGCTTACCAAAGCCCACCGATAAACCGGTGATGGCCAGCGAGTGACGAAGCGGGTTAGCGAACTTGCCGCTGTCGGTATCTATCTTGCGTTTTTGGCCGTTGCTCTGTACCGATTTATAAAGGCTTACACTAAGTGAGTTAGGCTTCTTGCCGCCCAGCCAGGGCTCGGTAAAGGAAGCGTTATAGCTCTGGTAGAACAGGCCGTTAGACTGTGCTCTTACGCTGAGCTTCTGACCATCGCCGGCAGGCAGCGGCCTCCAGGCCTCACCCTTGAACATATTCTTGGCCGAAAAATTATTGAACACAACGCCCAGCGTTCCTACTACACGTCCTGCGCCCCATCCTCCGGAAAGCTCCACCTGGTCAGAAGGTTTTTCTTCCACCACATATTCAATGTCAACAGTTCCGTTGGCGGGATTCGGAGTAGGGTTCACACCCATCTTCTCGGGATTGAAGAAGCCAAGCTGCGCGAGTTCACGTTGTGAGCGTATGATATCTGAACGGCGAAACAGCTGTCCCGGCCTTGTCCTGATCTCACGCATGATCACGTGGTCGTTGGTCTTGGTATTGCCTGTTACGGTTACTTTGTTGATGGTGGCCTGCTTGCCTTCGTAAATGCGCATCTCCAGGTCAATGGAGTCGTTCTCTACCAGTACTTCTACCGGGTTGAGCTGGAAAAAGAGATACCCATCATCCATGTACAACGAACTTACGTCGTTGCCGTTGGCATTCATGAACAACTTCGAGTCAAGTGCCGTTTGATCGAACACATCGCCCTTTTTGATGCCCAGCACCGAGCTCAGTATTTTAGACTCGTACTTCGAGTTGCCAAGCCAGGTAATGTTGCGGAAATAATACCGGTGTCCTTCGTCCACCACCAGGTCAATTTTCACACGGTTGTCGGAAACCCTGTACACCGAATCCCTGGCGATCTTGGCATCGCGGAACCCTTTCTGGTTGTATTTGGCAATAAGCTTCTCTTTATCCTTATCGAAATTCTCTTCGAGATATTTTCCTGAGTTAAATACGTTCCACCAGCGCTTGCGTTTGGTCTCCTTCAGCAGGCGGCGCATCTTGCGGTCGCTGAAAGCGGTGTTGCCGGCGAAGGAAATGTCCTCCACTTTTACCTTGCTTCCTTTCACGATCTCGAAGTAGAGTATGTCAGCCACTTTTTCTTCGGCGGTATCCCTTTCTTTTCGGGTGCTCACCTTCACATTGTAATATCCTTTGTCAACATAATGTTCGCTGATGACACCCACGGCGGCAGCCACACGATAATCGGTGAGCACTTGTCCGCGTACCAGTCCTATTTTTTTACGAAGGTCATCGGCTTCGTTCTTGCCGATCCCTTTTGAAAAGCTGAAGCGTGAAAGGCGTGGCTTCTCCACCACGTGTACGTTCAGAAAGATATCGTCGCCCTGAACTTTGGTTACAGTGATCATGATGTCATCGAACAAGCCCTGCTTCCAGAGGTTATCGATGGCCTTGGAGAATTTCTCGCCGGGAACGTACAACTTCTCACGTTCGTAAAGGCCTGATATGAGTTTAAGGGTGTTCTTCTTGTCGTCGTCCACGCCTGAAACAGTGAGGCCGCCGAGCGTATACTCCCTGGGCTTAACATAATCGAGCTTAAAGCTGTCGCCGCCTATTATGATCTGCGCGCTCAGCTCAAAGGAAAAGAGGGAAATGCAAAGTATAAAAAGGATCTTATTTCTCATTCGTTACTTGTTCGCTTGTTTTTCCGAACCTGCGTTCGCGGTTCTGGTAATCCACAATAGCCTCGTAAAGATCTTCTTTCCTGAAATCAGGCCAAAGGGTATCGGTAAAATAAAGTTCAGCATAGGCGAGCTGCCATAACAGGTAATTGCTGATACGATGTTCACCGCTGGTGCGTATCATCAGCTCGGGTTCCGGCATTCCTGCTGTGCAAAGCTTCGCGCTGAATGCCGCTTCATCGATCGCGCTGGGTGATAACTTACCATTCTTCACCTCTTCGGCAAGCTCCTTCACCGCGTTAAGTATCTCCCAGCGTGAGCTGTAGCTCAGCGCCAGCACAAGGGTCATGCGTTTGTTGCTTGCTGTTTTTTGCATGGCATCCTGCAACTCCTCGTAACAGTCGCCAGGAAGGCTCTTGAGGTCGCCGATGGCCTGCAGGCGTATATCGTTTTTGTTAAGTGTCTTGGTCTCGGCATTAATGGTCTTCACCAGTAGCGACATGAGCGCGTCGATCTCCTCTTTAGGACGGTTCCAGTTCTCGGTAGAGAAAGCATACAGCGTAAGGTATTTTATACCAAGCTCAGCAGCCCCTTCCACGGTATCGCGTACCGCTTCCACACCATGCTGGTGCCCGAACACACGCTCCTCTCCTTTTTGCTGTGCCCAACGGCCGTTGCCATCCATGATGATGGCAATGTGGCTGGGAAGCTTAGAGAGGTCTATTTTTTCTTTCAGGCTCATAAAAGGGAAGCGGCATCAGCGGGCGTAGCAGGGCTCGCTCTTGAGATTAAGCTTGAAGTTAAGGGTGATGCCGGTGAAAGAATACCAGTCTTTAGTAGCGGGATTGCCGCGCTGGCGTCCCACATTAGTTACCTGTTGTTCAGGTATCGCGCTGCGGTCGGCCATAAGCACTGCCAGTGAATTAGGAAGGTCGCCCGGATCAGCATACGTGCCATGAACATCATCGATATAATCGGTAAAGGTCTTGCGCATGCCCCACTCAATGCCAAGGCCGAGACGCTTGGCGAGGTTCACCTTCACACCTACTCCAAAAGGAATGGAAAGGCCGCCCAGTTTGTAACGCCTGTCCTGGCCTTCGGTAGTCAGCGGCTGAAGGTTTACCCAGTTACCGCCAAGATTACCCTGCGGCTCGAACTTGAAAAGTCCAACACCCAGGAAAGCAAAAGGCGAAAAGGGATGCTTCTCGCTGCCGATCTTGTATTCCATGAAGTTGAACTCCATAATGGCGCTGAACTCCATGATCTTGGATTTAAAGTTGAGGTTGCGCTGCTGTTGCGAAAAGGATTCGGAGCGCGCGTCGTTACCCTGCACAGTACCGTACCAAAGGTTGGCGCGGCCCGCAAAACGGGAGTCGATGTTATAACGGAAATGCACACCACCCGCAGGTTGTGTAAGCGCGAAATGACGAACAGGGTTAAGGTCTCCGATGTAATAGGAACCGCCCAGGAAGATCCCAAAATCGGTAGTGCTTCTCTCCTTTTGCGCGGAGGCAGCAAGGGCCGAAAAGGCCAGCAATACCAAAAGACAGGTTTTCCTCATTTTATCCCGGAAGTGCATCCTTAAGAAACGTAGTTTCTGGTGAAAAAGCTTGATCTACGCAAAATTACCATAAATAAGCAAAATAAGCCCATTTTAACAGTTTTTAAGTTTCCTGTTAAATAGGACGGACGAAAGAGCGAAAAGTTGCTACTTTTTTATCGCCTCTACCCCTGGCAGTGTACCACTCTCAATATATTCGAGCAAAGCACCGCCGCCGGTAGAAACATAGCTTACCTGGTCGGCAAGGTGATATTTGTTGATGGCCGCCACTGAATCGCCGCCGCCGATGAGGGTATACGTGCCCTTCTTGGTAGCCGCCGCAATGGCAAGCGCCACGCTCTTGGTTCCCTTCTCAAAATTGCTCATCTCGAAAACACCCATGGGTCCGTTCCAAAGAATGGTCTTGGAAGAAGCGATCACCTCAGCATACGATCGCTCCGTTTCCGGGCCAATGTCAAGGCCCATCCATCCATCGGGAATATCCTTTCCGCAATTTTGCTTCGCCGCTTCATTCGAAAAACTGTCGGCGCAAACAGCATCGGTGGGAATATAAATGTTCACCCCTTTCTTCTTCGCGTCTTCAAGGATCTTGAGCGCCGTTTCCAAACGGTCCTCCTCCACCAGGGACCTCCCGATCTTGCCACCCTGCGCTTTTATAAAAGTAAAGGCCATGCCGCCGCCGATGATGATGTTATCAGCCTTATTAATGAGCTGTTCCAGGATCAGGATCTTATCCGACACCTTAGCTCCTCCCATGATGGCGGTAAAAGGTTTTGCCGCGTTGTTCAGCACCTTGTCGATGCTGCTGATCTCAGCCGCAATGAGGTAACCAAAACATTTGGCGGAGGGGAAGAACTTCGCGATGATAGCGGTGGAAGCGTGGGCGCGGTGCGCCGTACCGAAAGCATCGTTCACATAATAATCGCCCATCGCGGCAAGCTTACCGGCAAAAACTTCGTCGCCCTTCTCCTCTTCTTTATAGAAGCGGAGGTTCTCGAGCAGCAACACCTCTCCGCCTTTAAGCGATGACGCCATTTTTTTCGCTTCCTCACCAATGCAATCGCCGGCAAACCTTACGGGTTTACCAAGTAAGCCTGTAAGATGACCGACGATGTGATGCAATGAATATTTGTCAGAAGGCCCTTCTTTCGGACGGCCCAGGTGCGACATCAGGATGGCGGAGCCTCCGTCCTTCAGTATCTTGTTTATGGTAGGAAGCGCGGCGCGCAGCCTTGTATCATCGCTCACTTTCATCTCCTTGTTGAGCGGAACATTAAAATCAACACGCACCAAAACGCGTTTGCCTGAAAAGTTGATATCGCCGGCTGTTGTCATATTGCTATAATTGGGGATTGCAAAAATAAAAATCTGCGCCAAACTGCGCTAGGGCTTGTACACTTTCCTCGTAATGGCCTTTTGCAAACAACGGCGTATCACCAGCATCGTAATGGACTGCATAAGCTCCGCGGCGACGGAATTTTCGAGGACGTACTTCAGTTCTTTCTCGCTCACATCCACACGGTACATGAACTGCGAAAGTTTTTCATAATCCTTCTCAAAAAGCTCCCTTATCTGCGGCTCCGCCTGCCTTGAGAACTCTGCCAGCGCCAGGCTGGGATTTCCGGAAAACTCCATCTCTTTACCGCCGGTACCGAGGTCTTTGCTGAACTGCTTCGCCGCGGAGCGCATGAGATCAACATTGATATAATAAGGTTCGAGTTCCAACACCGGGCTAGTATTTTTCCCTTGAAAGCACCAGGCGCTCAACGGGACGATTGTTTAGGATATGCTCCTCTACGATCTCGGCTACATCTTTTACTTCAACACCTACATAAAAAACACCTTCAGGGTAAACAACGATCGTTTGTCCGTAGTCGCAAATATCGAGGCAGCCGGCACGCTGCGCTCTCACTTTTATGGGAAGATGCCGTTTCTTCAGCTCCGCCTTAAAGGCGTCAACCACCGCCATACCATGCGCATCGCCGCAGCTTTTGCGGGGCGCGCCTTCAGGCCGCTGGTTGGTACAAATAAAAATATGCTTATCGAATTTGAGCATGATGCCAAATTTAAGTCTAAATATCCATTCCGTTTATTTTGAAGTACTTTTGTGCTCATCCTATGCCCCGCATCTCCAGGAACGGTCTTTTTGTTGGTTTGATGTTCATCTCGTGCCTTACCTCCGCGCAGGACCCGGCTGATATCGCGCTGAAACAAAATTATCTCCGCGCTAACATCAGTACCCTCGACATGAACGACAACGATGATTTTTCATCGTTCGCAATGCTCGACTCGGTACTTAACCGTTACCACTTGTATTTCACCGGTGAACAGCATTATACCGAAGGAGATTTTGAAGTGAAATGGAAGGTATTGAAATACCTCTACCAGAAAGCAGGCGTGAAAATACTGGTGATCGAACATCCGCCCAGCTACGCCTACCTGCTCGACCATTATATGGAAAAGAAGGACAGCGTTCAGTACAACCAGATGGTGGATTACGCTCCCGAAGGCACCAAAGAGCGGATCTTTTACCGGAACCTCTACGAGTTCAACAAAACAAAACCACGCGAAGAACAAATACGCGTTACCGGCGTTGACATCGATTATGTGAAGGTGTACAGCACCCGTGCGCTTAAAGAGATGATCAACCAGCGCGCCGACAAGAAAGAGGCATTTGTACGCATACAATGGGAAGTGGGACAGATGCACGCCGGAAAACTGAAGGCAGACAGCCTCCTCAAGAAAGTGGCGGCAGAAGAAAATACCTACAAAGATTTTTTCGGCGAGGAATTTAAGCTCTTCAAGCGCATTCTTTGGAGCATCTCCTGCGAATGCGAACCTCCAAGCGAACGTAAAATGGATGACCCGCGCTGGTTTCGCCGCGAAGAGTTCATGTACAGGAATTACCTCTCGCTGATGGAGGAGTTTCCCGCCTCCAAAATGTACGGGCAGTTCGGCGCGAAGCACATCAGCCTCCTGCCGGCATCGCATTGGTATAACGGCTTCAACTGGACCTCCATCGCCGCTAAGCTCAATACCAGGGATTCGTCAATGGCGAAGGGTAAAGTGCTTTCCATACTATTGTCGTATGCCTTTGAATGGAATTCCCCCAAAGGAGAAAAACGCCTCTTCAACACCACCGCTGCCGGACAGTCTTTCACACTCTTCAAGATCAACAACGCGAATAGCCCCTTTACCATGTTGTCATCTCATGTACATTATCTTATCAATATCAATTACGGCGAAGAGCAGGAGATGCAATACAATCAGGAGAACGACACTTATAATATCATGGACGACGAACAGTACACCATGGGCGGGCCGGTGTTCGGATACCAGTACTGGGACAGAGGCGTTTTTAGCGCGGGCACCGAAGTGCGGGCGCGTTACCTCAAAGAGAACAAATACCTGGGGGGCCTGGGCCTCCATTTCGAGTTGAACACCAAAGGGCCGCGCATGCATGGTTATCGCCTGGGCATGTGGTTCGGAGGAAATATACAGGCGGGAGTGAATTTTGTTTACAACACTAATTACAAGCGATCCGCCTTTTTCTTCAGGCCCGAGATCGCCATCGCGCGCAACCTTTTTTCAGTAGGATACGGTTACAATGTAACGCTGTATAACAAGTATCTGAACGAAGGGATCAACAAACACATGCTCATCGCCAGGATGTTCCTGCCCTGGTGGAAAGACTAATGCCTTAGTATTGTTGTTAATGCTGACGCGAAGAAAGCGCTTCAACAAATTCAAAAAGTTCCTTTTTGCTCGCCTCCGGGATCGGGATCTCTTTCAGTGAATCGGTTGCCCTTGCGTAGCAAGCCTTCATTTCCTTTTCTGCCAGCTCCTTTATTTTGAGCTGATCGAAGATACCGATCACCGCTTCCACCTTTTGATCTCCTGCCGACGCAGGCGCCTGCATCCAGTTAAGCAGTTCTTCTTTTTGATAGGGAGCGCTTATCTCGAGTGCCTTAAGGATAAGGAATGTTTTTTTACCGCTCAGGATATCGCCGCCCTTTTGCTTGCCGGTCCTCTTCTCATCGCCATAGGCGTCAAGCAGGTCGTCCTGCAGCTGAAAGGCAATGCCAAGGTTTTCGCCGAAGCGGTACATGCGTTGCGCGTCTTCCTGGCGTGCGCCGCCAACGAGCGCTCCAATATGTAAACTCGCCCCGAGTAGTACAGCCGTCTTCAGGCGGATCATCTCCAGGTAAGCGCTTATTGAAACAGCAGGAGCATGTTCATAGTTCATATCGAGCTGCTGGCCTTCACAAACCTTGAGCGCCGCGGCATTGAACACTTCAAGTACCTGCGCAAGGCAGGAAGCAGGACTTTTCATCAGCTCGCTGTACGCGCTCACCATCAGCGCGTCGCCGCACAGGATCGCCGTATTCGCGTTCCATTTTTCATGCACCGTAGCGCTGTTCCTTCGCAGCGGCGCTTTGTCCATTATATCATCGTGCACCAACGTGAAGTTGTGGAACAGTTCGATGGCAGCCGCGGCAGGGAGCGCCGCCTCCGCCTTTCCTCCAAAAAGCTCGCAAGCGCTAAGCACCAGCACAGGGCGCGTACGCTTGCCGCACAACCCCATTACATAGCGCAAGGAACCGTATAGCTCTTCGGGGCGGCCATCAAAACGGATCGCCGCCAGGTATTCCTCTGCAAGCTGGGCGTATTTTTTTGCGGTTGCCAAAATGATCAGATGATGTACTCGGTATTTTGCAGCACTTTGCCAATGCCCTCTTCCAGCACAATATTATCGCGTTTCAGCAATGCTTTCATCTTGGTGATGTCGGGCCGGCGGCGGGTCATATCGCCTTCTTTCAGCGCCGGAAGGTGAGCCACCTTCGAGGAGGATCCGGTAAGTTTAATTATTGTCTTCGCCAGCTCAAGGATCGATATCTCCTTGTCGCCGCCGATGTTCACCACGTCATTGATGTACGCGTTATCACGGAAGGCGGTGGTGGTAGCCTCAATATTATCATCCACATGGCAGAAGGTACGCGTTTGACTCCCGTCGCCGTAAATAGTGATGTCCTTTCCGCTAAGCGAGGCGTTGATGAAGCGGGAGATCACAAAGTCCCTGCTCTGTTTTGAACCATAGGTATTGAAGAAACGGAAAATGGTGTATTCCATTCCGTACTCCTTGTGGTAGGATTTGAGGTATGCTTCGCCGGCATTCTTCACGATAGCGTAAGGTAATCTTGAGTTGAGCGGGGTGGTGTCTTCGTTCTGCGGATATTCCACGGGCTCGCCATACACTTCGGAAGAAGAGGAATAATACACGCGCTTCACACCGGTGTTCTTTGAGAGATGCAGGATGTTACGGATCCCGGAAAGGTCGTTGAGCACCTTTACCGGGTTTTCAAGCGTGCGTTTCACGCCGACCATTGCCGCATAATGAAACACGTAATCGAAGTTATAAGCGAAGAAAATGCTGGAGATGTCCTGGAACTCGTTCACATCCCCGATAATGAACTTGATGTTCTTCCCTGCGGGTACCTTGCGCATGCTGCCGGTGAGCAGGTTATCAACGATCACCACCTGGTGCGCGGGGTCGGAGGCAAGTTTCTCGGCCAATGAGCTCCCAATGAACCCCGCCCCTCCTGTAATTAAGATCTTTGCCATACACTAGCCTATCAGCGTCATCAGGTAATTGCCATAGCCGCTCTTGAGCAGGGGCTGGGCAATTTTCTTCAGCTGTTCTTTGTTGATGTAGTTCATTTTATACGCCACCTCTTCCACACAGCCTATCTTGAGGCCCTGCCGCTCTTCGATCACCTGAACGAACTGTGAAGCCTGCATGAGCGACGCGAAAGTACCGGTGTCCAGCCAGGCCGTGCCCCGGTCGAGGATGCCTACCTTGAGCTTGCCCTTGGTGAGATAATGTTTGTTCACATCGGTGATCTCGTACTCTCCCCTGGCGCTGGGCTTGAGGTCCTTCGCCACCTGCACCACTGAGTTATCGTAAAAATAAAGTCCGGGCACCGCGTAATTCGATTTTGGCCTGGCGGGTTTTTCCTCGATGGAGATCGCCTTGCTGTTGTTGTCGAACTCTACCACACCATATCGCTCGGGGTCCGACACGTGGTAAGCGAACACCACACCGCCATCGGGGTTTTGATTCTCCTGCAGCAGCCTGCCAAGGCCCGCGCCGTAAAAGATATTATCGCCCAGGATGAGCGCCACTTTATCATTTCCTATGAACTTCTCTCCTATCACAAAAGCCTGCGCGAGGCCGTTGGGCACTTCCTGCGCCGCGTAGCTGAACGTGCAGCCCAGTTGTTTTCCATCACCAAGCAAGCGCTGGAATCCCGGCAGGTCATGAGGAGTGGAGATCACCAGTATCTCACGTATGCCCGACATCATTAGCACCGAGAGCGGGTAATAGATCATGGGCTTGTCGTACACCGGCATCAGCTGTTTGCTGAGTGCCAGGGTAAGCGGGTGAAGCCTTGTGCCGGAACCGCCGGCAAGTATGATACCTTTCATATTATTCGGATGGTTGATGGTCGTCCTTTTTATGGATCTTTAGTTCTTCAAGGTCAATGTCTTCCTCTTCATCATACAATTGCAGTAAAGGTTCTTTCATGATGGCCTTTGTCGCCAGGCGCTTCTCCAGCGAAAGCAGAATGGAAGGCATGAGCAGCAAATTGGTGATAAGCGAGAACAGCAGTGTGATGGAGATGAGAATGCCCATGGCTTTGGTGCCGCCGAAAGTGGAAGCGGCAAAAATAGCGAAGCCGAAGAAGAGGATCACATTGGTGTAGATCATACTGGTGCCCAGCTCACGGATGGTAAGTGAAATGGCATCCGACCTGCCCCTGCCTTTCCGGAGCTGGTTACGATACTCGGTAAGAATATAAATGGTACCGTCAGAGGCGATGCCGAACGCTATGCTGAAGATAAGGATCGTGGAAGGCTTGAACGGTATTCCCATAAAGCCCATGATACCGGCCGTAAGCGCCAGCGGGATGAGGCAAGGCAGTTTAGAGAGAACAATAATGGCGATGGAACGGAACAGTACCATTCCTATTAATAGGATAAGTCCAATAGCGATAAGAAGGCTCACGAACAGGTGATGGAACAAATACTCATTGCTCTTAAGGAACACATGGCTGAAACCGGTAAGCGCCAGGTCGTATCGCGTGCTGTCACCCACCCACACGTTAGCCTCCCTGTCGAAATTAAAAATGGTATCCACTCTTGGTTTGATGGAGATCATCAGCTTATTGAGGGAGTCAGAACCAACGTCAGCCATCTGGTAGCTCACCCTTGTATAGCGCCGGGTGCTATCCATAAATGCCGCCAGCTTATTCTCTTTCCCCTTGAGCGTTTGGGTATAATCGTTTAGGTTCTTCAGCTCCGTACTTCCCGGGAGCAAGTAATATTTTGGGTTGCCGTCCTTGTATCCCTGGTAAGCGAACTTAAGACCTTCCACCACCGAGAGCGGACGCGAGAACGCGCCATAGCCCGACATCATCTTCTGGAGCGACTTGATCTTATATAAGGTACGGGCGTTGTCGCTGAACACCCCTTTTTCCTTACGGGTGTCCACATTGATCTCGAAAGGAACTACCCCATGGAAATTATCCTCAAAAAAATGCAGGTGCGTAAAGATGGGGTCGCGCTGCGGCAAGTCATCCACCACTTTGCCCACCACGTTTATCTTGGTCATGCCGTAACAGGCGATTAGCGTAAGCACCGTAAGAATGGTATAGATCCATTTGCGCTGCTTGTGCACCAGGTTATCCAGCACCTTAAGGAGCTTACCTATCCATTTGTTATTAAGGTGCTTGGTATAGCGCGGCGTGGGAGCAGGCAGGTAACTGTAAATGATGGGAAGCAAAATATGCGCTACCACGTAGGTTGCCATTACGTTAGCGGCTGCCACTATGCCGAACTCTACCAGCATGGAGCTGTTAGTAAAATAGAACACACCAAAGCCGATAGCGGTGGTAACGTTGGCAAGAAAGTTCGACAGTGCTACCTTTTCCACGGTACGCGCCAACGCCTTCATCTTGTTGCCATGACGCACAAGCTCCTCCTGGTACCTTATTATAATGAAGATACAATTGGGTACCCCTATCACCATTATCAAAGGCGGTATAAGGCTGGTAAGCACGTTCATCTTATAGCCAAGCAGCTCAATGGTACCCAGCGAAATAGTAACACCCGCAAGGCATACCACCAGCGAGAAGAACACAGCGCTGAAGGAACGGAAGAAGAGGAACAAAATAACTGCGGTTACCACCACTGCGAGGATAAGGAAGAGCACCAGTTCATGCGATACCTTTTGCATATACACGGTACGGATATACGGCATACCGGAATAATGCACGTCTAAACCATTGGCCGCGCCAAACTTTTCGCCCAGATCTTTTATCTCGTTCACAATGGTGATACGCTTTTCGGAATTGAGGTCCTTACGCTTGAAGGTCACTGCCATGAGCATGGCCCCCGAATCCTTGTTCATGATAAGCCCTTCGTAAAAAGGAAGCGAATACACTACCTCTTTAATACTGTCGACCTGCTGCTGCGTTGTTGGTTTTTCGGGAACAATGGGAAGGAAATCGAATTTCTGAAGGCTGTCGTTACGAATAATATTATAGATACGGGTGATCGACATCACTTCCTGGATGCCATCCATCTTACGTATCTTCTCACTAAGGTCGTACCACTCGTTGAACTTTTTCAGCTTGAAAAAATCAGGGTCGCGGAAACCCACCACCATCACGCTGCCGTCCTCGCCATACAGCTCCTTGAACTTCTCGTATTCTTTATATGCGGGATCATCAACGGGCAGCGCACGGGTATAGACATAGGACAGTTCTAGCTTCGAACCCATATAGCCGAAGAAACCGATCACGCATGTAAGCGCGATAATGAGAACGATCCTGTTCCTTAAAATGAATCTACCAATTGCTGACCACATACTACGAACGGGGGTAATTGAAGGACTAAATTACATTTAAATTTTGTTCTTGGAATTATGCAGTGCCGTTTCTATATTTACTGACCCATTAATTGATCAATGTTGAACCCTTAAACAACACTCACATGAAAAAACTTTTCCTACGCCCCTCTTTGTTTTCATGTCTTTTCTTTTGCGCCACAGTGGCCATGTCACAAACCGCCGACCCTGAATATGTTGACGGTAAGATATGGGTTAAGCTGAAGCAAAGCGAAGCGATCCCTGTCACTACCGGACCCACTTCACAGGATGTGACGGCGGCAGAAGTGCCGGTGTTACACCGCATCGCCTCGAAGTACCAATTGAAAAGCATCAAAGCTCCTTTCTATAAGTCAGGTTCGGCTGACATCAGCCGCATCCTTAAAGTACAGTTCAACGACTTTTCCAAGACCGCCGACCTTCTTCAGGAACTGGAGGCTTCCGGTATTTTCGAATATGTGGAAAGAGAACCTGTATACAAGCTCGACCTGGTGCCCAACGACCCTGTTTATACTTCATCGCAGTGGGAGCTTCCCTTCATTAACGCGCCCGCCGCATGGAACATCTCTACCGGTAATACTACCATTGTGGTGGCGGTTACCGACAATGCCATGCAGATCACACACCCCGATCTATCACCCAACGTATGGGTGAATCCCGGGGAGATCGCCAGCAACAGCCTTGATGACGATGGCAACGGATACATTGACGATGTGAATGGCTGGGATGTAGCCGACGGCGATAATAACGTATTGCCTCCCAATACTTCTTTCGATCACGGAAGCCATACTTCAGGAACCGTTGCAGCCCGCTCTAACAACGGGGCAGGCGTAGCTTCCATTGGCTTTACTATCAAGTTCATGCCTGTGAAGATCACCATGAACGCAAGCAATAACGCCGCAGTTGACGATCCGGTGGAAGGCATTTATTATGCCGGCCTCAATAGGGCCCGTGTGATCAGCTGTTCCTGGGGAACCGCTACCTATTCCGCCACCATTCAGGCGATTGTAGACTGGGCTTACAACACTCGTGGAAGTATCATTGTTGCTGCCGCGGGCAACGCGGGCACCAACGTTCAGCATTATCCTGCCGCTATGAACAACGTGGTGTGCGTGGCCTCTACAGGATCTACCGACGCTAAATCTTCTTTCTCACAGTACGGTACCTGGGTCGACATCTGCGCACCCGGCGAAGGCATCTGGAGCACTATTCCCACCAACACGTACGGTTCTGCCAGCGGTACTTCCATGGCAACACCGCTCGTGAGCGGTTTGCTTGGCTTAATGATGTCAGTAAATCCTAACCTCACTCAAACGCAGGCCATCAACTGCCTCAAGTCATCGGCAGTGAACATTAACAGCCAGAACGGTTCTTACATTGGTATGATCGGCTCCGGCCGTATCAACGCGCTGGCAGCATTACAGTGTGTGCAGGGCATTACCATTGCGCTCGACGCCTCGCTTACTGATGTTACCGAAGGAGCTACTTGCTCCCTCACACCTCCTATGCAGGTGGTGCTGAGGAACGCGGGAACCTCTACCCTCACCTCCTGCAACATCAACTACCGCATCGATAACAACGCACCCAGTTTTTACGGATGGACAGGCAGCCTCACCACAGGATCTTCTGTAGTGGTGAATCTTCCCACGATCACCTTCCCCAGCGGCCAGCATAACTTCACCGCCTGGACCTCAAACCCCAATTCGGCCACCGACAACTATAAGCTGAACGACACCACCAAATCGGTGATGTTCATCAGTCCCACAGGTCAGTCACTGCCATTCACCGAAGGTTTTGAAGGCAGCACCTTTGTTCCTAACGGCTGGTACCTTAGCAACGCCGATGGCGAGATCTCCTGGGCATCTACCACTGTCGCGAAATATTCGGGCACCAAGAGCGCATGGGTGAACAACTACGATGATCCTTTCATCCGCACCTTCGATTATATGCTCACCCCCGTACTGAACATGTCGACGGCCACTTCTACCACGCTCACCTTCCGCATCGCCCACCGGCCGGTGTCCGCATCAGTTTCGGATACCATGATCGTGTATGGCTCATCCGATTGCGGCGCTACTTTTAATGTGATCTATAAGAAATGGGGCGCTACCCTTGCTACCGTTTCAGGCACTCAAACAACACCTTTCGTTCCCAGCGGCACCAACCAGTGGAGGCAGGAAACGGTGACCATCACCGGAGCGCTCGCCACCACTACGCAAGCCTTCTTTGCTTTCACCAACAGGGGCAACAGCGGCAACAACATGTGGCTGGATGATATCAATATCAGCGGCACCATCACCACCGGGGTGAACGAAACGAATAATAATATGTCGGTGTCTGTTTTCCCGAACCCCAACAAGGGCAGTTTTACGCTTACTACCGAGAACCTGCCTGCGGGCACCTACGATGTAAGCTTCATGAACCTGGTAGGCCAGGTGGTGAAACAGCAATCGATAGAGCGCACGATGGGCGTCCACTCCGAGGCCATTGAACTTAACGGCATCAGCAGCGGCGTTTACCTGGTAAAAGTTTCAGGGAACGGCGGAACCTGGGTGAGCAGGTTTGTAGTGGAATAATAACCTTGAAGAATATTTTTTAAAAGGTCCCGGGTTAACCCGGGACCTTTTTTTTAACGAACAATCAGTTTTTCGGTGCGAACAGTTCCTCTCAAACTGAATCTGCAGAAATAAATTCCTTGCGGAACATTCCCAATATCGATCCACTCATCGCCTGAGAAGATGGTCTTCGTATAAACTTCCTTGCCAAGCATATCAAATACCTTCAGCTCAAAAGCATCACTGACATTTCCTGTGCTTATCCTGAACTTACCATTGCAGGGGTTGGGATATAAAGTGATGCTTGCGTTGAGAGCGTTTTCGCCAAGGCCGATACTACTTGTATTCCATTTCGCGATATAGTTCGCCGCCTGGCCGCCGGCAAAGGTAAAATCACCGGCCACGCAAAGATCGCCCTTGTACCTGCAAAAACTGCGTACAGCCGCATTGGTATTTCCTCCCACCATTGACCAGGAGCTGCCGTTCCAGCGGGCAATGTATGGTGATTGCTGACTACCGGCTGTAGTAAAGAAGCCGCCTGCATACAACTCACCATTGTAAGAGGAAAGTGCTCTTGTTGTTTGGTCAAGGCCGCTGCCAAGGCCCGACCAGGAACTGCCATTCCATTTAGCGATCCTTGCTAATGAACTATTCCCTGCCTGCGTAAAACTTCCTGTCGCGTACAGTTCGTTGTTGTGCACTTCCATTGCGAAGATCTTGTCATTGGTTCCGCCTCCCACCGCCGACCAGGAACTGCCATTCCAGCGGGCGATATTCTTTACTGCAACACCACCGGCGGTGTCGATCTCACCCGCCGCATACAACTCTCCTTTATAAACCGCCAGGGCATATACGGTGGCAAAAAAATCGGTACCGGTGCCCAGGCTCGACCAGGAAGTACCGTTCCAGCGCGCCACGCCGTTGATCTTGATGCCGTTCACAATATTGAAATAACCGCCAGCGATAAGTTCCCCATTATAGACCGTAAGGGAATACACTTCGTAATCCATCCCTGATCCTACCGGCTTCCAGGTGCTGCCGTTCCAGCGGGCAATGTATCGTACAGTATCGTTTCCTGTTTTATAAAACCGGCCTCCCGCGTACAGCTCGTTATTATAGGCAGCCAGGGCACATACATCATCATTAAATCCTGCTCCTGCCGCCGACCAGGAGCTGCCGTTCCAGCGGGCGATACGTGTTGCCGGGTTGCCACCGGCATGCGTGAAGTCGCCGCCCGCGTAGAGCTCGCTGTTGTATTCTGCCATTGACAAAACATAAGTGAAACTGCCGCTCATGCCGCTGCCCAGTGCCGACCATGTTTGAGCCTGCAGGCTAAGCGAAAGTATTGTTGCGATGCCGGGTAATAAATATTTCATTTGTATTTGATAAGGGTTGGTTTCTGTATCTATTGCCACATTTGTTGATAGAACAGGCTGCGTGAATTATGTTTTCTGAAGAAAAGTAAAATGAGCGCCCATACAAGAAGTATGCTCTGGACCAGTCCTGCCAGCAACAACTCCATCGGTTTACGGAGAAGCTGTGAAAAGAAGAGGGCTGTGGCGGCAGCGGTAAGGGTCATACACACCAGGTAGAGCACTTTCACCCAGCGATAGCCCAACCTGAGAAGAAGGCCCAGTACCGCCATGATCACAAAGCCTAACAGGCTGAAGGTGACCTTGGTGGTGCTGCCTGAAATGTCGCCGTAAAGCAGGTAAGAGAGCAGGCCTATGACAGAGGCTGCCAGCACAAGGACGGACGCCCTTCGGTAATGAAACGGAACTTGCCTGAACATCGTTATGCAATTGTTTCAAGCCAAAATTCCGCAACACTACCTCAGAAGACAAGCCAATATTCTCCTAAAATGACAACTCTACCTCGTGATCATCTTTGAACGAACTTCACCCGTTGCTTTGTACGTAACGGTAATAAAGTAGGTGCCGCTCCTCAGGTCGGTCACATCAGTCACCCATTCGTTCTTTCCTTCCATGGCTTCCTGCTCAACGCTCAACACCTCTCTTCCGTTAATGTCTCTTACTGTAATAAGAACCGCTGTTTCGTTCTTTGAATAATACACCAGGCTCATCCTGTCGCGGGGCGGATTGGGATATACCTGTTCGATCTCGTTAACGCTGTAAGAAATTACATTATGGGAATCGGCGGCAGCGCCCTGGAACTCATTGTTCGTGCCGGGCCCTTGCTCCTCGTTACCGGTAAACTGCGCTATCACACACACCTTGGCCGACACCTTGCAGCCATTGGCATCTTTGACCTTTACTTTATAGCAGCCAGCGCAAAGCCCGGTAACGGTCGAAGTAGAAGCGCCATTGTTCCAGAGATAGGTATAAGGCGCTGTACCTCCTGTTACCACTACGCTTGCAGAGCCGAAGCAAGTGTTTTTCGGAGTAGTGCTGCTGCTGACAGTAGCGGAAAGATTGCATGCATTGCTGCCACTAAAACAAATAGAGTCGAAGGCCGTACAGCCTTTGGCATCGCTTACCAGTACCATCTGACAACCTTTGCAAAGATTGCTGGCCACAACGCCAGTACTTCCTGACCACCATGAATAAGTGTATGGCGCGGTTCCGCCTGATACATTTGCTGTTGCGCTTCCATTACAGCCGTTGGTGGGAGCAGCGCCGCTTACGCTCACACTTATGTTGCATCCGAGAGAAATGCACACCATCGAAATTCGTGTACAGCCATTTGCATCGGTTAGCTTTACCGAATAACAGCCTTTACACAAGCCGGTTGCTGTATTGGTGCTTACGCCGTTGGACCACTGATATGTATAGGGAGCTGTGCCGCCCGAAGCATTGGCGGTCACCGAACCATTACAAACGCTGGTACTCGTGGTATTAATGCCGCTGGTGCTAAGCTGTAAAGTATTGCAGCTGGCAGCCTGTATGCAGGAAGTGCCTGTGCGCGTGCAGCCTTTTGCATCCGTTACTGTAACGGTAAAACATCCTCCGCAAAGACCGGTGATCCCCTGGCTAACGCCTCCATTCGACCAGGTATAGGTATAAGGGCCGGTACCGCCTGCAACAGTAGCAAAGGCAAGACCGTTACAGCCCGAAGTCGCGTTCATTCCTCCCATACCAAGTACCAGGGAAGCGCAATTGTTGTTAGCGCTCACACAAGCCGAGCTGGCACCTGAGCACCCCTTCGCATCCGTAACAAGTAAGGTGTAACAGCCTACACAAAGACCGCTTACCGTAGTGGTAGTGGCCCCGCCCGGATTCCACACATACGTGTAAGGCGCGGTTCCGCCCGAAGCGTTTCCGGTAACGGTTCCCATACAGGAAGTGTTAGTACTTACCCCCGTACTGTAAGAGGTCACCGTGATGTTGGCAGTGCAGGTAACGCTCTGCGCATTTCCCCTGAGCGTAAGCCCTGCCAGGGGGATCAGCAGCCAAAGTTTAAGGCTGCTCAATTGATACTTTGTTTTCATGATACTGAGTTTTATTATGGTTTGTATATCTCCCCTGAAAAGATCAGCCGCCTGGAAAAATGTTCTTCACAGATCCTCCGGCGGCTTCAACAATTACAAAACTCCTGAATAGGGAAAAGGGTCACAAACCAGAATTGGCGTATAATTCCATCTCTAAACGGCATAAAAAAAGGCCCCGGTGAACCGGGACCTTTTCCTTAGCAATAAATTTCTTTAGAAGCTCGACCTTGTTTGGTACAGGAAGGGGCTGGGGCTTACGAAGCGCAGGCATATCTCGAGGCCTCCGCGGTAAGTGCTCACCGTGTGCAGGTCAGAAGTATTGATGTCGTAGCTCATGCCGATCGCATATTGCGCGAACTCGATCATGGTGCTCACGATCATCGCGTCCTTATTACGATAGAATCCACCAAGCGAGAAGGTAGCGCCTTTCACATAGCCTGTGTACTTTGAATCTTCTTTGAGCCTGTAACGGAACATCATACCCATCACGATCTCTTTCGCGGGACCCTGGAACTGCAGCAGGTAGCTGGGCACCAGGCTCAGGTTGGTGTTCTTGATGCCGATAAGGCTTTTTCCATGCGCCACGATACGGTAGTCCATGCGGTCGCCGCCGGAAAGGAATTTTTGAGCGGGACGGCTGATGTGGAAGATCGATCCGCCGATATCAAGTTTGAACTGATCGTTAGCGGTAAGATATTTTTCGGTGCCGCCATAGCTGAAGAGCAGGCCGGCAGCATAATCAGGATATAAGAAACGGCTGGAACCAAAGTTCTCACCGGGATTGATGTTAGGATCGTAACCGGTTCCATTGTACTGGTCGGGCCAAACGAGCTTCGATACATCAATGCTGCGCTGCACAAGCCCTGCCTGAAGGCCGGCGAAAATAAGGCTCTTGGCTCCTACGGTTACCGCGGTAGCCAGGCTCAGGTCGCAACGGGTAGTGCCCATTTTGCCATCCCCCGCCTTATCAGAAAAGAACGCGAGGCCGCCTGCCATTTTGCTGAAAGCCTTGCGATAGGTCTCCGACATGTGCGGATCCACTTCCTCCCATACCTTCGACTTGAACTTCATTTCATAGGCAGCGCCAAAAGTGCGGTAAGGCACCGTTACTGCTTTCCACTGGTCCTTATATATGGTATAGGCCTTAATGATGTGGCTGGAACCAGTAAGCGCGGGGTTGATCAGCGAAGGCGTTTCCGTGTATTGTGAGAAGTGGATGTCCTGGGCGAAAGTGTTCAATGAGAAGGCGGAAGTAACAAGTACCGCAGCAGTTCTCAGGAGTAGTTTTTCTTTCATCTTACGAATATAGAAAAATTAAATTGAAATCAAAATTATCGAAGCAGGGTCAGGTTGCCCTTCCGTATTACCTCATCACCATTAGAAAGTGTGGCGGTGATATAATACGCGTACACAGCTGCATCCAATGGTTTACCTCGCAGTGTACCGTCCCATCCTTTGGCCGGATCGCTGCTCTCGAACACTTTTTCGCCCCAGCGGTCGTAGATCACCAGGCTGAACTGCTCCACGCAATCTTTCCAGCCCTGGAGGATGAACAATTCATTATGCCCGTCGGAGTTTGGTGAGAAGGCATTGGGAACCTTAAGGTCTTCGTTTACCGGGCAGGGCGTCTCCACAACTATGGTAATGCAGGCAGTAGCAGTGCAACCATTGTTGTCAGTTACTGTTACACAATAGTCTGTTGTAACTGCAGGCGATGCGATCGGGTTCTGGCAATTGGTACAGCTCAATCCCGTAGAGGGGCTCCAGCTATAGGTACCACCTCCGGTAGAATTAAGTGTGCTGCTTTGACCCACCTGAATAATAGTGGCAGTGGCAGTGGCAGTGGCAGTGGGGCCGCCGTTCTGACCAACATTGGTTTGTGCGGTTTGTGTACAGCCGTTATTGTCCGTGATCAATACAGTATAAGAACCGGTGCTGAGACCTGTAGCTGTTGCTGAGGTAGCGCCGCTGCTCCAACTGTAAGTAAAGGCACCGGTGCCGCCACTGGCAGTTACACTTGCTGTTCCATCGCTTGCGCCGCAGCTAGCGGCAGTGGCAGCGGCAGTAGCAGTTACAGAAGATGGCTGGGTGATGGTTACTGTTTGGGTGTTCTGACAGCCATTGGCATCCGTAACAGTTAATGTATAAGTGCCCGCCGCCAAACCGGTGGCCGTTGCGTTGGTTCCTCCTCCACCCGACCATGAATAGGTATATGGAGCGGTGCCTGTGGCCGCGCTCATGGTGGCGGTACCATTATTTTGTCCGCTGCAAAGCGGGTTGGTGCTCGAAGTAAGATTAACGGTCATAGAACCGGTGCTCGTCACCGATACGTTTGCTGTCTGTGTACAACCGTTCTGATCGGTCACTGTCACAACGTACGATCCCGCACTGAGACCTGTTGCTGTTGCTGTTGCTTGTCCGCCAGGATTCCAGCTGTACGTAAACGTTCCTGTTCCACCGCTCGCTGTAACGCTTGCTGTACCCGTGCTGCCGCTGCAAAGGGTACTGGTGCTTGCGGTGGAAGCTGTTACTTGTGCGGGCTGTGAGATCAAGATCGTTTGAGTTGATGAGCATCCGTTAGCATCGGTCACCGTAACAGTATACGTTCCCGCGCTTAGGCCCGTGGCTGTTGCTGTATTTTGCCCGTTGTTCCATGAATAAGTATAGGGTGATGTCCCCCCGCTGGAGCTCATGGTGACCGTTCCTGTGCTCTGACCGAAACAGGCCGGGCTTCCGCTCGAACTGGGAGAGACATTGGGCCCGGTGGTGTTGGTAATATTAGCGGTGGCTGTTTTTGTACAGCCATTTCCATCGGTAATTGTCACCGTATAGATCCCCACACTGAGGCCGGTAGCCGATGAATTGGTTTGGCCGCCAGGATTCCAGCTGTAAGTGAATGCACCTGTTCCGCCGGAGGCCGTTACAGAAGCGCTGCCATTGCTTTGTCCGCAGCTCGCGCCGATCGATGATGTTTGAGTGCTGATGGCCGATGGCTGGGTAATACTTACCGTTTTAGAAGTAGAACATCCTGTATTATCAGTAACAACAACTGTATATACTCCTGAACTAAGGCCCGTTACATTCTGTGTGGTCTGTCCTGAGCTCCATGAATAGGTATAGGGCGAAGTGCCGCCGCTCAAACTCGCGCTGGCCGTTCCGTTCGATCCTCCGAAACAACTGGTGCTTGTTTGGTTCACGTTGGCTGTAACACCCGCGCCGATATTTATTGTTTGTGTGGTGGAGTCCATACTGCCCGTGCAATTAACCACCACAAGTTTAACAGTAAAGGTTCCGTTGTTTGCGAAAAGGTGAGTGGGATTCGCGAGCGTTGAAGTATCCGCCGCGCCGCCGCCAAAGTTCCACAGGTACGACTTTATCTCGTTACAGCCGGGGGTACTGTTATTGGTGAAACTAACATTCACAGGAGCGCAACCGCTCGAAGAGCCAGGAGTGAACGATGCTACAGGCTTGTCAGGAAGATACCGCCAGAGGTCGTTCAGGTTAGAAGTGGAGACGCCACCCCACATATAGAAGTATTTAGCATCTCTCCAGGTATTTCCGCCTTTTCTCCATCGCGGCACGTTGGTAGGGGCACTAACACCCATTGTACCGTAAACACCAAGTTGGTTGGGAAGATTAGTTCCGCTCACCCAGGTCCACATTCCTGATTTCACACTGAATCTCCACAGGTCGTTGGCACCGGTAGAGAACGATCCTGTACCGTATACCCAAAGGTTGCCGCAGTCATCGGTCCAGCGTACACGCACTTCCCTTCCCGAACCGGGATTGTTGGTAGCCGCTGCTACGCATTTGGTGCCGTACACCCCTACCTGGTTCTGGGCATTGGGTCCGGCGAGCCAGGTCCACTGGTCTGTAATTGAATTGTATTTCCAGGTATCGTTAAGTTCACCACCTACATCAGGGTTACCACCGAAAAGCATAAACTCGCCATTCAGTTGCTTTCCACTCGCGTAAACAAATCTTCCGCCGGGAGTGTTGGTAGTGGAGCCCACATTTTTAGTTCCGTAAACCGCAGGTATATTAGAGGTAGTACCTCCGCTCATCCAGGTCCAGTTATTGGTTCCTACATCGTATTTCCACATATCACTTAATCCGCCATTGGTACCACCACCGGTACATGTACCATTACATGCCTGGCCACCATAGAACCAGAGATTTCCCGCGGCATCCTTCCAGGAGGAAGGAACTTCTGCTCTTGCACCGGGAAGATTACTGGCAGCAGCAACTCCTTTTGTTCCATATACCCTTGGAGCACAGGTGCACTGTCCAACACCCTTCATCCAGGTCCACATCCCTGTGGTGATATTGTATCGCCACAGGTTCGAATCCCATCCGCTCCATCCGCCATATACCCACAGGTCGTTGTTATTATCAACCCAGGTGGGCGCTCCGCCGCCTTTCACTCCGGGATAATTATTAATGGAAGGAACTCCCTGAACACCCCAGTTAGTGGCACCATTGTTCATCCAGGTCCACATGTTAGTTGTAGGATCGTATTTCCAGAAATAGCCGTTGTC
>JANWJV010000014.1 GCA_025451785.1 Bacteroidia bacterium | reverse complement strand
TTGCTTGAGAATACCCGCCGCGTGCTGTCGTCGTGCGGCATCTCTTTTGAGTTCGGGAAGAACAAGAACAAAAAGACATTTACCGGCAGCGAAGTGGAGGACCTGCAGCTGATGAGGAAGCTTTGTTATGAAGGATTGCAATACCGCTACCCTGGCAACAACGCCCCGCCTGCCGAACGCCTGGAGAATGAGCTGAAGGTCATCTTTGAAATGGGCTTCTCTTCCTATTTTCTCATCAATCATGATATTGTGAAGTTCGCGCGCCACAAAGATTTTTTTTATGTGGGCAGGGGCAGCGGCGCTAACAGCCTTGCGGCCTATTGCCTGCGGATCACCGATGTGGATCCCGTAGACCTCGACCTGTACTTCGAGCGCTTTATCAATCCCTACCGGGTGAATCCACCCGACTTCGACATCGATTTTTCCTGGAAGGACAGGGACGATGTGATCGACTATATATTCAAGACCCACGGAAGAACACACACCGCGCTGCTGGCCACTTATAATACGTTCCAATATCAATCCGTGATGAGGGAACTGGGCAAGGTGTTCGGGCTTCCCGGGGCGGAGATCGATGAGCTGATCCGGAACAGGAGGTCGGCGCAAACACCCGATCACATTGCGGCGCTCATTCACAAATACGGTCGTCACATCCACGATCTTCCCAGTCACCTTAGTATTCACGCAGGCGGTATCCTTATCTCAGAGCAGCCTATGACCGCTTATACCGCGCTGAGCATGCCGCCGAAGGGATATCCGCTCACGCAGTTCAGTATGATCGAGGCGGAGGACATCGGCCTGTATAAGTTCGACATCCTGAGCCAGCGTGGCCTGGGTCATATCAGGGATACGATCGCGGAAGTGAAGAAGAACAGGGGATACGAGATCGATATTCATGATATACAGAAGTTTAAAAGCGATGAGAAGATCAAAGATCATTTGCGAAGCGCCCGTACCATGGGATGTTTTTATGTGGAATCGCCTGCCATGCGTATGCTGCTCAAGAAGCTGGAGGCAGATACCTACCTGGCACTGGTGGCGGCCAGTTCTATTATTCGTCCGGGAGTTGCGAAATCAGGAATGATGCGTGAATACATCCTTCGTTTTCGTGATCCGGAACGCCGCAAACAAGGTCATCCTGTTATGATGGAGCTGATGAAGGAAACCTACGGGATCATGGTTTACCAGGAAGATGTTATAAAGGTGGCGCATTATTTTGCCGGCCTCAGCCTTGCCGAGGCCGACGTGATGCGACGGGGGATGTCGGGAAAGTTCAGGGCAAGGGAAGAGTTCAGCAAGGCGAAGGAAAGTTTTTTCAGGAATTGCAGGGAGCGGGAATATGAAGAGGCCGATGTAAAAGAAGTGTGGAGGCAGATCGAAAGCTTCGCGGGCTATTCCTTTTCCAAGGGCCACTCAGCCTCTTATGCCGTGGAGAGCTATCAGAGTCTTTACCTGAAGGCGTATTTCCCCAAAGAGTTCATGGTGGGTGTCATCAATAACTTCGGAGGCTTTTACCGTACAGAGAATTATGTGCACGAGGCGCGCATGTGCGGCGCCTGTATCTTTCCTCCCTGTGTGAACCGCAGTGAGTACGCTACAACCATTTACGGAGATGATATTTACCTGGGCCTGGTACATATGTCGGAGCTGGAGCAGCGTACCGTGCAGGCGATCCTGAAAGAGAGAATGGACAATGGGGGATTTACAGGCCTGGAAGATTTCATTAAAAGGGTAGCTATTTCGGTGGAGCAGCTTCGCCTGCTGATACGGGTTGGTGCTTTTCGGTTTACAGGTAAGCCGAAAAAGGAATTGCTGTGGGAAGTTCATGCGATCCTGGGCGCTCAGCGTAAGTCAGCGCCGGTGAAGGAATTGTTTGAAGTGGCCAGGAGTGGCTTTCGTCTGCCGGAGCTGCAACGCCATGTGCATGACGATGCCTTTGATGAGATAGAGATACTCGGCTTCCCTTTGTGCTCGCCTTTCGAACTTCTTGATGCGCCCATCGATACAAGTATGAAAGTGTCGGGGCTTTGCGCCAATACAGGAAAGGAGATAACCATTGCCGGTTATTATGTGACAAACAAAGTGACCAGCACGGTACGAGGGGAGAGCATGTCGTTCGGTACTTTTGTGGATGCCGACGGGTATTTTTTCGACACTACTCATTTCCCCCGTGTGCTGCAACAATATCCTTTCAGGGGTAAGGGTTGTTACCTGGTAAAGGGTAAGGTGGTGGAGGAGTTCGGTTTTCCCAGTATTGATGTTGTATCTATGGAGAAGCTGGACGTTATTAATAGAAATTAATAATACTATAAATTACTGTTAATCAGTAATTTAAATATATTTACTTAATCTTTATAATTAATTAATGAGCTTTCGCTTGGCCGCTTCCACAAATGAGATGTTAAGGATCCTGCTTTCGAGCCATGAGAAGTAGTCGAAATAGGTGGCGATGGTATCTTGATAAATAGGCGACTCAAAGATCTTTTCCAGTTTTTGTTTCGTAGTGCGTAATAACGCGGGATCTGTTTTGCCTGACTTCGCTACTTCTGTAAAGAGCGCAAGCATGGTCTTCTCTAAAGGTTTCAGCAACTGGTGCGTGGTATAAAAGCGCTTGGCCGATTTAATGAGGTAGGGAAGGAGGTCGAAGTTCTTAAGCTCAATATGCACCATAATGCTTAATAGTATGCAATGGCAGCGGAAGGCAGGGCGGATCTTCACCATATCAGCAGTGCTTATATGATTGATGAGCCTGAGACATTCCTTATAATCCTTATTGGCGAAAGTGATGTTGATCATGTTCATCAACAGTATCACTTTGCGGCTAGGCTTCATGATCGGCCAAATGCGTTCCCGTACCTGTGTGTGTTCTTTCAGGAATTTTGCTCCCTCAATGAACTTGCCCTGTACAATACGCAGCCCGGCGCCCAATAAAAGGTAACGGCTGTATACCGCTTCTTCTTCCTTAAGAGAGCGTACGGGGAGGCCAGCCATTTCATCAAGCACCCTGGCGGCCTCTTTGTATTTCTTCAGATAAAAACAAGAAAGGAAATAATTGTTAAGGCAGGTGATGTACTTGAGCACATCGCCGAAGATCTTGTACTCCTCCAGTTTTAACCTTTTGTGCTCTGAAGCAAAATGGAGGTGTTTTTCCATTTGCTGAATATGCCTGTTATAAACAGAATGAACATTGTTGAACAGTATCCTTGCCCTGAGCGGAAATTCTTTTCTTTCTTGTTTCAGCAGTTCGTGGTGCATTGTGCTTTCAAAGTCGGCAGGCAGGGGCGAGATCCCCTTTTTCTCCAGCTCCCATGCTTTGAACGCTATTTCATCTTCGAGCCCGGCATATATCGATATAAGCTGGTCGTTGTGCAGGAACTTGAGTTCCTGCCGGTGAAGCTCATCGTACTTTTTCTTATTTCCCAGTTTATTGCCCGATTCAAGCATAATACGGCGCTCCAGCGCAATGAGCTTAACAGCATCAAGGAAGAACTGGTAGCGGATGCAATGTTCCTTTGTTTTGAGAAGCAGTTTGAGGGACATGTCGTAAAGCCCCCTGTTATATAGTATCCGCACTCTGAGGATGCTGTTCTCGATAGTGGTTTCCAGGGAAGTATCGGCATGGTAAACTCCCATGCTCTTCATAATAAGGTCGAAAAGATAGTTCTTCAGGTAGGGCAGCTGCTTAATGTACTTCTCCTCCTTCAGCAGTTTTGCCTCGTCGTAAACAGGCTGCCGGTCAATGGCATCGAACAATTTGAGGTAATTGTTCTTTTCCCCGATCACATGCCGCTCGGCAAACTTTTTGAAATAAGCTTTTTCTGTCCTGCTTAAGGAACGGATCAGTCGGAACAGGTCGGTGCTTCCTTTCTGTGGCATGCGGCAAAGCGCTGATAGCGCTCAATACAAAGTAAACCAAAATAGCCGGCTTAAAACACTGACTCCAAAGAATAGGCTAAAAAAGAAGGGCCCGAAATGGGCCCTTCACAAGATCATGAATTGGTTTTTACCTCACAAGGTTAATATGTCCTATGTACGAGTGCTTGCCGCCTAAGAAGTCGCGGGTGTAACACTTCCATACATATACATCCTGCTGAGCGATGTCTTTGCCGTAATTGGCAATACCACTCCAGCCTTTGTAAAGGTCGTCGGTGTAATAGATCAGGTTGCCCCAGCGATCGAAGATGAACAGCTCGAAATGGTTCGGGTCAATGCCGATGCCCTTCACGTTCCAGAGGTCGTTCAGTCCATCGCCGTTAGGAGTAAAGGCATTGGGAGCATACAGAACATAATCGCCAAGTATCACCACTGTCTTGATAATGGAGTCTTCGCAGCCAAAGCTGTTCCATACTTTAAGCGTTACCTGGTAACTGCCGCTGTCGGCATAGGTATGTACCGGGTTTTGCAGTGAGGAGGTGTTGCTGCTTCCTGAAGAAGTTTCGCCGAAGTTCCAGCTCCAGGTATTAGCACCGATGCTCTTATCCGTAAAGGTGATAGTCGCGTTGAGCACAGTAGTGGGCTGTGGCGCTGCGGTGAAGTCGGCGATGGGGTTCGGGTGTACTGTGATCCAGGCCTTTTTGGTAAGTGTGTTCACGCAGCCGTTCTGATCCGTAACGGTTATCGTTACATCATAGGACCCTGAGCTCTTATAACAATGACTCGGGCTCTGCAGCGTAGAGGTGTTATTGCCGCCGTTAATATCGCCGAAGTCCCAGCTCCATGACTGTATGTTTGCGGAGCTGCAGTTAAAGGTTACGCAAAGTGGCATACAACCCGCTGTATCATTTGCGCTGATGATGATCACTGGCAGGGGATTTACGATCACCTGCGCTTGTGCTGAAGCCGAACAACCTTTGGCGTCGGTAACCGTTACCGTATAAACACCGTTGCTAAGGCCTGAAATGTTCTGAGTGGTCTGCCCGTTGTTCCAGCTGTAAGTATAATTAGTTGTGCCTCCCGAAGCAGTGCAGCTGGCAATACCGTTGCCGCCCTGGCATACGATGTTTCCTGAAGCCGCAATGTTAAGGACAATAGGTTGCGTTATGGTTACACTGGCTGTCGCGGTACATCCGTTCTGGTCAGTAACGGTTATGGTGTAAATGCCAACTGTCATTCCTGTGCCATTCGCCGTTGTGCCGCCCAGCGGTGACCATGAATAGGTGAGTGTGCCTGTGCCGCCGGCAGCGTTGGCAGTCGCGGTTCCGTCATTGCCACCGAAGCAGCTTACGTTGGTGGAAGCTGAAATGGACACGGTAGGTGAGGGAGAGTTGTTTACAATTATAGTGGCAGTAGCGGTACAGCCATTAGCGTCAGTAACGGTTATAGTATAGGTAGCCGCCAGCAGACCTGTCGCTGTCGCGGAAGCCTGTCCGTTGTTCCAGCTATAGGTGTAAGCGCCTGTACCACCTGTAGAGGTTACGGTGGCCGTGCCATTTGCTTGCGAACAAGTGGAGTTAACACTCGAAGTTTGAAGCGTTAAGAGCGTAGGCTGTGTAATGGTTATGCTTGCCGTGGCCGTACAACCGTTAGCGTCGGTAACGGTCATTGTGTAGCCGCCAATGATCAAGCCTGTTGCGGTCGCCGCGGTTTGTCCGTTGTTCCAGCTGTAGGTGTAATTGGAGATGCCACCTGAAACGGTAACCGTAGCGGAACCATTATTGCCGCCGTTGCAGCTTACGTTGGTAGATGCAGCAATGCCCGTTACCAGCTGCGTAGGCTGGGTAACAGTAGCGGTTGCTGTTGTCGTACATCCTTTGTTGTCGGTCACCGTTACGGTATAAGTACCAGCCGTTAAGGCTGTAGCGGTAGCTGATGCCTGTCCGTTGTTCCAGCTATAGGTATAGTTTACCGTACCTCCGTTAGCCGTCACTGCCACCGATCCGTTATTGCCTCCCGTACAGGATACATTGGTCAAAGTAGAGGCTGCCGCTGAGAGCAAGGCAGGCTGGGTGATGATCACTGTGGCCGTGGCCGTACATCCGTTCCCGT
>JANWJV010000013.1 GCA_025451785.1 Bacteroidia bacterium | reverse complement strand
GGCGGGCGGGGCGCCTTCGTTTTTTTTTTTTTGTTTGTGGGGGGGGGGGGGGCTTGCGGCCCCCACCCCACCCCCCCCCCCCCCCTCCCTATTGTATCCTATAACACCTTGTCATCCCGAGCCTCGCGCCGCGAGGCGAAGGGACCTCCTGATTTACGCAGTAAGATAACGAAGAACGGCATTCTCTCTCCCTCCCTCCTAATCTTCATCAGCATCATCCTCTTGTTCTCCCTGAGGGTTCCTCTTAAACAGATTCGCTCTGGATTCCTCTCTGCGGAGCAATCGTTCAATGTTCTTCTGGTGCGTCATCAATACCAGTACCGCTATCAATAATGAAAAGATGACCAGCGAAGGAATGACGGCCTTATACACAAAGATGACCACGATGGGAAACGTGATGGCGGCGATCATGGAGCCCAATGAAACGTAGCGAGAGATGATGAACACGATAAGGAACACGCCGATGCACCACAAGGCTGCCCAGGGATGAACAGCGAGCACAATTCCTAAAAGCGTGGCGATCCCCTTCCCTCCCCTGAAACCCGCATAGAGCGGAAAAATGTGTCCTACCAGCGCGCCGATGCCCAACACCAATTGAAAGTTCACGAATTGTTCGGTGCCGGGCTTGTAGGTGCCAAGCCAGGCAATGCCTACACCCAGCCAGCCTTTTAAGGCATCGATGATCAATACAGCGATGCCCGCCTTTTTACCGATCACACGAAAAGTATTGGTGGCTCCGGCGTTACCGCTGCCGTATTCGCGAACATCAACACCGTAAAAGTATTGCCCGATCCATACCGCTGTAGCCACCGAGCCTAAGAGATAGGCTATCAGTACTCCTACAATGTTCGGGATGCTGATCATTGATTTTGTTTTGCGTCTATGGTTCGACCAAGCCTGTCCTGAGCGAGTAGTATGGTTCGACTCCGCTCACCATGACTACTCGACGAAGGGCTCACCATGACGACGCAAATCTAATATTTCTAAAATTAACAAAAATGTCACCCTGAGCATTCCCGCGACAGCGGGACACATCGAAGGGTTATCGTCCTCCCTCCTCTTCCTTCTCCTCCTCTTCCACGCTTCCTACTTTACGCAGAAAGGTCTTCTTCTTGGCTTCGGTGCAAAGATTGAACTGGTAAGCGGGTTTGTCCTTCTCCTCGTGCTTACGATTCTCGGGTTTCATTTCCTTAATGATGTTGTTGAAATTGGCGTTCGACGATACCGCCTGCATCAAGCCGCGCTCGTAGGTAAAGAAATACCAGTTGTTGGGATCCATCTCCAGGTAAATGGTAATGATATCGCCGCTGCGTTTGCGCTTTATCTCAATGCGGCCATCCACAAATTTGTTGATCTGCGTCTTCTGGATATTGCCGATGCCGATCTTGCCCCTCGAGAGATAGGACGATGTTTTGGTGGTCCACTTCATCTTAAGGTCGGTGAGGAAGAGGGTGTACTTCAGTTCATCAGGGAACTTCTTGAACGATCCGTACAGGTTCACCTGCGAGATCAGTTTATCCGCCTGTTCCTTGCCTAACAGTTCACGGAGACCTTTTTCGTACACCGGCCTGCTGAAATTGGTGGGAGTAAGGTTGGTGAAGTACACACCTATATCGTTCGCCATTTTGTCAATAGCGCCGTCATCGAAAAAGAAGTTGATACCCATCAACAGGTCAAAGGCGGTAGAATCAGGGATAAGGAAGTGGTTTACGCTTCCCACGGTGGTGGTGCTCACCTGGCCCAGGTTGGTGCCCAGGTTCATTTTGCCTTCGCCGTATACGGTGCAGCTCTTGGTGTTAAGACTTAAGTAATTGCCGGTAAGGGCACGTTCCGCAAGCTTCTCTTTGTTAGAGATGCGGTATTCCTGCGCCAGCTTTTCAAAATATATAAAGCCATCGGCAGGCAATACTTCCACATCCGTGCGGCCCTTCTTGGGGCTTAAGAACGCGGAGTAGAGGTGCGTACTGTCAGTCGTTACCATTACGCTCGACGCGATCTTGCCGTCCAGGCCTTCCAGCTCCTTACTGATAGGGATATAGATCTTCATAGGGTCGATCTGCGAGCTGAACTTGAACCAACCCTTGCTTATCTTATCGCAGTTGTGGTGGATGCGCGCGGCGCCGGTAAATTCAAGGAACTGGTTGCTGGCCAGCAGTTTTACTTTGCCTTTGTAATCAAAGTTGGGGCTCAGGGTAAACTTCACGCTGTCAGGTATCTCCGTCATCGCGAAGGTTTGCAAGGTAGTATCCACACTTATATTGCTGAAGTGGATGGGGTGCTTGGCACGCATTTCATCTATATAATCGTAATCGCCGCTGCCGCTGTAGTTCTTGCGACTGGTGATGTCGATAGTGGCACCATACACGTTGTGGTACTTGGTTACAGAGTTGGCCAGTATCTTGGCGTTCTTCAGCGTGCGCATCTTCGCGTCCTTCTCCACCACCACATTTCCGCTATCGGGCATGATCTTGGCGTCCGCAACAGAAATAAACTTCACCTGGCGGGCCGAGATAATAAAGTTGTTCAGGTCCACCTTCGCCGCCTGCGCTATCCATCGTAAACTATCCTGCTTGGGATGCGTGGAGATGAATTCCGAACCGCCACTCAGTTCCACGTCGCCCTTTTGCTGCTGCGCGTTAAGCTTGTTGCCGGCGCTTATCTCAATGTCGTTCTTATCCATATACCACTTGAACTTATCGATATAGCAGATGTATTTGTTAACAGGGAAGCTTACAAAGGAACCGCGGCCGTTCGATTCGAACTCACCCGTACGTTTATCGAAGTCGATGTGGGCTTTCACGTTCTTGGAGGCAAAGGCCAGTGCCGCCGCGCCGCTGCTCTTCATCTTAAAGTCGCAAGTATCAGCATCGAACTGGATGCTCTTAAACCTGATGCGCTTGGAAACAAGCTCCGAGTTGGCGAACTCTATCATGCCGTTGCCGGTGAGCTGTGTGGGAGTGAGCGTAAGCACACCATTCATTTGCGCGTTGCCATTCATGCAGTTAATGGGTTTCTTCTGCTTGTAAATGTTCATCTGGTTCTTCTTCGGCTCCCAATGGATATAGGGCTCCTCGGCGTTCACCTCGGGGAATTCCGGCTTTATCTTTTGCTCTTTCACCACAAAGGTTTGCGCCACCGTGTTCATCGAATCCGGGAAGTATTGAAAATCTTTCGAGACGGTAGTAGAGGTTACAAAGTTCACCACTCCATCGCCGCGCAAGCCCTCGTTGCTCATGCGTATCTCGTTCTTGAACACCGCCTTTCCGCCATACAAGGGGTAGCCGCCCTCGGGCGCTTTGTGCACAAAGCCCAGCGAATAATCGGGCATCAGGCCAAGTGTTTCTTTCAGGTCAGGAAAGATCCCCGCCGAGGCAAAGGTGCCGTTGAACTTAAGGCCTGTATTGGTAAAGTTATCCAGCGAGTCGATGGTAAAGGGCTCCAGCTTAAAGTACACCTTGTCCTTTTTATACACGCTGTTGAATATCTGGCGCTTGTCATAATAAGCAAAGCTCTCCTTATTGCTGTTGAAAATGGGGTACTGGCTGAACATCTTATAGCCGCTCTTGTTCTTGGGATGATCAATGAGCAGGTCGCCGTTAATGTTCTCGATCACGGTCCGCACTCTCACCAGCGGGTGCTCGCCGTTGGCGTCGGGCTCAATACTGGTTACTTTCAAACGCAGCGAGTCCACGTTATCCAATATCACCTTGAACTTATCGTACTCGAACTTAAACTCCTTTCCGAAGAAATCGAAGCGGCCCGCGTGAACGAGGCCCGCAAAAGTAAAGTCGCGGCCCTTCTTCACCACCACTTTATGGTCCTTGGGCACAATGACCACCTGCTGGCTGTCGCTCATCAGGATGCTCTTCACGCCAAAAATGGTAAGGTCGTTGTTCAGCAGGTTAATGCTCGCGTTGTTATTGCCGGCATCCTGCGCTATGCGGTCGCCTTTCACATCGCTGTGAAAGTTGATCATATCGTAATCGGCCTTGCCGGCGCGGTTAAGTATGTAACGAATAAGGCGGGGCTTCACGATCACCCTGTCCTCGTCGAATATATACGTGATAAAGCCCATGCTCGCGATCTTCACCAGCATAGGCTGCACCATGGTATTGGTTTGTTTCAGAAAGCCGGCAAAAGCATCACCGCGGAATTCCCAAATACAAGTAGTACAGGTATCGTAAGGCTGGCGGCCGCCGTTCAGGAACTTCACATAGTCCTTTACCAGGATAAGCGGGTGGATCTGGTCCATGCCCTGGAGGTAGTCGTAGCGTTCCTGCTTGTAATAGTCGGCGCTCTCAAAGTCGGCTTCGCCCTGGCTGTTGCCCACCAGCATGCGGAAGTCCACTTTGGGCTCCTCCACCTTCCAGCTCATTTCCTCAAAGTACATGTCCAGCTTATGGTAGCTATCGCTCACAGGCGTTTTCGCCAGGCCTTCCTCAGCACGATACAGCAGCACATGCTTATCGTTCACTAGGTATTTAAAGGAGATGCCGGGGTGGTAAATGGAATCACCTTCGAGCATGATCTTCACTTCGGCGGGATCGGAAGCGATGCGTGTTTTTTCGATGGTAAAGCTTTTTGCCGAAGCGATAAGGAAGTTCTTGCTGTTGCGCTTAAAGATGATGCGTGCCGGCTCCTCCTTGCTGCCCGCTGCCAAAAACTTGGCGCCGCGCATGCTAAAGCCCCCGTCATAATCAACACCGGGATAAAGGTTGTTGAGCTTCAAACGTTTTACATACGATTCAAAGCGGGGATACGAAACGTTCTCCGCCTTTTCCGAGATCACCTTCTCGGTCAATTGCCCCAGCAGGGCCTGCTGGAAATATTGCTTGTGATAAAAGTTAACAGTATCCGCGGTATAGCCGCCGCTCTTGGCGATAACGGTATAGTTCCTAAGCTCAGCGTAAGCAACACCCGCCTCCAGGCCAGTGCGCACCCAATCCACCTTACCTCCTACCCCCACAAACTTTCCCTGGGCAGGATAATAAGTGCCTTTGGTATTGTAGATAACGGCGCTATCGGCCTGGATGTTAAAGCAGCGTATGTTGGCATTGGGGAAATAGATGCGCGGCACACTGTCGCACATGAATTGGTAATTGGCATTGCTGGCGGCCCATGAAAAGGTGGGGCTCTTGTAAAAGGTATTGCTCTCGAACAGGCTTTCGCTCATGTTCAAAAAGTCGGTAACGTTCTTAATGGCCTTGCCGTTCATCACCTTGGTAAGGCATTCCTGCCATTGGGCAATGCCGCTGCGGCCCTGCACGCCGTAATTATAAATGGCGCCAAGAAAAGGGCGGAGCTCGGTAGCGCGGAGGCGTTTCTTTAATATCTGGTTAGAGAAATCGTAGGCTACTCTCTTCACTTCGTCGTTGATGCGGCCTTGCTTCCAGGCATCTTCGAACTTATCCATGAACTTGGCGCATTCCTCTTTGTCGGTAGCGCCGCTCTGGAAGAAGTCTTTTACTTCGCTAATGAATTTTACGGGATCTTCGGTGAAGGATTTGGCTTGTTGGGCGCTTGTGGTGAAGGACAGTAGAAGAAATAGGCAAGTAGGCAGTAGGCGAAGGCTGTCATGGTGAGCGGAGTCGAACCATACAGCCGACTTTACTCTCCTAAACATCCTCATAAACACCATACCTTCTTCTTTATTTCTTCTGCAACTCACCCTTCGATGTGTCCCGCTGTCGCGGGAATGCTCAGGGTGACGACACTCTACTTCCTAAATTTCAACACACACCACCTGTTCTTAACGGCCTTCTCTACAAAGGTCAGGCCCAACCCTTCGATGTGTCCCGCTTTCGCGGGAATGCTCAGGGTGACGGCTTTGTTTATTAACGTTTCTGCGTCAGACTCAAAAAAGCCGCTCAGCATCAAGATCCCTTCTTTTTCCAGCACATTTACATAACGCTCCATATCCCGCAGAAGTATGTTCCGGTTGATGTTTGCTAAAATAACCGAAAAACCCCTATCCACCAAAAGCCCCGCATCCCCTTTTTGAACATTAACATTTTTTAACGTGTTGAGACTAACATTCTCACCGGCATTCCGTACGGCATCCTCGTTATTATCGATCGCCAGTATCTCGCTCGCTCCCATCTTGCTGGCCAGAATGGCGAGGAGGCCGGTACCACAGCCCATGTCTAATAAGCTCTTCCCTCCTACCTCCATCTCCAT
>JANWJV010000012.1 GCA_025451785.1 Bacteroidia bacterium | reverse complement strand
TGTTAAGGTCGTAGTGCTCTGAAATATTTTTTCTTGAGCCGCTTAGATTATTGAGCCGGCTCCGATGATATATCTTATTGAACACCTTCAGCAGGTTCAGCATCATGTTCTTTACCTCGCTTCCGGATACAGAAGGAGCATGTTCTACATTCAGAAGAAACCATTTGATCACATTGGTGATGTTCTCCGTTTCCCAGAGCCCGTCCATATACGCTTCCCCAAAACCGATATCGCCGTAAAGCACGCAGCGGCGGAAGAAATCAGGATCCTTCACATCAATGCCGGCCGAAACACCTTTGCCGTTACCAATGTTCAGCACCTCACCTCCAGGAAGCGCTAAGCGCAGGGAGCCGTAAGGCATCTTGGCAAGCAATCCAACAACGAGGTTCTCGTAGAGGCTTTTGGTGCGGGTAATGGTAATGCTCGACATCTTGAGCGAATATACGAAGGACTTGGGAAAGCGGTTCTACCGGGATTCACGGAACACATCCCTTTGAAGTTCCGGCAGGTCCTTTTTCCTGAAAAAGGGTACTTTTTTCAGCCAAAGCTTAATGGCATTCCAGTGAATAAGACCGATGACCTGGAGAGTGATAAGGGGAAAGCGCAACGCGTACCAAAACAAGCGGGCATTGCTCAACTCTTTACGCTGCCCGGTAAGCGTACTGATAAAGAACCGGTCGCCATCTTTAACATCGTCGATACGAATGTTCAGTTTATCCGAAGGCACTTCAATATTGAAATCAAAGCTGGCATCATGATCAATGAAAGGTGAAACATAAAAATACTTGGTCACTACCTTATGGAACTTGTCGCCTTGCAGGTCTTCCTTTCCGATGAAGTAAGGCTTCATCTCATGAAAGGTATTGCTCACCTCCACCACACAGCATTGAAGCTCTTCGCCATCGTAACAGCAATAGAAGGACACAGGATTGAACTGGTATCCAAAAGTGCAAAGGTTGGTAAGGAGGTATATTTTAGGATCCGAGAGCTTTACGTTGTTCGAAGCAAGATAGTCGAGCAAGTGTTCCATCACTTTCTTCGTCCCATCTGGTTTCTCCTTGGGAAGTTGTAAATGGTCCCGGTCGCGGAAATTGAAAACATTAAAACGGTTGCGGCTTATAAGCAGAAATTTCTTCGCTACGGCATCCACTTCATCGAGGTCGAACCAGAACATGAACACATTGTAATGGAACCGGTGCTGTTTAGGCTTCATCCGGTGGTGCATTACCTTACAACGGTACAGGCAGGAGTTCATCCGTAAATATTCTTGTTCAAAAGCTTTCTGCAAAGGTACACAGCGCTCATCAAAGCGTCCTCATGAAAACCATAGCGGAAATAGCTACCGCAATAGTATAGGGGCCCATTCTCGTTCAGGTTTTGCAGTTCGCCCTGGGCCTTTACACCAAATACATCGAACAAGGGGTGAGCATAGACTATCTTTTTGATGATCTTCTTATCATCGATATTCTCCGGATCGTTGATGCTCACAAAATAATTTCTCTTTTGAGACACCTGTTGCAACGAGTTCATCCAGTAAACGGTGCTCGGCAATAGTTTTCCCTGCTTCTCCTCTATCCTGTAGTTCCAGCTCGACCAGGCGCGTTTTGTACGCGGCATCACCGAGTCATCAGTGTGTAAAATGGCAGTATTCTCCTGGTATTTGAAATTCCGCAATAGCCTTGACTCATCTTCTGAAGGATTCCCCAGTAAAGACAAGGCTTCATCTCCATGACAAGCAAAAACAACTTTATCATAACTTTTTTTCGAGCCATCCTTTGCTGTAACAAGCGCCTTCTTCCCTTCCTTTTCCACTTTTACCGCCGGATTGTTCGTCATGATCCGATCAGCAAAAGGACGAATGATAATATCGCGATAGCTTTTGCTGCCATTCACCACTGTATACCATTGGTGTTGTGTATTGAGGCCTAGGAAGCCATGATTAAAAAAGAACCGGACCAATGTCTTCGCCGGAAACTCCAGCATAAGGTCCATGGGCGTTGACCATACCGCGGAGCTCATGGGAATAAGATATTTCCATAACATATCCTCTCCATAACCTTCTTCCTTCATGTATCGGCCCAAAGAGTATTCATCGTAACGGGGATCGTCCAGTATCTTCAGGCTCTCGCGGTTGAAGCGGGCGATCTGCGAAAGCATTTTGATATGGCGGATGCTAAAGAGGTTTCTACGCTGCGCGAAAAGCCCGCCTAATCCCGAGCCACAAAACTCAAGGCGACTGGGACAATGCTGCACACTGAAGGACATGTCTGTCTTTTTCGTGGGAACATTGAGCTCTTTGAACAGGCGGGTAAGAAAGGGATAGGTAACATGGTTGAACACCATAAAGCCCGTATCAATGTAAATGTCTTTCCCTTCCTCATCAACGGTTATGGTATTGGTATGACCGCCAACATAATCGTTCTTTTCGTGAATGGTCAGATCAAAATCATCCTTAAGGAAATGCGCGCTGCCCATTCCCGCGATGCCTGTCCCTATGATGGCGAGTGTTGGCTTCATCTAAGCGGGGAATGTTGTTCTTGACCTGAGAAATCGTGTGATAGCATACGTGCTCAACTGCCCGCTGGGGCCATTCAGTGTAAAGTCGCAGGCATGCGTTGCCCAGGGCAACGACAAAAAGAAATTAGGAACGCCAAGCCCATTAAGCTTCTCTGACAAACGCCTGCTATGCTCCCATGCAACCATCTCATCGCTCTTGCCATGTACCAGCAAGGTGGGCGGGGCGTCAGCTCCCGCAAATTCAAGAGGCGAAGCGGCGTGAAATCGTTGCGGGGCCTCTTCAAATGTGCTACCGATATAATTCTTCAACACAGCCCTCGAGTCCATGATCAGCGGGTTGCCGGGCACCGACCAGGCCCAAACCATATCAGCGGGTCCGTAAAAAGAAACCACACCCTTTATGGCTGGATCTTTAAGAGTATAAGCAGCCAGCAATGCTATTTGTCCGCCGGCCGAACGCCCTAGGAGAAAAAGCTGTTCGGCATCTATCCCAAGTCTGCCCGAAGCTTCCTTCAGAAAGGCGATCGCGTCGCGCACATCATCGGCAGGTGCCGGGTTGTTATGCGAAGGCGCCAGGCGATAACTGATCGATGCCACACAATAACCGAGAGACACCAGGTACGAGTTAAGCGCGGGCAGTTGCTGGCTGTCGCCTGAATCCCATCCTCCTCCGTGCACCACCATCACACAAGGCGACCGGTGCTTGCCCTGGGAGCGATAATAATCTAAATGCAATTGCAGCATGCCATCTCTCTTATAAACGATACGCTCATAAGGCACCTTATTGAATTGAAAGCCCTTGAATATCCTTGCGGCATCGAAAGGCAATTCAGCCTCCTCCGTTTTTCCAAAAGCAGCGCCAATTCCGGCGGGGAGGCTTTGCGCAACAAGGCCTGCCCTAAGCAAGGGGCTGATGAACAATAGCGAAGCAATGACCAGCAGAATATCGGACACTCCTGCTCCGCCATTGATAATAATATGCGGCACCAGGGCCACATCACAAAGAAAAAAGAAAAGCAAGGGAAACTCCGTTACGCCCACTTTGAGCCTCCACAGCATATTGGTAGGTGCCGGAAGCACCGCCAGAAGCGATACGAGAAAAAGAAAAACAGCTATGCAAAGGAATATCATGATAAGGAGATCAGGTTATCTCTTACGGAACAGGTAGTGCGATACCAGCCACTCGCTGCCGTTGTTGAACTTCCAGAGCTCGGCGCAGGCCAGGTAAAATATCCTCCAGTAAACAAACCACTTCAGGGCCTGATCTTTTCCGTAACACTGTTCGAAAATGGGCATGATCTTCTTTTTGTTCTTGTCCATGTTCTTCAGCCAGTCTTCAGAGGTTTTGGAATAGTGCATACCGGTGAGGCGCCAGTGATCTTCCTTCACCAGGTGCTCATCAAAATAAAAAAGCAGGTCATCGCTGGGCATAATTCCGCCCGTAAAGAAATACTTGCTCATCCAGTCGGTCTCATCCTTCACCTCGAACTTATAGGCATATTGCCGGTGAGTAAAAATGTGAACGAACAGTTTGCCATCGTCTTTCAACCATCCCGATACCCGCTTCATTAGTTCCTGGTAGTTGCGCATGTGCTCGAACATCTCTACCGAAACAACACGGTCGAACTTATCGGCAATATCGAACTTGTTCATGTCGCAGGTAATGATCTCCAGGTTGGTAATACCGCGCTTTTGCGCTTCCGTGTCGATGTGCAGTTTCTGAGTACGTGAGTTGGAAACAGCGGTGATCTTACTACCAGGATATTTCGCGGCCATGAACAGGGAGAGCGATCCCCAGCCGCAGCCAAGTTCCAGCACACGCATGCCATCTTTCAACTGGGCACGCTCGCAGGTAAGTTCCAGCATGTCGCGCTCGGCTATATCAAGTTCCTTAACGCCGGTCTTATAATAGCAGGAACTGTATTTGAGGTGCTTGCCGAGGCAAAGAAGGTAAAACTCCGTGGGAACCTCATAGTGCTGTTCGTTAGCCGCTTTGGTCTCAATGGCGATGGGCGACCCTTTCAGTTCCTTAACAAGTGACAACAAATGCTGCTTTTGCAGTTCAGGCGTAGCCTTCTTCTCCTCCTTAAGGCGCTGGCGCAGCAGGTTGCGTATCCCTGACCTTAGAAGGAGGTCAGGAACGAGATTCTTCTCTACAAGTCCGTCGTACCACATAAAAACAAAAGCTTATTTCTTTTTGAACCAGGGCACAAAAACGCTGGTGCTACGCTGGTATTCACGAAACGCATCGCCCTTGCTGCGAAGGCTTTGCTCCTCGGTCATGGGAATGCCCGTTACTTTCCAGATCAGGTAGAAAATGGTGAGCGGGCACACAATAGAAACCCATCCCCAGGGCGTGGAAAGCGACATTATGAAAACCGATACCCATATCATGAACTGGAAAAAATAATTGGGATGGCGCGAATAGTTCCAGAGGCCCTGCTGGCATACTTTGCCTTTGTTAGCCGGGTTGTTCTTGAACATCTTTAACTGAAGGTCAGCCACACCCTCGCCGATCACCGATACAAGCCACATGCCGGCGCCGGTGTATTCGAGCATGCTCATTTGCGGTTCGGGATTGAGGCTCATAATGAAGAAGGGAATGGACAGGAAGATGTTGGAGAGGGCTTGCGCCTGGAAGAAAAAGAAAAAGACCTTGTCAGGGTTCGGCCCCCACTCTTTACGGAGTTGCTTGTAACGACCTTCTTCTTCCTTCAGGTGAGAGCCAACGCGGATGAGCAGGTATATGCCAAGGCGCAGGCTCCATAGCGCCGCGATCAGGCATACAACATTCTTACGGGCTTCGAAACCATCGGCCAGCAGCCATATCACTGCCGCGATAACCGTAAAGTTAAACGCCCAAAAAATATCGACCACTCCCGCGTTCTGTATCTTCCAGGCCCATATCCAAACCATGATCATCACCAGCGAAACGGCAGCAAAGGAAACGAGAGGAAGAAGTACAGAAGTGCTCATAATATGTTTAAGGGATA
>JANWJV010000011.1 GCA_025451785.1 Bacteroidia bacterium | reverse complement strand
TCTTCGTCATCTTCCAATATAGCCGTTACCATGTGACTGATATTGCCGTTGTAAAGGCTCGGAGCGCCCGTAGCTAAGCTGCTGCCGGAAGTGGCTGCCTCAAACTTGCAATTGGGGTCCATCGTTGCGATGGTGCTGTAGTCGCCGCTGAAGTATCCTAAAGTATAACCCATAGCATCGTTACCGAAGTTCTCGTTGATGTTGTACAAGAGCCCGTCCTTGCCCATGTCGCGGTAGGATTGCAAGGTATTGTCGTTAACACCCTTGATCCAGCCCTGTACCGTATAGGCATAGTCCGTTCCCTGTACCTGTTTGTCGCCGATCTCTGCTCTCGATAAGGGACCGTGCGGATAATAGAAGTACTTGGCGTCTTTGCGGTAAATGCGGTCATCCTTACTGGTATACACCGCCGTGATGCGGTTGTCGGCATCGTAATAGTATCTATGATGGAACTGGTCCTGGTATCCTCCCGGCTGGTAATGCACCTCGTTCACGTTGCCGCTCACTAAGTCATACTCGTAATTGGTCACCGCGCATACGGCGCTGCCCGTTAAGGTATTGTCCTGCTGGTACAGATCCTTCACATTGCCGTGGATGTCATAACTATAGAAGGTACCGTTATCAAAACTGCTCAATGAAGTAGTATAGGTATCCTGGTAAGTAACGCCCGCAACGTTATTGCGAAGGTTCGTTTGGCTGCTTACACAGGATGGACTAAAGGCCGCTTCATCGTAAAAGGTCTTGGTCACCTGAGAGCGGCTGCTGCCTAAGGTCAGCCAGTTGTTGAAGGATGTCTGGCTTAAGGATATAATACTTGTCATGGCCGTGTCCTGTGCGTTCTCGCCCACTTCATAGATCCTGCCCAGGGCATCGTACCTCGTATAGCTAAAGCCGGGCGTTGAATAGGCTGCTTGTTTATCGTTCTGGCTCGCCACCAATCTTCCCACCGCATCGTACCAAAAATCACTGGTGCCTCCGTCAGGTGTTGTTTGTTCCCTTAACTGCTGTAAGCTGTTGTACTTGTAATTGGTCACCATGGTATGGGCCGGGTAACGGAAAGTACCTGAGCCCGTGGCACGGTAGCTCTTTACCGCCGAGAGTATACCCTGATTGGTGATCACGTTCACTCCTTCCGGGGGAACGGTCTTAATTAAATTGCCCGCCTGGTCGTAATAGTACAGCGTGTACTGGTACTCATCCAGGGGGTAGGTTATTGTAAACACTTCTCTATCGACAATGCCGCTTAAGCATTGCGCTCTGAAGGCATTGATGTAAGCGGTGGCCGCCGCCTCTAAGTCCTTGTTGTATTGTATGTTCTGGTTGAAGCTGGCCAGCGAGTCCGATTCTTCTTCGCAGTCGCTTAAGGCCTGGGCCTCAAAATCCTCAGGCGTTGGGTCCGGTTCATCCGCATCGCATCGCATGAAAACAGGTAGCTTATCCGTTACCAGCTGCACAAAAGAAGGCGTTACATCCAGGCACTCTGTTAGCAGATCTTCCACCATCATGGCAGTATAAGTAGTATCGAACACCGATGACAAGCTGTCGGCAATGCCGGCGTAGTTATCCAGGGCCAGGCCGTTCTCGGTGATAAAGAGCCGTAAGTTCTCGCAGCTGCATATTGCCCTGTCGTAGCTCTCCACATGGTACACATGCGGACAGTCGATGCTGTCGGCATGATTGTTCGTATTGTAATAGTTGATCACTCCCTGGAAGGTGGTGAAGCTGCCCCAGGTACCGCTCACGCTCGTAGAGGTGGTGTCGTTGCCCTGCGGGTGGTCCCCGCCGCAGCTGTTCTTACAGATGCCGATAAAGTAGTTGCGGATGGTCGTTGAATCAGAAGAGCTTAAGCTGCATATGTTCAATCGTTTTACCCATGCGTCGGCAAAACGCTCGCAGGTAACGTTGCAGGCCTGGGTCATCTCCGTATCGGCCATCTCTGTAATGTTCTCCACCAGCGTTGAGAAATACGTTGTATCGCTGATGCGCTCACAGATATGCTCGTTGAACTTACTGTAAACGATGTTCTCCGGAAAATGCACCCTGAACTTCTCTGCCGTATAATTACCATCGTACTTAGTGGTTGACAGATAGCCGTTGGCATACTTGGGCAAGGGCGGGTTCTGGTTCAAGATACAGGGAGCGCCCGTGGTATCGATATAATCCTCGTAACGCTTGGCGATGATGGCCTTGCGGAAGAACATATACACCGAGCGGAAGAGCTCATACTTGCTGGAAGGATTAGTGCCCGCCGTAATACGGTCATCCACCGCGTCGAACACCGCCACGATGTCCTGCCGTACGTTGGTTCCGCCGCCGCCGCCGTTGGCAATGTTATCAGGGTCTTCCAATACGTACCAGATGCTGTAATAGCCTAAGTGCGCGTTGTCGCTCTTGCGGATAATGGGAATGAACTTCTGCAATAGCTCGGTCATCTTACTGCTCACGGCCAAAGTATCGGTGCACATGCGCAAACAGTTGGTGGCAAAGTAAGGGTCCTGGTTCACTGAACTTGCATTGGAATAGTTCAGGTAATTGCTCTTGTTGGTCAAGGTATTGCCGTCGGAGGCTGCTGTGCTCAAGCCCAATGGGTTAAAGAAATAGGTATTGCTGCCATCGTCCTCGTTCATCCTCGATTCGTACTCAAAAAGTTCCGCGTGCGTCACATCCCCCGGTGTTCCCTCGCAGCTGGCATCGCCGCAGAAATAATCATAGGCACATTTTTCAGGATGGTAACCAATGAGCGTATAGGCCCAGGCGGTATCCCAGTTCTGCCGCACATCTTCCCAGGTTGATGGGTTCAATGAACTACTGAAGGTGCTATTGAACCAGGTGCCGAAGCCCGCCGTATCAGGCCGCACATAAGTGTCCAGCCATGAATCCCTCACCCAATTGGTATCGGCCTTTAAGCCGCCGCTGCCGTCGGCCATGTACTCTTCCGGAAAGTTATCAAAGTATTGTCCCCCGGGGCTAACGTCAGCCAGCATGGCCCGGTACTGTATCGTACAGGGGTCTACCCTGGGCAACCGGCACATGGCCGCCTGGCAGATATCAACGAGCTCCTCTCCATCCATGGTACTGATGCTGTCGCCCGCATCGTTGATATAATAAAGTATCTCTCCCTCCCCGTCCTTTACCGTATATACATCCTCACAGGCTAAGTTGCAGTCCGGGCAATCCGGAGGATCCAGCGCGCGTTTTTCCACGCAGGGCTCTTCGTTCCCAGGGTCCTTCTGCCAGTCGATGAAAGCCTGCCTGTAAAGATCGTATGCATGCTGGCGAAGCTTTAGTACGCGCTTCACCTGATAGACCCCGATGGGCAGCACTACCGAAAATGAATAAGTGGCCGTACTGATATTGGTATCGATAATGGGATTATCAGAAGGAGAAAGGTTCACCAATCCTCCCGTATCGTTCTTTACGGTGATGGTAATATCATACTTGCAATCCTCACACGCGGGAGCGCATTCATCGCAGTTCTCATCGTCGGTAAGGTTATAAGTAAAGGTATAAGGCCCTGCCGTAGCTACCGACACGGTGTTCACCGCCACCCAGGCGCTGGTCTGGTCCAGCTTGCCGCTGTTCACCAACGTATCGGTGATGGTGCTTTGTGTTGGCTTTTTGCTGTCGATGTCTAACAAGTTGGCCGGCTTTGTTCCTGCCAGGCCTGTTGCGATCACCCGGTCCTCCTGGTCAAGATAGCTCACCGAGATCTGCCCGTTGGCATCGATCACCATGTTCTTCTTGTAATGAAGCATATTGCCTACTTCGTTGCCGAAGAGACGGTCCAGTTCCTTCTGGGAGCCGGGCGTGCCATAGAAGTACTTCGTCTCCTTGCCGCTGCCCAGCTTATGCGTCGATCCTACTCCGCCCTGGCTGTGAGGCCTGCCTGTACCATCGGCCATAAAGCGCGTTTGAGAATAAGGATAACCTCCCGCATTGGGTATATAAGCATTGGCCCCCGCCTGATCGGGGTTCGATGATGAATAATAACGACCTGCACCCGAAGAGCTCGACATGCTTGCGGGATTGCTTAAGGTTGAGTTCTCATCGAAATCCATCCGATCGAAGCTGGGGTTAAAGTCACCATAAAAGTGGATGCCGCTGGAGGAGCGGGGAACAGGAAGCACCTGTACCGAGGGTCTTCCCTCGTAATCGTACTTCGACTCTCCGATCACTACATTACTGTCGGTATTAAGTTGTGTAATGGCCTGACGGGCGCGCAAGCCTCCATCAAAATAGCTGATCATCTCCTTGCGCTTGCCGTCTTCGGCAAAGGCGCAGGAGTATTGCCAGTTCAAACTATCATCCAGTCCTGCGTAGTTATACTTAAAGGAACTTACTCCTCCATCGGTGATCAATCCCGTTGCCGCCGAAAGGCTCCAGGAGCTCTCCGTTCGGGTGCCCGAGCAGTTAACCCCCACGCCCCTTACCCGGTAAATGATGGTTCCCTTAGGATAGGCCAGTGTGATGTTATAATGGTTATAAGGCAGGTTGATCCTCGTGGCGTTCTTAAAGTCATACCCGATGGGTGAGGTATAGGCGCTGGCGCCAACATCCACGAAGACCCACTCCAGTTCATAGCTCTCCGCGCCCGGAATGAACATCCAGGCTAAGGCCAGTTCGTTATTGGCGGGGCTCGAGCTGTTAAAGCCCGAGGCCGTGGTGATCGTTGGAGTACTGCCGCTCATTACATATTGTCTTTGTGTTACTGACTCTAAGTCCAGCACCACATCGTTAGGAACGCTGCCGATGCCCGTTAAGTTTACATTGGTAATGGTAAGCTCGGCCCGGTAATAACCGCTGTACTCCTTTAGCTGCACATCCGAGTATCCGTTCGTGGGATCATAGCCGATCTCTAAGTAATCTGAAGTGCTGGTGGTGGTTGCTCCGGCCGCATCGTACAGTATCATATCGTACGTTACACCGATCGTCCAGGCTGAATTATAATACGCCCGCTTGGTATCATCAAAATGCAATACCGCGTTCATCGTCCCGGAGTTCAAACAAAAGATCGACGAATACGTGCTCGTTATAATGTTCGAATACCATTGGTCCCGCACATCCAAGGTCACCGTCGGGCTCGTTGCCACCAAATTTACCCCGCTCCGGCTCTTTACTACCTTCTCCTCCGCACTATATA
>JANWJV010000010.1 GCA_025451785.1 Bacteroidia bacterium | reverse complement strand
GTGCCCACGGGGAGACTCGAACTCCCAAGGGTATTCCCAACGGCTTCTGAGACCGCAACGTTTACCAATTTCGCCACGTGGGCGGCATTAAGATCTTAAAAGAACTGTGCCCAGGACTGGATTCGAACCAGCACGATTGCTCGCCACCCCCTCAAAGTGGTGCGTCTACCAATTTCGCCACCTGGGCAGGGGATTTTTCTAAAAAGGATTGCAAATATAGAATATTTCCGGTATTTGATGGAAATTTTGTTTGGGTTTTCGCACAGATTATCCTTAGCAGGTTAAGCTTGAGGTCCCTCGGCTTCGCCCCTTCGGGGCTTCGCTCGGGATGACAAGGGTTTAAGGGTTTAGAGGGCTGGGCGCGGCTCGCTCTTCTATGTGTAGCGGTGAGCCGCGCCCAGCCCATCTACACAAATCATTACTTGTCATCCCGAGGGCGGCCGAAGGCCGCAACGAGGGACCTCCTGTTTTTATTTACCTTCCCTCATCACTTCCGCAAACCTTTTGCCTTCTATCTTGCTATCGAGCCATGTGATGAAATCAAAATAGGTGAGGGCTGTTTTTTCATACGGATCTTTTACGATGACGCTCAGTTCTTTGCGGAGAACTACAAAGGCTTCGCGCAGTTGTTTTTCCGTTCGTACCAAAGGAAGTTGCTTTCTTATGAATTGCAGCACAGAGCTCTCGAACCTGAACAGCTTGTTTCGTTTGTAGAGGTAGCGGTAGGTGGAGCGTACAATGTATTCCAGCAGGTCTCCGTCGCCAAGTTCAATGTGCACCAGCAAGTTGAGGATCCGCGCGAAACAATGCAAGTCGCTGCGGGCAATGGTGGAGGTGTCGTTAATGATCCTGTTGATGTATTTTTTTGCCAGCGCATAATTGCCCGCTCCAAAGCAGGCATAGGCCATGCTGTAGTGGAGGTGGGTCTCGTCCCATTTCTTTACGGCGCGCATGTCCCTGGCATCCTGGCGCGCGTCGATCTCGCGCACCAGCTGTCCGGCCTTTTCGAAGTAGCCGGTATCGATGTAAAGATCGAGCTCCTGCAGGGAGCTGGTGTAATAGATCTCGCGGTTCAAGAGCGGCGAGCGTGTGTTCAAGGCTTTGAGCTTGGCGATCAGGGACGGGATCTCCTTAAAGCGCCGGAGATTGTGCAGGCACAGCACTAAATTTCCGAGCGAGCTCGAATAGGCCCTTGGCCGTTCCTCTATTTGATGAGGATGGTCCTCCAATAGCTGCACCTGCTTTTTCATATGTTCCGCCGCCTTTTTATAATCGTTGCGCATAAAGGAATGGCTCAGCAGGCAGGTGTAGTAATAGTATTTGGCCCGGAAGGACCCGGGTTTCCTGTTCCCGCCCAATAGCTCCTCGGTACCTAAGTCGCCCTTGCTGCGGGTAAGGCCTTTCGATTTTCTGCTGAAGAAGATCCTGGAGATAGCGTGGTTATACTCCATCGCGTTCTTGTGAAGCTCAAGCGAACTGTATAGTTCATCATAACTGCGTTCGCTTTCTTTTTCAGTCTGCCCGCTGCCCGGCGCCGTCTTCATCAGCTCTATCTCCCATGCCGAAAGTTCCGCTGAAGCCAGCTGCTGTTCGTACTTCGACGCCAGGGCCTTGGCGCGCGCGATCTCCTTCCCGCATTCTGCATACAATCCTTTTTCGAAGAGAATGTCAATGAAGCGCAGCGAGTCCTTCAGCTCCGCGTCGGCCGAACTGCCCGCGTGATAGTTAAGCAGGCTCTTCTTCACAAGCTTATACAAATACCCTTTCGCTACGTGCAGGTTGGCGGTAAAGGACTGGCCGCTGAACTGTTTCCGTATCGTTTCCTCATCGTACGCTTCCTGCCGGTCGATGGCGGAGAAAAGCTTCACGTAATTATTCCCTTCCCCGATCACGTGCTGTGCGGCTACGCGTTTGAAGTATCTTTTTTCAGTAGGCGACAGTGATTTGATGAGCCTGAACAGGTCTTCGCTTGGTTTCATGACTACTTCGGATATTTAGGCTAAAATAGCTTAAAAAATAATAAAAACAACAAATTGTCATATTTTGACACCTTCATATAAATGAAAGTTGGTTTAGATGACCAGTGTGTACCCGGTAGCTTTGTATCAGTAAAAAAACTTTACCATGACAACCCAATTTTTCCGCATCAGCCTTTTCACTGTTCTGCTCGTTTGCGTTTGCACGCTCGCATCCGCGCAAAAGCAAGACAATATTTGGTATTTCGGCCAGGCGGCCGGCCTCGACTTCAATTCAGGCTCGCCCGTTGCCATTACCAATTGCAACACCAGCTTCAATGCGCCCGAAGGCTGCGCCACGGTATCCGACCCTGTTACCGGCGCTTTGCTGTTCTATACCAACTCGATACGTGTATGGGACAAAACACATACACAAATGGCCAATGGCTTCGGGCTTTTAGGCGGGCCTTCTTCCACGCAGGCGGCCCTTATCGTTCCCCGCCCAGGCAGCAACACCATCTATTACATCTTCACCACCGATAACAACGGCCTGAACTATTCAACCGTCGACATGAGCCTCAACAGCGGCAATGGCGATGTGAGCACCAAGAACACCAACCTTGCTGCTTTTACAATGGAAAAGCTTACCGGCCTGCGCCACAGCAATTGCAGCGATTACTGGGTGATCGATCATGACAACAGCAATACCATCAGGGCCTGGCTTGTAACATCGGCAGGGGTGAGTACCACGCCGGTGATCAGCAATATCGGCATTACCCCTGTAGCCTTTGGAGTGTTGAAGGGATCGAACAAGAGCCAGAAGCTGGCGATGACATCGTACAACGGCACCACTAACAATACGCAGCTGTTCGACTTTAACAACACTACCGGTGTGGTGAGCAACCCCAAGCTCATTTCGAACAACATCTTTAATCCTTACACTGTAGCCTTTGCGCCCAACGATTCGCTTTTTTATATAAGTTATAACGGGGGTATCAACCAGTACGAGACCTATGCCGCCAATATTCCCGCTACGGAAGTGAAGGTGGCGAACGTATCGGGACTTGCCACCATTGAACTGGCGCCCGACTGCAAGATATATTGTGTGCCCACCTACGGTTCCAATAACCTGGGTGTGATCAATAACCCGAAAGTGAAGACAAACCCCGGTTATGTTGCCAATGCTCTTTCCCTTGCCGGAAAACTGAACACCAACGGCCTGCCCAACAGCATCAGCCGCGACCGTACCTTTGCTGCCAACTTCGGTTTCATTACCACGGCTTGTTCCCTGCTGGTGCAATTCAATGATTCCTCTTCCAAGTGCGTTTCAGGTCCTTCTGCCTGGTCCTGGAACTTCGGCGACGGTACTACCTCCACGAGCCAGAACCCCAATCATACTTATCCCTCTTCGGGCACGTACAATGTAAAACTGCTGGTCACCAGCATGTGCATGAAGGATTCCATTACGAAAACGGTGACCATCAGCAGCGGGCTGAGTGCCGGGGCCGCGGTGAACAACAACATCAGCTGCACAGGTGGTATCCTTGGCAGCGCCACCATGACAGTGAACGGGGGCATCGGTACTTATACTTATTCCTGGAGCGGTGGACAAACATCTGCTACGGCCACAGGCCTCAGCGCAGGTACATACTCGGTGAGTGTAAGCGATTCGGTGGGATGTACTTCCACTTCAAGCGTGCAGATCGTTGGGGCAGCAGGGCCTTCACTGGCTGCCAGCTTTGTCAATCCTCAATGTTTCGGGGGTATTGGCAGCGCCACAGCAAGCGCCAGCGGAGGCACAGGGGCCTACTCTTACTCCTGGAGCAGCGGGCAAACGAGCGCTTCTGTCACCGGCCTGCTGGCAGGCGCCTATACCGTTACTGTTACCGATTCCAATGGTTGTTCCCTTAGTTCGCTCGTTACCATCCTGCAGCCCAACCAACTTATCGTTACGGCAGGCCCTTCTAATAATAACTTCTGCATAGGGCAGGGAGGGAGCATTTCTACTACCGTGTCGGGCGGCACGGGTACGTATACTTATTCCTGGAGCACGGCTCAAACAACCTCTTCCATCAGCGTTACTCCCTCGGTAAGCACCAATTATACAGTTCATGTAACGGATGCGAACGGCTGCAGCGATTCATCGGTGGTGAGCATCACGGTGAATGCCCTGCCGGTGGTTGCCTTTGCCGTGAACGATACCGCAGGCTGCGCGGCGCTCTGCGTCAACTTCCTGAACTTCTCTTCACCATCCGGTTCCACCTATCTTTGGAAGTTCGGCGACGGTGATTCTTCTACTGTTATGAATCCTGCGCATTGCTATACTGTGCCGGGTACCTACAGCGTAACGCTCACCGTTACGAGCCCTGCTGGCTGTGTGAACTCGTACACCTGCAACAATATGATCGACGTGTATCCCAACCCGGTAGCGAACTTTAGTATGAATCCCAATGCGGCCACCACCCTCAATCCTACCATTCAGTTCACTGACCTTTCCATAGGCAGCACTTCCTGGCAATGGTATTTCGGTGATCAGGGCAACAGTTCTTCCATAATGCAGAATCCCAGCTTTACCTATAAGGACAGCGGAAGCTATAAGGTAACGCTCATTGTTACCAACGGGTACGGTTGCAGCGATACCATACAGGATCAGCTTCTCATTAAGAACGAGTATGCTATTTATGTGCCCAATGCTTTTACACCTGACGGCGACGGGCTAAACGATACTTTCTTCCCGAAAGGCGTGGGACTCGATCCTGACAATTTCCATATGATGATCTTCGACCGCTGGGGCGACCTGATCTTTGAAACGGATAATCTCAACAAAGGATGGGACGGCCGCGCCAATGACGGTAAGGAAGTGGCGCAAATAGATGTTTATGTTTGGAAGATAAAGACTGCCGACAACTATCACAACATGAAAAATTACATTGGGAAGGTGAGCCTTGTAAAATAGGGGATCATCCTCAGGCAGAGATCCCTTCCAGCATCCCTTTCAGTTCATCGGGGCTAACGGCCTGGTGAAGGATGCCATCTCTTGCGAATGATATTTCGCCCGTTTGTTCAGAAACAACTACCGCTACCGCGTCGGAGTTTTCGGTAACGCCAACCGCGGCACGGTGACGCATTCCTAAAGCGGCGGGGAAGTCAGGGTTTTCGGTAACAGGCAATACGCAGCGCGCGGCTTTAATTTGATTTCCTGAAATGATCATAGCGCCATCGTGCAAAGGACTGTTCTTGTAAAAAATGCTTTCGATCATGCGGGCCGAGATCTTCGCGTCAACAATGTCGCCGGTATTGGCGTAGAACTTAAGGTCAGAATTGGCGGTGATAACGATGATGGCGCCGGTCTTGTTCTCGGCCATGTTCTTGCAGGCCCGAACGATAACGGTCACATCAAGCTGCGTGCGCTTCTTGCCGCGGATGCGCATCCGTATCAGGCTTCTTCCCAGGGAGGTTCTACTAACGAACTCAGTAGTGCCGATGTATAAAAGGAAACGCCTCAGTTCCTGCTGGAAGATGATGATCAAGGCGATGATGCCTACATCGATGAACTTGCCAAGGATATTGCTGAAAAGCTCCATCTCCAGCGCTTTTACCACTACCCATACCAGGTAAAAGAGAAGCATGCCGATGAAGATGTTGATGGCCGGGGTTCCTTTTACCAGGTAATAGAGCTGGTACAACAGTACCGCTACCAACAGAATGTCGATCACGTCGAGCCAGCGGAGGGTGATGAAGATAAGCATTGGGTCAAAAGTAAAAATAAAGCACGTCCCTCGGCAAGCTCGGGATGACGGATGGTGTTTTTTTTAAGGGCGGGGCGCGGCTCGCTCTTTTATATGTAGCGGTGAGCCGCGCCGCGCCCCATAATTTTAAAGCGCCTTGTCATCCCGAGCGAAGCCCCGCAGGGGCGAAGCCGAGGGACCTGGTTGTATAGTGGCGAAGGTGCGAAAAGCACTACTTCAACATTCTTGTCAACTTAACAACCTCTACGGCCTCCTTCACATCATGTACTCTCAAGATCTTTGCGCCCTTTAGCAAAGCGATCGTGTTCAGCGCTGTAGTGCCGTTGAGCGCTTCGTCCGACTTTATGCCAAGTGCTTTAGTGACCATCGATTTTCTTGATATCCCAACTAAGATCGGCAGCTTAAAGGAATGAAAAGCATCGAGGTGTGAGAGCAGCTCATAATTGTGTTCCAGTGTTTTCCCAAAACCAAAACCGGGATCGAGGATCAGATGCTTTATCTTGTGTTTCGCGGCCAGCTCCAGTTTTTCTTCAAAGTATTGCTTCACTTCCTTTACTACATTCTTGTACTTCGGTTCCTTCTGCATATCTGCCGGTGTGCCTTTGATGTGCATCAATACATAGGGGAGTCCCAGCTTGCCAACGCTGGCCATCATGTTCTTGTCAAAGGTTCCGCCTGAAATGTCGTTGATGATCGAAGCTCCTGCCGCTGCCGCTGCTACTGCCACTTTACTCCTGAACGTATCCGCGGAAATAACCGCTTTTGGAAATTCTTTATGGATGGTCTTTATGGCCGGGATGAGCCTTTTTAATTCTTCTTCCTCGCTTACTTCGCTTGCTCCCGGTCTTGTAGAAACTCCCCCTACGTCGATGATATCGGCTCCGTCATCGAGCATACTCTTCACTCTGTCTATGATCTTACTGCCACTGCTACTGCCACTGCGGCTGTTGACCCTGCTTTTCTCATAAAAGGAATCGGGTGTAACATTCAGGATCCCCATGACAAGGGGGCGCTCAGCTTTTAAAAAATTCATATCTTTCGCCATCAAATTATGATCGTGTCAGCCAATAGGACTTCGCTCCAGTACGATTCTGCAATAAAAGTATGCAAAGATATTTTTATCAAGAAGATGCACGACTACGGCAGCGCCTGGAGGGTATTGCGCACCAGTTCCATCACCGACCAGATCTTCATTAAGGCCCAGCGCATCCGCAACATTGAGGAAAAGGGCATGCAAAAGGTGGAGGAGAACATCAAGTCAGAATACATAGGCATTGTGAACTATTCGGTGATCGGCCTTATGCAGCTCGGCCTCATGGACGATGCCCGCATGGAGATACCCGCCGATGAAATAAGCCGCCTTTTTGATAAATATTCAGGCGAGGCCAAGAAATTAATGGAGGATAAGAACCACGACTATGGTGAGGCCTGGCGCGATATGCGCATTAGTTCGCTGACCGATCTTATCCTTATGAAATTATTGAGGATCAAGCAAATAGAAGACAATAAAGGGGAGACCATCATCTCCGAAGGCATCGATGCCAACTACTTCGATATGATCAATTATGCTATTTTTGCTGTAATCAGGCTCGAAGAATGAGAATACTCGTTCAAATATGCAGGATCGCAGTAGGTTGCCTGTTCATTTTCTCAGGTTTCGTTAAGGCGAATGATACCGTAGGCTTTGCTTATAAGCTTGACGAGTATTGGGAGGTATTCCATATGCATTGGATGACCCCCATGTCCTGGATCCTTGCCACATTTATGTGTGTGCTCGAGATGGCCCTCGGCTTTATGCTCCTCATGGGCGCCAAAACAAAGTTCACCCTCTGGTCGCTGTTTGCCCTGTGCATCTTCTTTGGTTTCCTCACATGGTATTCCGCTTATTACGATGCGGTGAAAACATGTGGTTGTTTTGGCGAT